>NZ_JBEOPL010000006.1:0-211467 GCF_040310065.1 Shewanella sp. TB7-MNA-CIBAN-0143
TTGAGCTCTCATTGACCGCCCCCTCTATTTAATTATTGGATGATTTTAAGGGGTGACAACAATCCTGACACAGGGGGACTCTAAAACCATCTCTAAAGGGCTTAATTTTTCAAACAGTTCATTTCTACACACATTTAACAGCAGTGGCCAAATGCACTTAAATAACTCAAATATACCTTCTTGAGTACATAAATTTTCATAGTTTTCTTCTAACCATTTTTCAATGAATATTAAGTCTTCAATTCCTAGGAGTGCTTTACCGTAAAAAGCTAGTTTATCTGGTTCAACTTTAATTACAGATTTATAGATCAATTCAAAAGCTTCGATGAGTAAGAGCTTCTCTTTGTCAGAGCACAAATGATGAGCCAATGTTCCTTGAGCCAAATCTAAAAAGATAGTTTCATTATCAACTTCTGGTGCGTCTTTAAGAAAAGACATCATATAACTTTCAAGTGCATTGATTGTCTTTTTCTTACTATCTAGCTCAAATATCAAATCCTTTAAGTCTTGCCCTGTAATTTTATCCTCTATTGCAACTTTTATGCATAAATCTCTATAATGATTAGGGCTTTTGATAAACTCAATTGCTGTCAATTGTTTCCTGCCAACTATAATGGGTTCAATCAACCGTTTTAAGCTACTTACGCAGTCCTCTGAATTAGAAGGGTCTAATAGAGCTCTTACTTCTTTCCATCTTTTATCACCATCCCATGTAAGTCGTTCATCATATAGCTTTGTATTGGAAAAAATAACGCTGCCTTCAGTGTGATAACCCGATCTACCAGCCCTACCTATAAGGTTATGAAAATCTCTTGTGGATATTTTATTTATTCCCTGAGCTGTATTTGAAATAATTAAATACTTAATTGGAAGGTTTACACCTTGAGCTAGTGTTGAAGTACAAACAACAAGCGAAGCTTTATTATTCTCCATCGCCCATTCAGCAGACACTCTAAGACCATTTGGAATATTAGATCCATGAGGTAAAATACCTAAATCGATAGCTCTAGGGAATATACTCTTATCTGCAAAATGCTTTCGGCTTAAACTTGCAATCTTTGATAATTCTTGTTGATCACTATTAGATAGCGGAGGTGGTATTTCTAACCCTCTTGAATAATGATCTACAAGCGTTTTGCAAATGGATGTGATTATAGATTTCGTTCCACAAAATATAGCAGTTGGTGATTGTTGAGCCAATTTTATACCTAGATATGCAGATATAGCCGAGTTATCTCCTGTTTTTGGAAATATTCGGTCAACGCTTTCTGTACCGCGAGTTCCTAAATTTACTTGTTCTATTATTCTAGGAACAAAAAACTCCCTTTCTCCTATAAAATCTTTATCTATATATTGTAATTTACCTGTAGAACTAGCGAATGCTGTTGATCTAATAGTAGGTAAACAGTGAGTACCTTTAACCTCCGTCCCATTCTCGCCATACAACCAATCACCTATGGTTTCAGCGTTAGACATAACAGCCGAAATAAGTATGAGTTGAGAATCAACAGGGATATTTGCCTTTAAGGATGCCAGTAATAATTCATATGTAATTCCTCTAGAACCAGAATCAAACTGGTGACCTTCATCAAAAATTAATAAACCAATATTAGATGCTAATTCTGGTTCATGGCGAAGTAAATAAACTAATTTTTCTGGTGTTGTTATAATGACGGAACTACTAACATTATCATCATCCTCTATATTCAGCAGGTCATTAATCATTGCTAAATCATTGGGATTTAATTGTGGTACATCTTGTAGTTCATTGATTTTGATATTTTCATTTGAAAATGATTTTTTAAATGAATCAGCTATTTCCCTACATAAAGCTCTGAATGGGGCGACAACTACAGCTAAATTACTTCTTTTTGATAAAAAAGAGCTGCGTATAATTAATTCCGTTGATTTTGTCTTGCCTGCACTGGTTGGCATCTGGACAACAGCTGATTTCCCTTCAAAAACCCCATTCTCACCTAACAAACGTTGCGCGGGCCAAAACTCTTTTATGAAATCGTCTTTAGCTAGTGCTGATTTCCAAAGGTTAACTGTTAAACCTGTATATTTTGGAAGGCAAATTAACGATGAATATTTTAACTTTCTCTTCGCTATAGCACCCAATATATCTACAAGTAACAGCTCACGTGCATTTCCGCCTGCGTATACAGCTCCCCTTAATTTTTTTATTGCATCATCAAGTTGAGCAAATGGCACTTCTTGTTTGAAGCAATTAGTTATACTCGATGTAAAATATTCTAGCTCTTTTTCAAAATCGCAATTTTTTACGATATACCATTCATGCAGTAAATTTCCTTTTAATAGCCAAATCAAAATACCTTCGATATAGGAAGGTGTAAGGATATCAATGTCATAATCTACAGAATTTATTAAAACTAAAGAACTACCTGGCATATCAGCTAAGTAATAAGAGGCTGAACCTAATAAATTTAAATAGTTAGATAATGAGCTTTCTAATCTTGAATTGTTCAAAGAATCAAAATATTGGCTTACATCTATCAGTTGAGATTTTAAAGATATGTATTCTTCATTATTCTCATTTTTGGCTAAATGAGAAGCCTCTATAGCGGATAAATCACCTAGTATCCCAATAGTTAGTAAAAGTAACTTTTGAGGTTCAATCGTTAAATTAATATGATGCTCTTCTTCTACACCAAATTCATACATTTTCGCTTTAGATTTTGTAATAGACAGATATATTTTTGAGCTATGTTCAAGCTTCATCAGCAGCCCTTTGATATAAGAAATGAACTAAATCCATTAAAGCATCTCCCTTAATAACCAATAAACTTAAAGAAGAGTTATTAATATGCCCTGTGGTATCAGTTTTATTTAACTCTGTATCAGAGTACATTGTATTAGTTAAAACAGATGCAGCTCCGTATTTTTCTTTGTACGGATGATCTCCAATGTTTTGAAATCGCTGTACTTTAGGTACATCTTGTTGAAGACCCTTTAATTTTAATCGTTGTTTTATTGCATTAAGAGACTCTGCAATTCTAAAGCGATCTTTATTTGAGTCATTTACTGCTATCTGTAATCGATTTGAAGGTTTATTTCCAGTTAATGATCCTTTAACTTCATATATCATTAACTCATCATTCTTAGGTTTGCCATCAGCAGAAAACTTAAAACCAATTACATCAGAACCATTTTCAGATAAGTTTGGGTTCACTTTAAATTCATAACGAGTTCTTGGAACCCAGTAATTTAAATTAAACTCCAGAAAGTCAGATACAAGTATCTCGGTGAAATCCCCAGACCGTGTAGCGGGACCTGTTTTTTCATGGGGCGCTGTAATTTTTTGAACTGGGAGTTTTACTTTTAATAAGTACTCAGATCTAGATAGGCCAGTGCCTTCTCTTAATTCATCAATCTCTTTATCATCACAATAATGATTTCTGAAATGTTTCGCCCAGGCAGACATTGTAGCTTCGTCAGTCATATCTGGATTAAAAGTATAAATAGGGGCTTGCTTACCACAAGCTGTTGTTATTATCTCTCCTGTATTTTCTAACCATTTCAGATGTTTATTTGTCCATGGCATACTACTTTTCCTTTAATGGGCTTATCCAACGAGCAACAGGTAAGTTCAGGATAAATTAGATCTAAGTAAACGTTTTTAACGTCTTGTCATTCCCTACAACATTTAAATCAACCTATTTTCAAACTCACAATCTACACAATTCAAGGTGTAGGTTTCTTTGCGCTTAGTGACTTTGGTATTTTTACTCATGCATAGTGGGCATGGTAATTTCATCGATGTATTTTTACTGCACTGGTTACAGTTGATGTAGTAACCGAACTTGCCATACATCGGGGTGTATTGTGTTGATTCACCGCAATGTTTGCAGCTTATTATAGGTTGTTGGCCTGGCGCTAATGCGACAACCGCTGCTGGTGCAAGTATTGCGACAGTAGATTGAGCTAGAGCATTAATGGGCGCTAACGCTGGTTGAAGCTCTGGCTCAAGCTCTGGTTTTAGTTCTGGTCTTTTGGGTATCGCTTGGATTTGCTTTAGTTGTGCTGGAGCTGCGTCAACTTGCTGAGTATTTGAGTCGAGATGTTGGCTAATAAGAAATTGACCGATTGAATCGAGTTCCCGTTGGCTAAAGTCTGGTCGAGTGTCGGTGACGCTGACCAAGCGGAGCAATTTGTGTTTAAGATTCATGATATTTTTGAGTTCATCGACCAAAAACTCAGTTTTATACAGTTTGTCTGAAATCTCTTTGGGCATGGTTTTTCGGTCGATCACCGCATTACTGGATATCGCACATAAATAATGCCAGCAGCGTCCATTGAAGCCTTGCTGCTTTATACCCAGTAACTTGCTTAATATGTCATTCCTATGATGCATGAGCATTTCTTTCAATAAGGCTTGTTGCAGCTCAACTTGCTTGATGGGCGAAGACATACCTGACCATTGGCTGTTATAACTGCGTGTCCATTCGCCTTGGTTGTTCACTTTAACGTGACCTTTTATGCTTTTTGATTCAATGAGCACAAAGCCATAGGTATACACAATCAAGTGATCGATTTGAGCTGTTTCATTATTAAAGCTGAATTTGAAGTCGTTGATAACCAGTACTTCAGGGTTGTCTTTAAATGCGCGGCGTAAGAAGAAGGCCACATCCTGTTCTTGTTTTTGACCGGCAATCGTTTGCGGCGTTTTGGTCATTTTTAGTGTTTTAGTTTTAAGAATCATTTACCAACAGCATCCATTCATAACTTGATAATAATCAATCTCATAATATCTATGATGCTGATAAAAAAGCCAGTGTTAATTTTAAAAGTAGGGCGTAATCGATTCGATAGTGTAACAACATATACTTCTAACTCGTTTAGCGACTGCATATTAGTGGAGGCAGAATAAACTTTCTTTTTTGTCTAAATCGGTGATAACTGCATCGCTTCAACACTTAGGTGATTGATAAAAGCCTAAAGCCAAACTTCTTATAAAAGAGAAAGCCTCGATTCTTAACCGTATTGAGGCTTTTTGTTTTTCGCTTGTTGCTTAATATGTAACGGTTTTTTCGTTAAGTCTTATTAGGATGCGATGTGAACGATATTGGGCTCAAAGCTTTACTTATTTCACCAATAGTTAGTTAAATTCAGCATTATTTGTAAACACTCTAATTGAGTGAAGCTTAACTTGTTGAATTTTAATAGATTATTTTTGGCGCTGTATTTGCATTGTTATTTCATCTTGATCTATATAGGGAAATACAATGTTATTGGATATTCAATCACTTAGTCATCAATACCAAAGTGGGAAAAAGGCTAAGCCTGCAATCAAATCGCTGTCGCTGCAAGTTGAGCCGGGGGTTTTGGGGCTGTTAGGTCCTAATGGTGCGGGTAAATCTAGCTTGATGCGTATTCTCGCAACAATAACAAAACCAACCCATGGGAATATCTTCTGGCAAGGGCAAGATATTATTAAGTCACCTCAAGTATTGAGGAAAGAGCTGGGTTATTTGCCACAATATTTTGGGGTATATGATCAGTTATCCGGCATCGAATTTCTGCACTACATGGCTAGCTTAAAAGGGTTAGATAAATTAACCGCAAATCACACCATCGACGATTTACTTCATAAACTCAACCTAACGCACGCTGCGCATATGCCATTGAAAGGCTATTCTGGCGGCATGAAACAACGAATTGGTATTGCACAGGCTTTACTTAATGATCCCAAATTGCTGATTATTGATGAACCCACCGTTGGCCTTGACCCACAAGAGCGTGCCAATTTTCGCCAGTTATTAACCGAGTTGGCAGGTGAACGGTGCATTATATTCTCTACGCATATCGTGGCAGATGTTGAATCCATCGCAGACCGTATTGCGATTATGCACTCCGGGAGTTTAATTCAATCAGAATCACCACGTGCACTTCAAGATAAGATCGCTAATAAATGCTGGCAACTCATCGCAAATTTCAGTGAACTAAAGCAAATTCAGCATGAGTTTATTGTTGGCCATAGTGTGCGTAAAGACACCATGGTTGAACTCAACATTATTGCTGACAATTGCCCCGATGAAAGAGCCATTTCAAGAACTCCATCCTTAGAGGATGCTTACCTTTATTTTACCAGTCATCGACAAGCTCAAATTGGCTATGCGAGGGCAAGTTAATGAATCAAGTTTGGCAATGCATTGTCGCTGATTTTAAACAACGAACTCGCCAGCAAAGCTTTGTAGTAACACTTCTGGCGATGTCGGTATTAACATTACTTTTTTTCCCATCCCCTGATGCCCATTATCAAACGCTAGTGATTAATGGTTATCGTGGTATCTACAATAGCGCCTGGCTTGGTATATGCCTCGCGATGTTGAACGTGTTGTTTTTGCCTCTTATCTGTTTTTATCTGGTCAAAAATGCTCTTGAATTAGACCGACAATCAATGACCTGTGAACTCATCGCAGCAACCCCGATTAATAAACTGACTTTTTTATTAGCCAAGTGGTGCACAAGTGTATTTATTCTGTTTTCTATTGTGCTGGTTATGTTGCTGAGTAGTATTGGGATCCAGCTTTATTATGGTGAAAGTTATCAAATCGATCTTTGGGCGTTAGCATGGCCACAATTCGTTTTTGTATTGCCAATGCTATTGGCTATTGCCGCTATCGCGATAATGTTTGAGTCAATTAAGTGGCTTAGAGGCGGGTTAGGCAACGTCGTTTATTTTTTCTTATGGATTGGCTCTATTGTTCAAACCATTGAAAGCGTGTCTGGGATCGGAGCATTAGTCGACCATTTAGATGCAGAAGTCGCAGAGCGCTTTCCGCTACAGCAAGGTAATACTAATATAGGCATAAATATCAGTGATGAAACACGCGAAATAAATACCTTTGTTTGGCAAGGAATAGAGCCGACGATAATGCACCTTTGGGGAGCGCTGCCTTTGCTTCTTATTTGTCTTGGTTGTTTAGTGTTAGCGTTTATCTTTTTTGACCGTTTTAGCGCACACTCACTATCTGAAAACAAACCAGATTTATGGATGAATTTCACATTAAAAACCAAAGTGGTTAGCCTACTGGATAGTTTTTTTGTCACGTTAACTCAGCATTTCGCTTTTACTCGTTTATTAAGATTAGAGCTAAAATTAATACTCAAAGGCCATTCGGTATATTGGTTTATCGGTTTGCTGGTGTTGAATGGTATTCAGTTGTTTATCAGCCAGGATTTACTTCTCAGCATTTTTTTACCCATTTCATGGTTGTGGTGCGTGTTAGTGATTTCTCAGTTAGGCCAATTAGAAAAACAATCGAATACGGTAGAGCTGATGACTTACAGCAAACAATCCCCCATATTACAAAGCTTAGCCAGTTATTCAGCAGCATGGATGTTATTAGGCTTAGCAAGTATGGGAAGTGTGCTGCGCTTTACAGGAGGAGCTGAGTGGTTGTTGCTGGTTCAATTGATTATCGCCATTTCATTTACTGTATCTTTGGCCTATTTTTGTGGCACGTTTACAGGAACAAAACGGATGTTTGAAGTGCTTTATCCGGCACTTTGGTACATGGGGCCCATTCAAGCTGCACTATATGTCGATTTTTTTGGTGTGAATAGCCAAGCAAGTTGGCAGGCGGGTGTACCGTATTTATTTTTTGCTACTGCAATCGGTCTGCTGATGTTAACCGTTAGTGCTAAACGCACCCGCTAGCATATCAACATCAGTTTAATAGCCGGATAGTGGCTAGATAAATGATGAAAAAGTAATTAAGTCCATCCGCAGGAATGAGTGTAAACCTCGAATGTAGATTGTGGTTGTGTCGTCCATTTCAAATAGGTCATTAAAAATAAGTGGGGAAGAGTTAACTTTCCCCCACTATTTATCTCTGCTATTTACATCAAGTGAGCCTGATATTACTTGCGGGTAATTTTATCCAAATATCCCATGGCGAAGGCCGATAATACAAAGGTGATGTGGATGAGCAAATACCACATGATTTTGTCGTTATCTATATTGATTTCTATCAATCTTCGGGTCAATTTCACAGTCTGTAGTGATTACATTTAATCAGCAAATCACGAAATAATCGTATAGTGTAACAACTTACACTTTAACTCATTTAACAACCTAGACACTGTGAAGGTGTACTATGTTACACTTTTAACTGAAGCAAAAGAGTAAATCACTATAAAGTGTAGCAAAGTACACTTTGGACTAACGTTATGGCATCTGCACTCAATCAACAATCCTTGGGCTTACTCATTAAAGAAACCAGAAACAACGCAGCACTGACTCAAGATGTGGCGGCGATGATGTGTGGCGTGACCAAAAAGACCTTAATCCGTGTTGAGAAAGGCAATGATGTTTATATCTCGACAGTGTTTAAAATTCTTAATGGTCTGGGGATTAGTATTGATGTCGCGCAGAATCATAACGCTGATCCTAAAGTGTGGTACTAATCGATAGTAAATAAAAAGCCCTGATGCTGTTATGTATCGGGGCTTTTTATTTTGTGATGGATTGTTATTTACGGGTAATTTTATCCAAATATCCAATGACGAAGACCGATAAGACTGATATTTATCTCGTATTCATAAGTGTAGGTCGAATTTATTTTTCTTAAATAAGCGTTCAATTTGTTGTTTGGCGTTTTATTTAAGTTTAGTCAGCCAAGCATTTAAAGGATGTTATGTAAACATGCGATTATTGAGTTATATAATGCTCAATACGTAGTGTTATGGCTCATTGCTGAGTATTATACAACTCAATAATAAACCGGCCCGATAGCTTTTGAGTATTATATGACGTATTAGCTATCAGCGTAGCAATCTTCTAATTATCCAAATTAACGACAAGAACAAACAACCAAATGAGTTTTATAGTACTCAGTAATTGAAGGTGATAACAATTATTGAGTACTATAAGTTACTTTTATTGAGATTTTACATGTTTTTGAGTACAATAGTGTTCATTAAGTATAAAAAAGAGTATTCAATGGAAGATATTAATCTTGAAAATTTAAATGAACTAACTGTACAAGCTTTCATTGATAACTCATGGAAGGATATTGCGAAGATTACATTCCCGAATAATGCTGATTACACATTTGACGCTACCGAAGTCGATTATGAACTTGACTATATAATTGCTAATCTTTCTGCGGATGATCACCATGCAGTATCTATAAATCACCCTGTTGAATTTTATTTTGATGACAATGGACAACAAGGTTGGTTGAAGTTCATTGACGACATCATCCCTAGTGGCTCAAGCCGAAAGTACTGGCTGACTCAAATAGATACAGATGGGATGTCAGCCAATCAACAAAAGTTCGTGTTGCTAGCATATGGCACTATTTCTCCCATTGGAAATTTGCGTATCAAAGAATCTATAGAAGCAGTTAATAGAGTTCCTAATCAATACTTTGAAGTTTCAGACGTAGCAAGTAGAGGTGCAGACTTTTTGAGTTACGCACAAACTCGGGGGGCCGCTGCTGGTGGAGCTACTGGAGCAGGTGGAGAAGCCCCAAAACTGCTACTAAGACGTAGCAAAAACGATGTCGTGTGGATAGATACCTATCAAGACAATACAAATATTGATGATATGTATTACCTCGTTAAATTCCCAAGAGGGAATAGAAGGGGAGTTAATGATGCGGTATTAGTTGCCGAATACCACTATTATCATGAGTTAACCGCTATGGGTTTTAGTACTATACCTGTAGCAGACATGAAACTAGAAAAAGGTGAAAACTATCATTCACTTTGGTTGCCAAGGTTCGATATAGAGACTCAAGTAGATGGGACTACCAAACGTTATGGTATGGAATCTGTGTACTCAATGTTAAAAAAACCGCCAGCTACTATTCTAGATCATGGTGAGACAATACGTGAGTTGGTTGACCTGATCACTCAGAGTAATACAGTCAAAGAGAAGCACCTGCATTTTGATGTTGAGGCATTTATTATTGAATGGGTTCGCCGTGACTTATTAAATATTGCGTTTGGTAATAGCGATAACCACGGACGAAATACTTCATTCTATAAAGATGACAAGGGTATAAGGTTAACCCCCATTTATGACTTTGCGCCTATGAAAGCTGATCCAGATGGTATACCAAGAACAACGAAATGGGCTGCTCCAGATCTTGAACTTGGTGGTAAATTTAATTTTATTGAGATTGCCTACTCCTTAAGTGATTTAATTGATCCAGAACTATTGATAAATGAACTAAGGACAACAGCACATCAACTAGTCGGTTTAAAGCAAAGGCTAATCGATCGTGGTGTTCCTGATCAAATAGTGAATATGCCAACATTTGGGTTTGATTTTCTAGATGAAAAATTGAAACAATGGGAATTATTATGAAAAAGAAAAATTTAACGAATACAGTTAACTTCTTAAAAAAACATAATTCTGATAGCAATATGAAATTTAACAGCGAGGGGGAACGTATACAGACTAGAAGCGACCAAATTATAACGAATCGAGTTGATAACAGCGTTGTCCATATGACAGTTGGAGATGCTGGAAAACCCGTTGTTGTTCAGAGAGGCCCGCTCCCTAGATTGGAGGGAGCTCCTAGAGGTAAGTCATTTGCAAGCGATGTAACATCTAGTGATAAAACTCAAACTAGGCAACGTTCGTCTACGAAAACGGCTATTAAGGATGCTAAGTTACGTAGGGCAGTTATTAATAATGTTATAACTAAATTACTATTTTCTAACATTACACAAGGAGATGCCTTAATTCAGTTACGCATACAGGTGCTCGGTTTGAACCAAGAAAAATATGCAAAGTTAGTTAACGTTTCTCGTAAAAAGCTTTCTGATATAGAAAATAATAGAAGCAACCCAAGCGTTGTGGTTTTGAATAAAGTGTTTAAGCCTTTTGGTTTAAACGTAGGTTTGATCCCAATCTCACCCACGGTATTGCAAAATGTTCTAGATGATGGTGACTTTGTTAGGTATTTGCCCGAGTAAGGTAAATGTTTGCTCCTAAAATAGGTTGATGATTTTTATTAAGCTTGTTGGATCTCCCAACTGGCTATTTTATGCACTTCGTTTGGGGTTTCATTCTAAATCAGTGAGGCAGAGTAAACTTTCTGCCCCACGATATTGTCTATGCCATTTCCACGACGTAAATCTGCTATTACTTGCGTGTAATTTTATCCAGATATCCCATGGCGAAGGCCGATAACACGAAGGTGATGTGGATGAGCAAATACCACATGATTTTGTCGTTAGCGATATTTTCGGCATTCATAAATACTTTGAGTAGGTGAATAGACGAAATCGCCACAATAGATGCGGCTACTTTGTTTTTTAGCGAGCCTGCATCCATCTTGCCAAGCCAGTTGAGTTTTTCACTGCCTTCACCCACATCGAGTTGTGAGACGAAGTTTTCGTAACCTGAAAACATCACCATGATGAGTAGACCACCGACTAAAGTGATGTCGATTAACGATAGGGTGATTAGCACCAAATCGACTTCTTTTATCGAGAAAATATTGGGGATAATATGAAAGATCTCTTGAAAGAACTTTATGCCTAAGGCGAATAAGATTAGGCTTAATCCCAAATAAATCGGCGCCATGATCCAGCGTGATGCATACATCAATCTTTCAAACACTTTTTCCATTAAAAATTAATCCTTCAGATAAAATAGGTAAAAATAACTCAAGTCACTCATTCTAAAACAATAACAAAATGAACGTTAACTGCGCCGACATGCAGTGGCACACGTGATGATGTGTTGCCTGTATACTTTGCATAATGCACAGTGTATTGCATTATGTTCTTAGTGGTCGATATTTAGTGAGGGCAGAGTAAACGTTATTGCCGTCTAAATCACCTATTGTCTATTCATCCCAGACGTTTTTAATCTAAGCCTCAGGTTTATTGATTATACTGTTTTGCTTGGGTATGTATTTCAACACTTAAAAGAGAGATCTATCATTATGGATAAACCTACCAACGCGCCTCGTAAAATGCCTTGGGTTGCGATAAGTGTCATAGCATCCATAGTATTGCTGTTTGGGCTGTTGTTAATGCTGATGCCCAAGGGGTTTACGTCTAATCTTGAACAAATTGGTACGGGCAAACCTGCGGTAGTATTTGTTTATGATCCTAACCTTGTTTCAAGTATCACCCAAACAGAGCAGATGAATGAAGCTCGATCTCATCTTGGTGATAACGTGTACTTTCTGCTTGCTAGAACAGCAACGCCTGAGGGCGATGCGTTTATCGCCAAGCATAACGCACGAGTAACTGAACTATTCCTCTTTGACTCAGCAGGAAGCCTAATTAAAAGACAGCGTGCGGTGATAGATGCGAATGAGCTGATGCGATGGGTACGTTAGTCATTTTAGCGTGATCGCCATCTGTGATTAGCGTGATCGCCATCTGTGATTAGCGTGATCGCCATCTGTGATTAGCGTGAGATTAAGTGAGGGAGTCAGTGGAGAGAGTAAGTGGGTCTGCTTAAACGTTTCATCTGACTTAAAGCCGCAATAACTGCGTTGCTTCAACACTATTTTATAAAGCCTCGATATTTAATTGTATTGAGGCTTTTTAATAGCTGAACTAATCAACAGTGTATGAAGCTACACTTTATGGCTAGTTTACGGCTTTGCGCCCTGAAAGTGTATGTAAGTACACTTTTTTGGGGCATGCGAGATCCCAATAAACTATTTCCTAAACTGTTCAGTACAAAATTCTTATTCATTGATGATTACCCAAAAGGCCCTGTTATTAAACGGCGTAGCGGCTTCTTTAAGTATTTTAGTGAGTGAAGGCTTGTTAGATTATAGCTGTTAGCGAATTTTCATTTCAGATTACTTATTTCTCATGCTTTATTTCTCACTCCTTATTTCTCAATCGTGCGATTTGATATATGATGCGCCACCCTAAATTTGCCTATGTCGCCGATCCCTTTTTATGTCTACCAATGCCCTTTATACCGATTTGTCCGCTTATTACGATTTAATGTGTTGTGACATTAATTACCAGCAGCAAAGCAATAGCATAGTGCGCTTGCATCAGTTTTTGGGTAACAGTGGTAAACAGCATTTAGATTTAGCCTGTGGAACGGGGCCTCATGTTAGGCATTTTATCGATTTAGGTTTTCAAAGTAGTGGCCTCGATATCAATCAACCCATGCTCGATATTGCTATGCGTCGTTGCCCTGAAGCGCAGTTTAGTTTGCAAAATATGACTGAGTTTTATGTAGAAGAAAAACTCGATTTAATTACCTGCTTTTTGTACTCCATTCACTATTCTCCAGGTATCGAGGCACTTAAAGCCTGTATTGCCAGTGTGCATAAGGCATTAAATACCGGCGGCTTGTTTTGTTTTAACACCGTTGATAAACATAAAATCAATAACAAGGCGTTAGTGAGACACAGTGCCGAATTTGAAGATAGTCAGTTTGTGTTTGAATCGGGTTGGCATTATAGCGGTGAAGGTGAGATGCAGTCGCTCAATCTAAGTATTGGTAAAACTCAGTCTGATGCGACGCAGTTATGGCAAGATTCGCATGCGATGGTCGCCACTAGTTTTACTGAACTTGAAGCATTGTTAAGCCCGTATTTCGATATTCAAATATTTGAACACGATTACGACAAAATCATCCCTTGGGATTTGGCTTCCGGCAATGCCTTGTTTGTGTGTACGAAACGTGAGATTTAGTGGTTAAGTTTTTAGCTGCTATTCACTAAGGTTTTTAAGCGATAATGCTGATAAGCCGGAATGAAACGTTGATCTTTAGACTATAAATAAGTGGTTCAGACTAATACTTTTAAACATGGACCATTAAACTGCGAAAGTCGAATTGGAGTGAGTGGATTCAATTTAGTCGCATGCCTGTGGAACTTCACCAGCTTTCAAATACCGATTTTTATAGGCTAGAATGTATAAAAATCGGTATTTGAATGTGGTCAGCCATCATCATTAACAATGGCTGTTGATGGAGTTTTACTGCGCGGTATCAGTAAATTCAGCTTGAACCTTGTCTAATTCTTGCTGATTTTTAAGCTCAACTTGTTGCTGTTTTTTAATGCTGACTTCTTCTACAAGTGCCGCTTGTCTTTCTTTAAGGCTGTGTTTCTCATCTTTGGTCAGAAACTTAAACGCTTTTTCATTGGCAAGTGCATACGCAACGACATCTTCGCCTTTTACTCTGCGTTCATCCACTCGTTTTGAAAAACGATCGTTATCTCGAGCTTTACGCTCTTCGGCATTTAACTTACTCATTGGTGTATCCTCATTAGTTAATCACGGTAGGGTTCACTACGCTCAGTCAAACAAATGAGAATTGCACATTCATAAAGCTGATCGGCGCATTTTAGCATAAGTTGGCTTGTTAGCCTGTAATACATGGTGCCTGAGTAACTTTATCATCTGTTGGTGGTTTCTAGAGTCGGTTCTGCTGTCGGTTACCTATAACGATCAATCATTAAAGCTATTTAATGCCATTGCGATGTTGTGAGTGGCTTGTTTGGCGCGCGGGCTGAGTTTTGTGATTGAAATAAAGCCATGCATGCAATCGTCATAATGTTGGTGTTGTGTATTGATGCCTGCCGCTTTTAGGCGCTGGGCATACGCAATACCATCGTCCCTTAATGGATCGAACCCAAGGGTTAATATGTAGCTTTTTGGCGATTCGCTAATGTCTGCTGCTTGCAGTGGACTCACTAATGGCAGAGTGACTTCGTCGAGAGAGTGTAAATATTTTAACCTGAAATAATCCATTAAATCGCGGGTGAGTATTAATTGTTTATTGAAACGGCGATAAGACTCGGTTAAGCCTTGTAAATCTACCATTGGGTAGATCAAAAACTGAAATGCGGGTGTTACTTTTGCCTGTACTGGCAGCGATGTTTGCAGTGAATGTAAACCGATGATACACGCTAGATATCCGCCTGCGCTGTCACCACCCACGCCTACGTGCTGTGGATTAATATTAAGTTGTTGATGGTTGGCATTGATATAGTTCCACGCTTCGATAGCATCACAAATCGGGATGGGGAATTTATGTTCTGGAGCCAGTCGATAATCGACTGAGATAATGTTCATGTTGCCATGTTTAGCCAGATAGCGGCAAAAGTGGTCATGAGTGTTAATACTGCCAATAACGCCGCCGCCACCGTGAAAGTACACTAAGGTTTTTTGAGGCTTGGTGGAGCTAGGATGGTAGATGCGAAGCTTTATTGTGCTATTGCTGTCATTACCGTTATTGCTGTTATTACTAGTACTAGTAACGCTGGCGCTATGTTCGTTCAAAGGAATAGTGCCCATAAAAGGAGTGCCAGCGCTCACTGGAACCGTTAAATTAATCACCTTATCCATTTCAATTTTAGTCAGCCCAAGTACTCGGTCCATCGCTAGAAATACATATCTGAATAATGTAACTGGTAACTTGTATAACGGCGCTAATGATAACCACTTGGCGACCATTAATTGTTTCGCTTCAAGCTTGGGCGCTTGTAGACGTTTGCCTTGTAGCGGTTCGTCTTGTGGTAGTTCGTTTTGCGACGGCTTGTCAGATGATGATTTATCTTGTGACAATGGTGTTGGCTTATTATCGTTATCCATTTTTATAGCCTTGTTATTATTGTTAACTGATTAGAACCGCATGTTTTATCGACTTAGCCACTTCATCGCTAGGCGATTGATAAATGCCGGTGATACGTTACTTAATCTATGTAATAGGCCATAAAAAACACTGACCGTTCTATGGGTTTTAGGCTGTTTCACTTGTTTAGCAATCACTGCGACTACGTGTTCAGCAGTGATGTTCACGCCGAGTCGTTGCATGACTTTGGCGCTGTTTTTCTGTGCCTTAAGCATATTGGTTGCCACAAAAGGTGGCATAACATCGCATACACTGATGCCGTACTTTTTCCACTCAAGTTCCAGCGCCTCGGTAAGGGCTTTTACGGCAAACTTACTGGCCGAATAGCTGGCTAATTCTGGTACACCATAATCGCTGCTGGCTGATGACATGTTGATAATAGTACTTGTGCCATTGTTGTGTAGATATGGCCATGCAGCATGGCATAGGTTCATTACTCCAATGACATTGACACTTAATGTGCGCTGATGTTGTTCGATAGGGATTTCTTCAAAGGAGCCTATTTTCAATATGCCGGCATTATTAACTAATATGGCCAGGCAGTTATTATGTTCAGCACAAAATTTAGCCATAGCGTGTTGTACTTGTGAAAAATCACTGACATCCAGTTGAAACAACCTTATTCGAGTTCTATCCCATATATCGGTGGCTTGTGTTAATTGCGCCAAATTGATGTCGGCCATACCGACCCAGTAGCCCTTTTTGTGAAAGTGTTTTGCCGTCGCTAAGCCAATGCCGGAAGCTGCGCCGGTAATAAATATAGTGTTTTTATTCATCATAAACCTAGTTGTTTCTAGTATGAGTCAATCAGCACGAGTGAATCAATACGGGTGGATATGTAAGGGTGAAAGGTGGATAAGCCAACTAAAATGATCGGGTATTAAGGTGTTCCATCTGCGGCTGTTTCATTTCATCAACCCATCGTTGCCAGGTGTAGGGCCATAAAATTGGGTCGCCATCGGCATCTAAATACCAACTTTGGCATCCTCCAACCCAGCTAGTGCCTTTTAACCCTTCCTTTACGTAGGCATTAAAGTCGTCAATGGCTTGTTGCTTGGCTTCAAACTCATCAAATTCATGCTCACGCCATTTATCGATCAGTTTAATAACGTAGTTAGTTTGAACCTCGCTCATGGCGATAACCGAAAAATTACCAATAGGTGTGTTGGGGCCGAGCATTAAAAAAAAGTTAGGGTAGTCGCTGAGTAACATTGATCGATAGGCTTTGATTTTATGAGCCCAGGCTTTATCAATGTGCAAATTGTTGCGCCCAATGAGATTCATTGGGCGCATAAAATTAAATGCATTAAAACCGGTCGATAATACCAATACATCGAGGTCGTGATGTTTACCGTCTTTAGTGATAATGCCTGTTTCAGTTATGCGCTCAATGCCTTCTGTTATTAACTCAGCATTGGGTTTTTGAATGCCTTTATAAAAGGTGGTGTTGATAATGACCCGTTTGCAGCCTACTTGATAATGAGGTCGTAGCTTTTCGCGTAAGGTTTGGTCTTTAATGCTTAATCGTAAGTTGGCTTTACACAAAAAATTTAACGCATGCTTTTGGATAAAGTGTCCCGTGACTGCTTTGGTAAAAAAATGTTCTAGAAAAAACTTGCCCATATTGCGATGAATTTTGGTGATGATGGGAAAGCGAGCCATTAACTTTCTGTTGGTTTTTGAAAAGGTAAAATCGGGCAGGTGCATTAGCCATTGTGGTGTGCGCTGAAAAACTGACACCTTAGCTCCGGTTGTAATCAGTTCGGGTATGGCTTGTGCGGCCGTTGACCCAGTACCGATAACTCCAACCCGGGTTGAGGCGGATATGTCGACGTCATGATTCCATTGGGCAGTATGGAATGTTGTGCCTTTAAAATCTTTTAATCCGGGAATGTCTGGAAATTGTGGATGATGCAAAATGCCGGTGGCGCACACAATAAAATCGGCAATATAGGTTTGCTGTTGGCTGGTTTTTACCGTCCATTTGCCATTGGCATATTGTGCATCGGTAACGGCTTCGTTAAAGCGAATGTCTCGTTTAACATCATATTTATCTGCTACGTGCTCAAAGTATTGTTTAATCTCTGGTCCATGGGCAAAAAAGCGGCTCCAATTTGGATTAGGTTCAAATGAATAGGTATACATGTGAGCGGGTACATCACAAGCAGCTCCAGGGTAGGTATTTTCTCGCCACGTTCCGCCCACGCAGTCTTTTTTCTCCAGTACTACAATATCGGTGATGCCAGCTTGGCGCAGTTTAATGTCCATTAAGATGCCTGTCATACCTGCACCAATGATCACCACAGTAGGATTTCGTTTCACTTGGGTCATGACGCCCTCTATTATTGTTATGGTTTTTTATTAACGAGCTTGGTTGTTGTTAGCTTTTGTTATTCGTCATCGCTATTTTTACTTGTTACGTTGAGCATTAATTTCTGGATAACGGATCATTCAAAAGTTGTTAATAAATTGTATTATCTATCCAGCATAGGAAACTATTGTTCATTGATCTACGCGCTAAAGGGACGTATATTTGTGATTTTAAGACATGGCAGCCCTCAGTTATGACATTTCGCAGCATTACCAGTGTGCAAATTATTGTTTCCTATGGCATTGAGCTGGGCATTGAGCAAGAGCGGTTGCTGCAAGGGTCTGGTTTGACGGGGGCCCAATTAACCGACCACGAGCAACTGGTTGAAGGAAAAAAAGAATTACAGGTGTTAAATAACCTAATGCTCAATACTTCATGCCCATTCAAGGTTGGAATGGAGCTGGGTTGCCGTTATCACCTGACCAGTTATGGCATCATGGGTTATGCTCTATTGGCGAGCAGCACTGCGAGAAAGGCGATTGAATTAGGCTTACGTTATCTAGATTTAACCTATGTTTTTTCACAAATAACATTAACTGAGCTTAAAGACGATTTATCTCTAAGGTTCTCATGTGACATTCCTGGAGAGTTAGGCGAGCTGGTGTTAGTTAGAGACATGTTGGGCGCTGCGATGATCCAACGAGAAGTATTTGAAAGTAACGACTTACCGATAAAATTGCAGTTTACGTCGCCCCAGCCCGCAGGCTTGTCGCTCAATGATATAAAGCAAAAACTGGGTGCTGAGATTGAGTTTAATGCCAGTTATAACGGTTTTACTGGATTAGCACCGCTATTAGATCTGCCATTATTAAAAGCCAATGAAGCCACCGCCAGATTATGTGAGGCGCAATGCAACCAGCTACTGCAACAAAAGCAAAACTGGAAACCTGTTGCTAAGTTGGTAAAAGACACCTTAGTACACTTAGGCTTAACAGCATCAATGGAAGATATCGCCCAGCATTTAGCTCGAACGACTCGCACTTTACATCGTCAACTCACACTAGAACAAACCAGTTGGCGCCAAGTGCGTGACGATGTTCGTTTTGGCATAGCCGAAGCGCTATTATTAACGCCGATGCAACTTGATGAAATAGCCGAACGCCTTGGTTTTAGTGATGGGGCTAATTTTAGTCACAGCTTTAAACGCTGCAAAAATATGACCCCAAGCCAGTATCGAAAGCAGGCGAAAAAATAACGATAGTCACCTGTGACACATAGATAAAGACTAGCCAGAACCTTATATCTCAAGCCTAGAATCTAAAGGCTCATACCTAGGGTCTAGGATTTAGCACCCTAGTGCCCAAGCAAGCGGCTGTTAGCCAGAACCTGCTTTCTATGACTCCATCACCTCATGTTTAATTACAGAACTGCCTTTCACATGGAACCCCATCGTTATTTCCGTCCATTTGTGTGCCTGGGCAGTTACGGATATAAAAGGTTGCTTCTTCACAAGATGTCATCTGACTGCAGTGTGTTTTACCGGCTTCGCATCTGAACTGTGGTTGTAGATTGATTGAGCTTGGTTTTGATACGGTTGGTGTCCACTCCATCTGTTCAACATTCTCATTGGTCAGCACTGGCGTAGCGGTCATTTTTTGATATTGTTTATAACCGAAAATACCAACCCCAAGCAGGATAATAAGCATGATTACGCGGCCAAGCACGGGGCTTGAACGGTAGTTTTCGTCTTGATGAGATGGGCTGTTTCGATGATGTTGACCAGTGTGAGAAGCTGGACGGGTTGTATTAGACACAACTGCGACGCCTTCAATACTGGCTTTTACGGCTTTGACTTTGCCATCGGGTTGGTTTTCGCGATGAAATAGTATCTCATCGCCAACAATGGGCTTTCTTGCCATGTGTTTTAGGGTTGAAATATGAATAAACACATCTTGATTTTCACCGGTTTCTGGCTTGATAAAACCAAAGCCTTTTTCGGTATTCCAACGAACCAACGAGCCTCTTTCCATGGCGATACCATATCCTTGATAGTCATTAAGTTAATAAAAATCATGATGTAGAATCATGCTTTTAAATCAGTAACATAATACCTATAACTACAGTGTTTTAGCCAGTAATTTGATTGAGTTTATAGATAGAGTCATAAAATATATCCGCTACGCTTACCTGCTAAGGTAAAAACTGAATTGATATCTACTTGGGCAAATTATCAACTGGCTACAACAAAAGCGTGGTGTTATTTAAGATTAAGTTTAACGTGTATATAGGCAGGATTATTTTTAATGAATTGACCAAAAGTGAAAATAGAAGGGGCCACCGATGAATGATGAACAATACCAAAAAGGGCTAGAGGTACGTCGCCAGGTGATGGGGGACGCTTATGTCGATAAAGCGCTTAGTAATGTCAGTGATTTTACTCAACCATTGCAAGCGTTAGTCACTGCAAATTGTTGGGGTGAAGTCTGGGTGCGTGATGTTATTTCTAAGCAAACGCGCAGCCTAATCACTATTGCAACATTGGCAGCATTAAAGGCGCCAACTGAATTAAAGGGCCATGTTCGAGGGGCATTACGTAATGGATGTTCTATTGAAGAAATTCAGGAAGTATTGCTGCATTCAACCGTTTATTGTGGCATGCCGTCTGGTATTGAGGCTTTTCGGGCTGCTAAAGAAGCCATCGAGGAATGGCAGCTAGAGAATAGCTAGCTGAATGAGATGCTTATGGTATTTTGCTTTGGGTAAAATGAGGGTACAGTAATCACATTAGCTTTTTAATGCTGTGAATTATTATTTGAATTTGGCAACAAGCAATCCTTTTGCCATTTGGCTGCGTATAAAAGAATCGGATATTTATAAACAAGGATTACAGATGCGTTTTTTAATGATTATTGCCGCTTTACTGCTGAGTGCTTGTAGCACCAGTTATCCCAATCAGTCTATTACAGGGCAAGATTTTCCATCGGTAACAGGTCAAACACTTGAAAACGAGTCGATGGCTTTACCTGAGGATTTACAAGGTAAATTGTCGCTGTTGTTGATTGGTTACAAGCAAGATTCACAGTTTGATATTGATCGCTGGTTGATTGGCTTAGACATGACTCAAACTCAAGTGTCGGTATATGAAGTTCCGACTATTCAGGGATTGTTTCCTAGAATGTTCAGCCCTCTGATTAATAATGGCATGCGTGCAGGCATACCCAAGCCATTATGGAAAGGCGTGGTCACCATCTATAAAGATGGCGACCAAGTACAAGCCTTTACCGGTAATGAAAATCCCAATAATACTCGAGTCGTGCTGCTCAATGAGCAAGGTACAGTGATTTACTTTTATGACCAAGGCTTCTCTGTCGATGCGCTCAATCAGTTAAGAGCTCTGCTGTAGTTATTAGCTCAATGACTCGCCCATAGGCTCAGTTAATCGCTCGTGGTAGTACTGAGTTTTTTTGGGCGCAGTAGCTGAATTAATGTTGGCGCGATAGAGGCTAAAATCATTCCACTCATTAATAAATATTGGTGTGATGTATATGATTCGCCTATTAATACTAGGCCACAGACGATGCCCGCTATCGGATTGGCAATGCCGCCAAATGTGAAGTCGACCACAGACATACGTTGCAGTAACCACACATACATACTGTAACCGAGTACGGTGTTGAGCAATATTATCCAGCTTATACCGAAGCCATTGGTCAGGCTAAATTGGCTGACCACATTGAGATATTGTTGTGGTGAAAATAGCGCTTGAATACCAGCGACAACGAATAGCAATGTACCGCCGATAATCAATTGCCAGGTGAGTATCGTCCACCAATGAATGCGCGACCCTAACGCTTTGGTCATTGTGCTGCCGATAATTATGCAGCTGATTGCGGCAAACATTGCGACTAATCCTATGGGGTTTAAGCTAATGGAGCTTGGGTCAAACAGCATCCAAGCTAAGCCAATTAACACCGCGCCAGAAAGTGCTTGTAGCAAATTAGGACGTTTTTTACTGACTACCCAATGAAATAACATCGCAAAAACAGGCACTGAAATCATCCCGATACCAGAAATAGCCGATGGCAGCGTCAGTGCCATGATAAAAATCAAACTGAAAAACACCGCAATGTTAATAGCACCGAGTTTAATTAAAATAGACCAGTCGGCTTTGTGCGGTAGGCTCGGTTTAATCGCCAGTAGAATCAGTCCTGCAGGCAGCGCACGAAGGGCACCGAGTAATAATGGTGGCCAGTCTGGCAAAGTAAGCTGGGTCATCGCATAAGTGGTACCCCAAAAAAATGCAGGGATCATGGCCAGTAAAATATTCATAAACTACCTTTGTATTAAATATCTTTATGTAAAGATAAGTGCTAATTCTGGACTGATAAGTTATTTTTGTAAAGTACCTTTTTATGAAGTATCTTTATATTAAGTTTTTAAGTTATGTTTTGAGTGCAAAATGATAAGGGTGAGGTATGGAGGATATTGATAGAGTCGTAGCGCAATGGGGCGAACAAAAGCCGCATTTAGATACCGAGCCAATGGCGATTCTTGGGCGTTTTTTGCGTTTGCAAAAACATATTGAGGCTGAAATATCAACTTGTCATAAGCAGTTTGACCTGACCATGGGTGAGTTTGATGTGCTGGCGACATTAAGACGTAATGGTAAACCTTACACCTTAACCCCTTCGAAATTATTATCGTCGATGATGTTAACGTCTGGCGCGATGACAAATCGTTTAGACAAGCTTGAATCTAAAGACTTAATTGCACGCGTACACAGCACTGAAGACAGGCGCAGCGTATCGGTAGCTTTGACTAACAAAGGCCTTGCCACAATAGATGAAGCGATTGAGGAGCACGTACGCATTCAACACAAACTGGTGGCAAGCCTTTCAGATTCTGAACTGCCCGAGCTCAACCAATTGTTCAAAACCTGGTTAGCTGGTTTTGAAGGCAATCAATAGCGATTGTGATCGGATAAATCAAAAACGGCCAGCATCTTAAGATACTGGCCGTTGTTGTTTGTGCATTTTTAATGGCTTAGTACTTATGGTTGTAGCTGCGCTTTTGCTGCTTCAACTTTAGAAAAATCTAGTCCTAACTCTTCAACTGCTTCTTTGATTAAGGCTGGGTTTTGCATCACCATGCCCATCAACTGTTGTAGCTTTTCTGCAGGAATACCTAATTGACCAATAGTTGCCATTGCTGCGAATGGGTTTTCAGTTAACGTCTGGAACAACTCATTAATTTGTACGTCACTGATATTGTGTTCTTTGAAGATGGCAAGAATCGGGTTCATTGCTATACCTTGTAATGTTAATGGACTAAGTTGTGATTTTATCACGTTTTCACAATACTGGTGCAAGCCTCATTATCTATTCATGATAACTGTCGATATGATTGATGTAATGTTTAAGGCCTCTGAGCAGCCGCCACGATTAACGTCAGTTTAGTTATTCAGTCTCGTCTCTATGCTTCATGACTCTATCTTAATTGCCCTGTCTTATTACTCTGTATTAATGCTCTGAAACATAGCAACTACGTGAAATCACTACATTCATAGAGCGCAGTATTGCTGTAATAATTCATAGGCTTATTAATGCCTGCTTGGTGTTCAGTTGAGGGATTATAGTGATAGTTCATCATGCCTATATTAACGGTGGTGAATTATTGATTGAGTTTACAATATTGGCGTTTATACTAAGCCCTATATGGCATGGTGCTGTATGTTTTGTTTAACTACACGGATGTTTTATATGGATATTGTTACCCTTTGTATTGCCGTTGTTATTTCTCAACCATTAATTGTGTATTTGGCATTTTATAAAGATACCGGTCTGACAACGAAAAAAAACGAGTTTTATCAATCCTTTTTAGTTATTCCCCCCAGCTTTGCTTTCTTCTATCTAGACCAATATTGGTATGCGTTAAGTTTACTGGCTGCAGTCACGTTATTCGGTCTGCTATTGGCCAAAATGGTTAATCATAAGGCAAGTCATCCTATTGTTCGCGATGATCTCATCTCATTCGGTATTGCGTGGTTGATAATATTCGGCATAGGCCATTTTATTGCAAGTTTGTTTACAGACTCAAGTCCAGACATCGCTGTAACACCAGAAGTTACGGCGGTAACAATACAACAAGGAATGTACTCCGCATTATCAATTTCACTGCTTTATTTAGCGATTATGCTGGTGGTATTTTTTGTCCGAGTCTTAGAGAGAAAATATATAACCAAAGAAAAATTTAGCGACTTTTTGCTACTCATTTGTAGTGTTATCGGTGGCGCGCTTCCCGTCATGGGCGACTATTTTATGTTGAGTATGATGCTAAACTTTTTTATCTTGTTTTATATCAGTGGAATGATTATTCGCTTAGATGAGACAGGTCCTTCTAGTGGGGCCGTTGGTTTTATTTTTGGCTATTTATTTATGATGGGTGCAGGAGTTTGTCTGTTGATCAAAGGTGGAGCTTGGTTGTTTGGTTAAAACGATTTCCTTGGATTAATACCGAGCCATCAACGAGGTAGGATCCCTTAAGCTTTTAGCTAAATATTCACTGGAAATGTCGGCACAAGTTGACTTAATGACGAGTTTTACTGTCCTTTACAGTCAGCCGCCAGTACTATGAAATGATCAAAAACATCTGTGAAGGGATAGAATGCAAGCGTTAATGACAAATATGGCTATACCGCGCAGTCTGCAACGTGGCGCCTCTGGAGCCAAACTGTTACTGATTATTGCAGCAACGATGCTTGTTACAGCAGGGCTGACATTTTTTATTATCCGCACTTATATCTTTCCGTCACCGCTTACCCCAGTCAGCTTAAACGCTAAAGAAGAGCAACAATTGGATCAAAAATTGACTCAGTTAGGTTGGCAAGTTGAACCTCGCTCAGCGGTTACAGCATCAAGTGGTGATTCCCGTACTACTGATAATGTTAGTGCAGATAGTGATGAGTTAACCCCTGAAGCGTATCGTGAGTTTGACGCTGATCGGCAAGTGACATTTAGTGAGAAAGAAGTGAATTCGATGATTGGTCGTAATCCTGATTTTGCTCAGCGTGTCGCAATTGATTTTTCTAATAACTTAGCCAGTGCCAAAATGCTGATCCCGATCCCAGACGACTTTCCTATTATGGCTGGGGAGATTTTACGCGTGAATACTGGGCTTGATATTCATCTTGATGCTAATCGTCGTCCAGTTGTTGCGCTAGTTGGCGTGAGCTTAATGGGCGTGCCTATTCCGAATGCGTGGCTAGGAAACATGAAAAACGTTAACTTGGTCGGTGAGTTTGGCGATCGTGGCTTTTGGAATGCTTTTGCTGATGGTGTTGATGATATTGAAATTCGTGATGGTGAGTTGTCGATCAAACTGCGCAAGTAAATATTGTAAGTCGTTGGTGTTTTTAAAAGTGGGCGTTGATATCAAGCCCACAACTTAGTATTTATTTATGACTGAACTGTTCTGGGCTTGTTCATTCGAAGTGTGGCTCATTCGAAATACGGTTCACTATATGCGCGACTATTGTCGATGATACTCTTTTCAATCCGACGATAGCTAAGTGCGATAAAGTACCTTCACCACATGCCAGCCAAATTTGGTTTTGACGAGGTGCGGCGTAATGAGCTCGCCGTTGAAACAGACTTTATCGAATGGTGGCACCATTTGACCTTTTTTAAATTCACCCAAATTGCCGCCGCTTTTGGCCGAAGGACAGCTAGAATGTTTTTTGGCTAAAACATCAAATTTAGCACCGTTATTAAGCTGCTTAATGATGTCTTCAGCCTGAGTTTGGTGTTTAACTAAAATATGTAATGCTGCTGCGGTTTTGGCCATGTTGGTGCCTGTATTTATTTGTTTGAATGGGTAGAGCAATGTTTAGCGCGACATTATACCTGCTTAGTCGACCAAATTGGCATGATAATCTAGCAATAATTTGCTCTGTTATGGGGCATGGCCTGTTACTGTTTGCTCTCCTTATCGATTGAACATCTACATGGATCCTATAAAGTAGATGCATGCTAGTAAAATGCCGCAAGCAAATAACAAAAAAGGAAATTTTTAATGCTTAAGCGAATCATACCCTTATGTATAGCGAGTGCGATGACAATGGCTACACCAGTTAATGCAGAAGAAGACAAATATATTTGGTTAGAAGATGTTGAAGGCGCTAAGCCGCTGGCGTGGGTTAAGCAGCAAAATGCTGTGTCTGCAACACACATTAAGGCTTACTCAGGTTTTGATAACTTAGTCTCAAACAGCCTAGAGATTTTAAACGATAAAGCCCGTATTCCTTATGCCACTCGTATTGGCGATTATTTGTATAATTTTTGGAAAGACGAAATCCACGAGCGTGGTATTTATCGTCGTACCACACTGGCGGAATATGCTAAGGCTGAACCCAACTGGGAAACCGTGCTTGATATCGATGCCCTTGGCAAAGCAGAGGGGGTTAATTGGGTATTTAAGGGCATTGAATGCCAATATCCACAGAACGAGCGCTGCTTTGTGTCGTTGTCTCGTGGGGGCGCAGATGCCGCTGAGGTGCGAGAATTTAATTTAACCGCAAAAGCGTTTGTCGACAGCACTCAAAAGCCGTTTGTGTTGGCTGAAGCTAAGTCAAGGTTAAGCTGGATTGATAAAGATACCGTGTTTGTCGGAACTGATTTTGGTGATGCGCAAAGCATGACGGATTCAGGCTATCCAAGTGTGGTTAAATTATGGAAACGCGGCACACCGTTGTCTGCAGCCAAATTAGTGTTTAGAGGTGATAAAGCCTCAGTTGCCGTGTCGGGTTATGTGATGTTTGATGATAAAACACCGCTGAATATTGTCACAGAAAGTTTATCCTTCTACACCGCTAAACATTATGTTTATCAAGATAGTAAGTTAGTGTCGCTGCCTATTCCTAAAGATGCCGATTTAAAAGGTTACTTTAAAGGTCAGCTATATATAGAGTTAAAAAGCGATTTAGTCACCCCCAAAGGTACTTTCAAACAAGGTGCCATTGTTTACACACCCGTTGATAAACTCATTGCGCAAAAACCTGAGTTTAGTGAACTGGTATCGCCAACGAAGCATGCTTCAATTTCACAAGTCGCATTTAGCCAGAATGCCATTTTTGTCACTTGGCTAGATGATGTAAAAAGCAAACTTGTACGATACATGCAAAACGATAAAGGTGAGTGGCAAAGCAAACCTGTGCCATTTGAAGCCAATGGCACCTTAAGTGTGTTTGATGTTGAACGTGATAGTGATGATTTTTTTGTTAATTACACCAGCTTTTTAGAACCAGCCAGTTTATATCGCTTAAATGGTGCCAGCTTAAAAGCCGATAAAATTAAAGCAATGCCGCAACAATTTAGCGCCGATAAGTTTGTCACGAAACAGTACTTTGTTAAGTCAAAAGACGGCACAAAAGTGCCTTATTTTGTGGTGATGGCTAAAGACATTAAACTCGATAGTAGTAACCCTACATTACTTTATGGTTATGGCGGTTTTGAAGTATCGCGCTTACCAGCCTATTCGGCCACTATTGGTAAAAATTGGTTAGAGCAGGGCGGTGTTTATGTACTTGCTAACATTCGCGGTGGTGGAGAATACGGCCCAGCCTGGCATCAAGCAGCGTTAAAGCAACATCGTCATAAAGCGTATGAAGACTTTGAAGCCATTGCCGAAGACTTAATTGCTCGTAAAATTACGTCAAGCAAGCATCTTGGTATTCAAGGTGGTAGTAACGGTGGTTTGTTAATGGGCGCAGCATTTACTCGTCGTCCTGAACTGTATAACGCCGTAGTGTGCCAGGTGCCATTGTTGGACATGAAGCGCTACAACAAGTTATTAGCCGGTGCCAGTTGGATGGGAGAATACGGTAATCCTGATATCGAAGAGGAGTGGGCATACATTAAAACCTATTCGCCATATCACAATTTAAAACAAGGGGTTAAATACCCTAAAGTGTTCTTTACTACGTCAACACGTGATGACCGTGTACACCCAGCGCATGCGCGTAAAATGGTGGCGAAAATGGAAGACATGGGCATAGATGTGTTGTATTTTGAGAACATTGAAGGTGGCCATGCTGGCGCGGCAGACAATACCCAGGCCGCCGAGTTAAGTTCAATGGTTTACGCATACTTAATGCAACAGCTTCGTTAAATTTATCAGTAGCCAGTGTTGAATAAAAAAGGGTTTCAGTGCTGCTGAAACCCTTTTTTTGTTTTCAATATTCACAGCTGTACAGCGTTAAACTGTTTATCTAAGCGGTGCATACCCAGTTTTGTATATTCAAGCCGTGCTGCGAAAATGATAAAAAGAGCCGCAGTGTAATACTGCGGCAAATAGCCTGAAGCTAATGAGCACAAGTGGTCTTCTCTCGCCATTAGCCGGGGGGAGGCTGAATGATGATTAATTGCTAGGGTCAATCAACTCAATTTCATTACTGGCAAGCGCGCCCTTAATTTGGACCGCAACCTTATAAATCATTTCAGCATTTGCCGATGCTTTACTTTGTAAGTCGAGATCGCTCACATTAAAAGTATATTTTCCCGCAGTATCTGTCGCTTCTAATGTGCCTGTACAGCTGTCGGTGGCTGTACTATCACATTGATAGTTTTGAGTGACATGCCAACGTTTCCAAGCCTTAGGCTTTATGGACGGTGAGGCTGGGTCAGGAAAACCAAAATACACAATATCGTAATCGGCTACGTTAATCAGCGCTTCACCTTCGCTATTGGCAACGGTGAATGATAGTGCGCCAGTGATGGAGTCAAATGTGTCGAGTTTAACCACCACAGTGCTGGCATCATCAATACTCACGCCATCAACAACAGGCGGTACAACGACTACTGGTGGCACAACAACAGGGGGAATAACTACCACCGGTGGCTCAGTGACAACTTCGTCATCATTGTCGCTATTACAGCCAAAGATTAACAATGAACTCGCTAATATGGCGCTAAGATATTTAACCTTCATGATGCGCTCCTTAATTGTAATGCCCTGTGTGACAAGTGGTACATTCCATATCTGTTTTCACGCTGGCTGCAGAGCCCATAGTTTCGGTAACGCCATGACAAGACTGACATGCTTGCGCTTCTACAGACGGTTTTGCTTCTGCTAATACTGAAATATCTTCACCGCCATAGGCACGATTGAGTAAATCAACAATATAAAAAGCCATGCTGGCAGAGAGGCGTTTGCAACGTTCACCTTTTAATGCAAAAGGCTTTCCAGATGCCGCAGACCAATTACTAATAGATGAATGGCACAGTGGGCTGTTGGCAATAGAGGTTTTACCTACTTCGAGTGATTTATCGGCTGTAGAACCAATCCCCGCAATGAACTCAGCAGATGATAACGGTAAATCGTTGGTTTCGTAGTAACGGAACGATGCACCAATAATGGCGCTGTTTTGACCATTAATATCGTCAAGGAAATTAATCAACATACCGGCAGCATTAAGGTTGCCACATAATGTTCCCTGGCCTACCACGCCTGCCCAACCATAGCCTGCTAATGCGGTAGGGATAGTGGCAAACTTACTGGCGTCTACGCTGCCAGATGCCGCTAGCATAGTCACAATGGCGTGAAACACTTGGTGCATACAACCGCCACCCGTTTCATAGGCAAGTTTTGCTGTTTGCATCGCATCAAGTGGCGCATATTTAAGTTTTTCACCAAGTTCTAAACGGTAGTTGCCATCTGCGTCTGTGGCAGCAAATGCAGATGTGCCTAATAACGTTGCCCCAGCTGCTGCAGTGCTTAAACCAATAATTTGTGTCAATGCTTGACGTCTGTTTATGCTCATAATAATCACCCTTTACTCATCGTTATTTTATTATTCCCAATCTCTAGTGTTGGGGGTTTTGAGTTGCTAGTAAAAATGGGTTAGCAACTTGATGTGGTAACAATAAGCAATGGAGCAATTAAAGATGTGATTCAAGACAGATAAAAATAGCGGCTTGAAATGAGGTTTTTTAGTGATTGTGGCATCGATTTATTGAAGCTGAATGTGCTTAACGTCATAGGATTTTGTGATGTGAGTCTCACTATTTTGCACATTTATGCATTTTTGCAGCCGTTTAGTGTGTTTTTAAAATCATGAAATGACGTGATGTCGCTCGCAAATTTATCAGTTTGCACATTTAAAGACTTACTTTTACTAAGGAATAAAGCGCTTAGGTATAAGGATCACAGATTTCATAAGATTTTATGCATACACTTCAGTATGTCGAAGTTAGGTCAATTATTGAGGCGGTCTACATGCAATTGGGACATTGCAGGTTCAGTGTCGACAAAGGGGAGTTAATTAACCAGGAAACCGGAGTGGTGTGGCATCTTCCCAGAGCCGAGTTACATGTGCTGACATTATTGGTCGAGTATCAAGGGAAAGTTGTTGCTAAACCATTATTAGAGTCGGGTCATGAAGACGATTCACATTTGAGTTCAGCGTCAGTCGCCAGGGCTATTTTTACCTTACGCTCTTTTCTTGGACCACAATATGAAACGCTTATCGAAACAGTAAAAGGCCAAGGTTATTTGCTGAGGCATCATCGTGCCCGTAAAGAATCCAACAATAAATTAGCCCGCGTAGTCATTCGGCCATTACAAGCTTTGCTGGTGGTCATTGCAGTTGTTAGCGTGTCGCTGGTAAGCCTATGGTGGTTTAATCAATTTGGCCATTCTATCAATCCAACCATGCCGCTTAGCATTGAAACAGTGACTTTAGATTCGGGCCAGCAAGTCGATGTGATTCTGTATTCACCTTCAAACACCAATAATGAGTTACTGATTGGTCAAGGACAACTGCTCACACAAAGTTTATTAGGTTGTGCTGAAACGGTATGGAATAAAGCTTTTTTATCGTTATCTCATGACAAGCAAGTACTGAACATTACCCTCAGAGGTGATTATTTGGGCCAGTCTATTATTCGTAATTTAAAAATTAGCGACTTACGCCAACCTAAGCGATTTATCAATTCAGCATGGCTTGAACAAGTGAACATTTGCGACTCATTACCTGTTCGACTCGCTTCATCTCATCGATCTCAGGGGCATTAGTACAATGGCAAGAAAAGGATTATGGGTAATCAATATTGTCATTCTATTGTGTTTGCTGGCCAGTATTGGCGGCATTTACTCGTTAACATCCAAGACTCCGAGTTTTATGCTGAGCTGTAGTTCAGAACTGTTTAATCATGAAGTTGGCGCTGCAGATAGCGATCATTATTTATTGGTCGATCTCGTCTCTAAAGATGGTTTAGCCCAAATTAATTACCGCTATTATGACTTAGAGGGCAATTCAGCTGGCACATTAGCGATGACGGGTAGAGTGAATAGAATTGATGCTCAAAGGCAAATGTACGATATTTCAGTGACCACTAAACAAGAGTATTTAGGTGGGAGCAGTCTCGATATACCGGCACATTATGAATATTTATCGTATGTGAGTGGAATAAATTTAAACAAGAATGGTATGCACTCATTAAGTCTTCAGGTGTTGGAACGCAATGAAAATAAAGATTATGCAGTGGTATTATTTCAGCCGAGTAATACCGTGTGTGGCTGTCGTTTGGTGCATTAATTTATGCAAACAAAAAGGTCGATGCAATGCATCGACCTGTTAAGTATTTAACCCGAGCTCGGGTTATTTATGCTTTAACCGAGTGTAAGGTTACTTTTTCCACTTCAGTTGCTTGGGGCTGAACCTGAGCTTTAGTCTGAGTTAACTCCCCAACAGGTAAAATAGTGCGACCATATTCAGCGTTAAGCACTTGGGCCATGGCAAAGTAAATAGCGCTTGCTCCGCAAAAAATACCTTCAAATCCTGCAATAGTGCCAAGCAGTGCATTACCGGTAAAGTCGCGTGCGGCCAATAAGAAAAACAGGATGGTTAATGAACCAAATATTACTTGTTTTGCCCGAGGGTAACGTAACGATCCCACAAACATAAAGGCAGTAAAGGTGCCCCACAACGTTAAATACCAACCCATAAAGTGTGCTGGACTGGCGGCTACGCCCATATTTGGCATTAAAATAATACCCACTAAGGTTAACCAAAATAAGCCGTATGAAGTAAACGCGGTGGTGCCGAAGGTATCGCCACGCATAAAGCACATCATGCCGACAATCACTTGGCCAATGCCACCGTAGAAAATCCCCATTGCGAGGATCATCGAATCAATTGGAAAATAGCCAGCATTATGGATATTGAGCAGTATGGTTGTCATGCCAAAGCCCATTAATCCTAATGGTGCAGGATTCGCTAATTTTGTAGACATCATGTTCCCTTAATGGAAAGTTTTAACGCCGATATAACGTCGCTAAAGATTAATTTACACCCCGATTGGGCAAGGCGCGCATTTTAGAGAAAGCGTCTACGGGTAGCAATAAGCAGCAATAGGGATGAATAGCTAATCGTAAAGCAAGTTATTCATTATTAAAAACAATGACTTAATTTATATTTTGTATTTAATAGTGTAAAGCTAAACTTAATTTTTCCAATAAGTTATTTAAATTCAAACAGATACTGAAAGCACATGCGAGTGGGGTGATATTGTGCAAGTTGTTGCGGTTAGTGCGACAGGTATCAAAAATAGCATTGTTCTGCTATTCACTAGGGCGGTTAAGTTGTGACTGATGCGGAGTATTCTGTGATGTAAGCGATACAAATTCACTAAGTTTGTTGTTGCTTGCAAAAATAACATTTACAGCAAAAATCATCTCTATGGTCAATAATTTATGACTAACTCCGGCTCTCTTCTGTTATAACGTTGAGCATTATACCAACCATTTTCACCTGCTCGATGACATAATCTATCGCTATGTTTGGTCGCTGATGACAACTCATTTGTTTGATTTGTGTCCTAGACCACAGACGTGCTTTCGCGTGATAGCTAGTCTGTAGTTAGGCTTTAATTAAAACCACATTAAATATACCAACATCATTGTGGTTTATTGGTATCGGAGGTTATATGCAACATAGGTTTATCACTACTGTATTAGGGACTTTAAAGCCTAATCTTCTGCAATCACTTGCTCAAGTTAGCCGTGAAATAGGCGCAAGTTGGGAAACCAGTAAAGTCATTAAACTCGACGGACAATTTGTGGCCATGATGCGGGTAATGATAGATGTCGATAAAGAAGCGGCGTTAAAACAAGCATTAGAACAGCAGTTTTCACAATTAACGTTTGTCTACGCTGAGTACGATCATGAAGCTAAACATCTATCGCCAGAATGTAAACTCACTTTAGATTGCAATGATCGCTCGGGCTTAACCCATGACATGAATCAAATTTTAGCGGATCTTGAAGTCAGCGTAGACCACCAAGAATGTTACCGTGTACAAGTCACTAGTTTAGGTAAAACGGTGTACAGCGCTAAGCTGACATTAAGATTACCGGAGAATGTGACTATCGCACTGTTAATTTCCCAGCTTGAAACATTAAGCGATAATATTCGAATAGAAGTTAACTAACCTTCTCTTAATCTGGGCAATCGTTCATCGTTCATCGTTTTAGGCAGTGGCTTCGATTCACAAAGGGTTAGTTATCCTTTACGGAGGTTAGCTAAACACCACTTTGTTTCTGCCACTGCTTTTGGCTTGATATAACGCACTGTCGGCGAGATCGATAGCTTGCTCTATCGTTATGTCTTGGTTACTGAGTTCAACGACCCCAAAACTGGCGGTTACGCTAATTTGCTGGCCGCAATACACAATAGGTGTTTGGTTAATCATGGCTCTTAATCGCTCGGCAACATTGATAGACTCTTGATAATTGCTGCGCTCGATCAATATAACAAACTCTTCACCGCCCATGCGGCCGATTAAGTCGTCTTTTTTTATATGTTGTTTAATTAACTGGGTAATGCTGATTAATACTTGATCGCCGCCAGCATGGCCGAACTGATCGTTAATGGCTTTAAACTTATCAATGTCCCAGTAAATGAGGCATGCATGTTGCGGCTGCTTTTGTAGCTCAAGTAATTTTTGTTTTGCGTGGCTATAAAATCCCCGACGATTAAAGCAATCAGTCAATGAATCTGTCATCGCCAGCAACTTCATTTCTTCGGCCAAATCAGAAGCCAGCATATAAATCACAAATACTGACATACCAACATAAGCCGCAGGTAGGGCGGTAAAGTTAACAATGGCGTAGAGCTTGATAAGTTCCACATCCATCTCTTTACCTTGGAATAGCGCGATACTCGCTGCAACAAATATGCACATGGCAAATATGAAATGCATTAACGACGCACCAATTTCGGCTGGCCGTGATTTGGTGCGATGCTTGATGATCACCACACTAGTGATCATCAACAGCAGCACATCAACGTATAAATACAACGACATTCTTAAGCCTAGATGTGGGCTAATATAAGTAAAGTAATAGGTTAGCGCCATCCCACATATGCCTAGGCCAAGCAATGTTGCAGGGTGGATTTTAGTGTTAGTGCGTAAACAATGTCCCCATGTCCCGAGCACCACCGACAGCATGGATACACTGCAGCCGATCATCCAATACAGGTTATGAGAAAGAAATAGGCTTTTAAATAAACTATTAGCCCACAGCACAGTCGAGGCTAAAAAAGACAAAGAAAACATCAACGCATATTTTTGCTTACCCATGGTTTGCCAGGTCATGAAAAAGATTATCGACAGCAAAATGCTAGAAAAAAACAAGGTGATTAAAATATACGTAAACGGACTTTCCATATGGTGACTTCCTAGCTTATGGCTTTGTTTATATAAACCCAAAACGAAGCTATGTTTACTCGAATTAGACTGAGGATTGCAGTGTTTGTTGGTAATAAATAACCGATGGATGACAACAAATACTACAGTGTTTATCAACTGTAGACGGCAATAGCAGCCTTAGCCAATAGGGATAAGATAATAGCCTTTAGGTGGTTAATTAATCAGCAATAATGAGCGTTAAGCTGTGGTGAGTTGTTTTATCGCTTGCTCGGTTAGCGCTTCGGTATATGGGTTGATTTTGAAATGCTCAACACTCCAACCTTTAATAAAACGCTGGAAATCAGCCCAGGCTAAACAATATAAAGGTCGCCATGCCTGTTGTACCTCAAGCGGATTGATTAGCGGATGACATTCGGCTAGGCCTTGGGTTAGCGCGGCAAAATAATGATTAAGATAGCCATTAATTAACGCTTCTGGTTCGTGATAGTTCAATACACTGCTTAACAACATGATCACGTCTTTCATGCCGCAACCTTGGCCGATATATTGAAAATCGACTGCTGCAGCATGGTCATCCTGACTAAAACAAAAGTTAGCTAATTTGGCATCTCCATGCACCAAGGTTTGAAATGGACATTGTTTCAAGGCATCGTCGATGAGATGGGCTGCCGACTTAAGCGGGCTGTCGGCTAAAGCGGCTAACTCGTCTGGTCGTGTATCTAGATGCCAGTATGTGCCGACAGGCCAAAGCCCTTTTGGCTCTACGTGCATGTATTTAGCATGAAAATGCCCTAACCACGTTAAACAAGCGAGTACGGTTTCTGATGTGGTGGTTTTTCTTACTTGAGTAAATCCCAGGGTATGCAAGTCTTGTAACACTAACAGGGTTTCATTGGCTTGTTGGTCTACATAAAAACAACGCGGCAGAGGACTGAATCTCTGCTGTGTATGAAGATTTGCATAGTGCTGATACCAATTCACTTCCACTTGGTACGACTGCAATTTACGATGATGCGACAGTGGCGTGTTCCAACCTCTAGGATGCGATTCCTGTTGAGGTAAACAGATATATTTCACAATCACTGACGAGTACGATTTACCCGTTACATAAGCCCTAAATAACTGACCATAACCACCCCAAAGCGGTTGAATCGCTTCAATATGAGTGATTCTATCTGCCGAAATCGCCTGACTAATTGTTTGTAAAATACTATTTGGAATTTTCAAAGCTATCTCGTTAAGGCTGTTTCTGGCTAATGTGAAGCAAATTGCTCATTATCCATCGTTTAGCATCCATCATTTATTCAACTTATAAAGTCGGGCGATGCAAATCAAAACGTAACTCGTCAGAAATACCATAATAAGCCGATGGTCCACCTGCGCGCAAAACAGGCTCAGCTAATGCTGTTTGATAAATTCCTTCTGGGCTCAGCAAGTGTTTTTCAATGTGTACAGCTACAACCTCACCAAGCACTAACCAAGTATCAATTTTGTCACCATTAGCTGCGGTTAACTGAATGCATTGCGACAGTTTGCATTCGAAGCTGACCGGGCTTTGTGCAATGCGGTCAGCCTTAACAATGTTGCCTGCTATTGGTGTCAATCCGGCAAATTCAAACTCATCAGTGCCACGGGGTAATGCTGCAGAGGTTTGATTCATTTGCGCGGCTAAACTGCGGGTAGTTAAGTTCCATACAAACTCGCCAGTTTCAACAATGTTGGCGACGCTGTCTTTCCAACCTGTACTGGCAAAGCCGATAATTGGCGGATCGTAATTAAAGCAGTTAAAGAAGCTATAAGGCGCTAGATTTCGCTGGCCTTGAGCATTGCGAGAGGCAATCCAACCAATGGGACGTGGGCCTATAATGGCATTAAGTGGGTTATGTGGCAGACCATGACCTTTGCTGGGTTCATAAAAATAGCGATTATCAGCACTCATATTTTACCTTATTTATATTGTTGGGCTTGTTATAGCGGTATCAAATATTACGATGATTTAAATTGGATGGCTCAATTTTATAGCTCAATTTGATTGTTCAATTTATGAATCAACGCGATAGGCAAATATTACCATATCAATTATGGTATCAGTGCCGTCCACAATAAGCGTAAACCTACCACGATCATTAAACTGAGGATGATTTTTTTAAACTGTTTTTCATCAAACTTATCTTGAATGCGCAGTCCAAGTTTTACCCCAATCCAAGCAATGGGCGCCAATGATGCAGAGACTAATAAGTTACTAAGGTTAATTTGCCCTAGCATGCTGTAGGGAATTAACTTTACTGCATTCACAACCGCAAAAAATACCACCGCAGTGCCTAAGTATTCTGTTTTGGGCAAACGCAGTGGGATTAAATAAGCATTTAATGGCGGCCCACCGGCATGAGCAACAAAGCTGGTAAAGCCAGCAATTGTGCCGCAAACTCGGCCGATAAAAGAGGATGGTTTTCGTTGTGACCATTCTCCTAATGTCAAACCATAAACACCAAATCCTAACGAAATAACCCCTAATAAGCCGCGTAAATACTGCTCGTTAAGTTGATCAAATAGCAGATAAGCCACCACAATACCGATAATGGCCGCAGGCAACAAAATCCACAGTTGGGTCGTATTTTGTTTTCCCCACCAAGAGCGCACACTTAAAAAATCCATGTAAACCAATAGCGGTAACATCACTGCCGCGGCTGCTGCAGGGCTAATGGCCAAGGCAAGTAAAGGCACGGTTAATCCGCCTGCACCGCCAGCAAAGCCTGATTTTGACATCCCGGTGATTAATACCGCTGGAATAGCGACTAACCAAAACAATGGATCTGTTAACACTGACGTTCCTCGCGATGTTAATCAGTTAATAACTATTGGGCAAATAGCTGATCATTAATATTTTATTCTTTAAAATAAAAAGCTTAACTTTATGTGTGGTTTAACTGAAGTCGAATAAGCTGGAATCATAGCACCAGCGCCCATTAATCAGACAATAAATTAATAGAACATTTAGCTTTATATTAGTAGGTGGTTAAGTGATTGTGATTAGATTAAGAATTAGCAGACCGCAACAAGAAGGGGGAGCGTTGCTCATCTGGATGGTGTAAAAGTTTTTGCTTTAACGCCTCAAACTCAAGTGGTTTATCAAATAAATAGCCTTGTAAATAATGAATACCTAAAGCTGTAAGTGTGTTGGCTTGTTGCTGGTTTTCAACACCTTCAGCAACAATGCGGTAGCCAAGGCCATGAGACATCACCATTACCGCTTTAACAATATCAATGCCATTAAGGTGCAGGTTATTGATAAAAGAACGGTCGATTTTAACGGTATTAACATGCAAATCTTGGATCACTGATAATGACGAATAACCGGTGCCAAAATCATCGATTGAAATCATAAAGCCAAGTAATTGTAATGCTTTAACCATGTTGATTAATTTAAGCTTATCTTGGGAAAAAACCGATTCAGTAATTTCTAAATGTACTTTACTTGGATTTACATGGTACTGGTTAATAATTTGATGAACTTTATTAACAAAATCAATATCTTCAAATTGAATCACAGACACATTAATGCATATTGCTAATTGCGGCTTTAACAAATGTAGCACTGCCAGCTGACGCACCGACTCTTCAAGTACCCAGTAGCCGATCTGTTTAATGGCGCCATTTTTTTCAGCTAACGGAATAAACACGTCAGGTGGAATATTATTGCCTTCAAATTCCCATCGGAGTAACGCTTCAACAGAGGCAATATCACCAGTAGTGGAATCAATAATGGGTTGAAACATTAAGCGTAATTGTTGCTCGGCAATTGCTTGGGCAATCCCTTTACTTAAATGCATTTCATGCTTTATTTTCTGCTCTAGCTCACCACTAAACATCACGTAGTCATCGGTACCACCAATTTTACGGCTATACATCGATAGATCGGCCAAACTGATTAAATCTGATATTGATTGACCATGTTCAGGATACATAGCAATGCCAATAGAACAGTCCATATTAATCACATGTTGCGTGGTTAAAATAGGCTGGTTGATATGCTTTTTTAACATGATCGCAAGTTCTTCAAAGCGATAAAGCGGCGTTTGATGAGCCATAATAATAAATTCGTCACCGCCCCAGCGACAAATAATTTCATCGTGCTGGCAAGCTTGTTTAATTCGCTTTACTACTTCAGTAAGTACTTCATCACCAACCCTATGCCCGAAATTATCGTTTACCTGTTTAAAACCATCTAAATCGAGGAAGAAAATAGCATATTGATTGTCGGTTTCTATTTGCGATAACTGTAGTTTGGCGGCAGCTAAAAATGAGCGTCGATTGAGTAATTGAGTCAGTGAGTCGTGTTGGCTTAGTTCAATAATTTTCTGGGTTCTTTGTTGAATCTTATGTTCCATGGTTTTTAATAACTGATTATGTTCGTTACGTAATAAAATAGAATTTTTAGTAAAATTAGCAGCAGCATTGGCTACCGATAACATAACTGCAGCATAAGCTAAGCCTAAACAGCCTAATAATAGATGGGCAGGATTATCACCAAGAATCATTTGCAACGAGAAGGGAGCTAATAGCATTAGGGTGTAAATTTGCGATAATAACTTGTTGCCAGATAATACCGTAGCAGCACCGCCAGCCATTGCAGATACAATGACCAAAGAAGAAAATAACTCATCAATACTCGATGTGTTATAAAAATAAATACAGTAAAAGGCCCAAAGACACGCAGTTAATAATACACCTGCACCAAAACGATATAAGTCATTTTGGCAACTGAATAGACCTTTATTAGCACGCCGAAACCATAAAGCCGTATCGATAATGCGAAAACAAACAACCGCAGATAAACATAACCACCAGATGAATTTATAATGAACCGTCGAATGTTCCTCAAACCCAAAAGCTAGCCCAGCCGAAGCTGCAATAGTAATGGCAATGCCCGGAATCGCATTTTGGTATAACAACTTTAGGTGGTCGTTTAAAACATGTGGATCATTAACCTGCATTTGCATCAATAAGTTTACCGTCATTACGAGGGAATACTAATAAGTATACGTCCAATGCTTAAAAATACTACTTTCGTGATGATTTAAAGGAACGAAAAATGCTAGCTAATTTAAGTATCGATTTATCATTAACTTAAGTGTAATTAAGTTATTTTTTATGGATTAATTTCCATAAAAACAGACTAGCCAATATGGGGATGATGTGTGATTCTGTTATCTAAACTCGTTATTTAGCGGAAAATATCGTCATGATCGAACTGTGCGAGTGGCAACAGCAGGGGCAATTTTTGTCTATTAACGATCAGCAGATCTTTACTCGTCAAGCGGGTGATAGAACGGCACCAGCGTTATTGCTAATTCATGGTTACCCTAGCGCAAGTTGGGATTGGGAAGGTATGTGGCATGAGTTAACTCAACACTATTTTGTGGTAACTCTTGATATGTTGGGTTTTGGATTTTCAGACAAACCCAAAAGTGTTGATTATTTAATCAGTCAGCAAGCCGATATTTATGAAGCTGTTTTACAGCAGTTTGGCGTTAGCCATTATCATATTTTAGCCCATGACTACGGTGATACAGTCGCGCAAGAATTATTAGCAAGACAACTTGATGGCAGCAGTACATTGTGCATCAACAGTGTGTGTTTTCTTAATGGAGGTTTGTTCCCAGAAACCCACAAACCTTTGCTTATTCAAAGCTTGCTACTGTCTCCATTAGGGAGCGTGGTAGTCAAACTAATGAGTAAACAAAAATTTGCTGCTAATTTACAACGTATATTTGGGCCATCGACACCGCCTAGGCCACAGGTTATTGACACATTATGGCAATTGCTTAATCACAATAATGGTATCGCGGTAATGCATAAAGTCATTAGCTATATCACCCAACGTAAACAACATCGTGAACGTTGGGTTGGGGCGATTATCAACAGTACAATACCGATCAAGTTGATCGCAGGGGCTAAAGATCCGATCTCTGGTCAACACATGATCGATCATTATCGTAAATTGATTCCTCATGCAGATGTAACCGAACTGTCTACGCTGGGACATTACCCACAAATCGAAGATGCCAATGGAATTACAGCTGCCTATATGCAATTTAGGTTAAGTCGTACAAAGTAGATGAGTGAAAGGGGGCAGTAAAATTAATGCCTGTTATATCATCGAATAAGGTGAAGTATTCAGTTAGCTCTAGACGAGGATGTAGCGAAATCTATCATTGGATAATAAGCACTTTGGGCTATTTTTAGGTGGTGGCTCCATTGTGATAATTTACAGTAATATATCTGTTTTTCTTTAAGAGCAATGAACAGGTACTAAGTGTGTAAAATGATGTCTTTAATGATAATTTCAGATGTTTGTTCAGTGCTTATTTTAGGTGTTTGGAATAAATAACCTTGTAAAAAAATAGGCTTAAATTGACGTAAATAATCTAGCTGCTCTTTGGTTTCAACCCCTTCAGCAACAACATCAATATCGAGTTTATGAGCAAGTGCGACAATGCTTTCATAAATCCCTGCGCTTTTTTTATCATTAACAGCATCATTTAAAAATTCACGATCAATTTTAATTTTGTCTACTTTTAGATGTTTTAGTCGGCTTAATGACGAATAACCTGTCCCAAAATCATCAATCATGACTTTAATGCCCATCGTATTAAGTGCGTCAATTCTGTTGGTTGTTTCTGTAAAATTTGCGATTAACGAGCTTTCTGTAATCTCAAACTCAATATTAATATGATCAAATGTAGAGATGATTTTTTGAGTGTTAACCAGAAAATTCACGTCTAAAAATTGTTTAACTGATACGTTTATCGCGATAAATTGATCTCGTTTTAAAAACCGACTTCCTTCTGCCAACGTTGTTTTTAGCAGCCATTTAAAAAAGTCTTCCGATAGACCAATGTCTTCAGCAAGGTTAATAACCAGTTCTGGATTAATATGTGTTCCTTGCAAATTCCAGCGTGTCAGTGTTTCATAACCCTCTATTGCTCCAGACACAGCGCAAGCGATAGGTTGATAGACTAAATATAGTTGTTCGTTTTGAATGGCCAGCTTAAGTTGCGAGGATAGTCGATAGCGTTCAGAGATTTTTGGCCTATTTCATCGGTATAGTAACAAGCTGTATTCAGTTTATTACGTTTTGCTTCATACATTGCACAATCTGCTGCAATTAATAATTCTTGAACGGAGTTACCATGCTGTGGTGAAAGTGCGACACCCATGCTGAAGCTCATATCAATGCTGCGACTATTGATGCTAAATGGTTCGTTTTGACACTTAAAGAGCCGATTAATCAGTGACTCTATATTGGTTGTTCCTTGAGGAAAACCTGCAATTATTAAAAATTCATCGCCGCCAAGTCGAGCCACTATCTCATCATTTCTTATAATCGAAGCTAGCTTTTCACCCACCTTTTTAATGAGTATGTCGCCCGCTTCATGGCCGTATGAATCATTAACATCCTTGAAGCCGTCTAAGTCCAAAAAAATGACACCAATACTCGTTGATGTTCTATGAGAATTTTGCAGTAATTTATCTAATTGAGACAGCGCTAATGTTCGATTTGGAAGACCAGTTAGTGAATCGTAATACGCGTGATAGGTGATTTCTTTGTTAATCGATTTAATGTCAATGACTCGTCTTATGCCATAAATAGTTGCAGTTAATGCAATCCATAAAAAGCTAAAAATCAACTCATCCATTTCCCAGCTTTCGTGGCTACGAGTAAATTCATAAACTGATTCAACAAATTCGACATTAAACGCGAAAGACAAAATGACCATGATTACCACGAATAATGTGCCAACAATAAAATCAACTCTAGCTCGTTTTTTCATGAGCATGCTGGACTGAGTTTGTGATTTTAGAATGTCTAACTTCATCCAATCTCCAACACTGTGATGCCAATAACATATTGGTTATCTTATAACTATATATTAATATCGCCTGTTTCACGTCAGCCATTTACTCGTTAATAACAAATTATCTTTAATTCTTGCTGAGTGCAGAAGGGAGAGGCTGTATAAAGGCGGATTAATTAAGTGTTGTTATAACCAGGTATTGCAAAATATATTGAATTAAACAAGGCAATGTTATTTAGTTTATCCAAATAAAATCAATAGCTTATTTTATTTCATCCGTTACTGCTTATTCGCCGCTTTAGTAAGAATACGACATAGAGATATTGACAAAAAATGGCACTGGTAAAGCGGCCTAATATTGCTTAATGAGGAGTGCTTTCTTTTTTTGCTTACTCAACACTCAACAGCTGCTAAATATGCAGGGCTACTACACTAAAGCACTGCATGATTTATTGGTCGTTATCACACAATAAATTCACTTCTATTTTGTTTAATCTGCTCATCGTTAAAATATGCACGCACTCGTCCTGAGCCTATTGAGAATGTCTTGGTTACGTGATCCACGCTTATCTTCTCGAATTAATAAGGTTGGGTGGCTAGGTTATTTGCCATGTGATTGATACGTTCTGCGGTGAATCCATTATTGTGGGTATATCTTCAATACTAATGCCACTGGAATGTCATTAGCATGGTTTATTTGTAGTGTAGACATCATATTGACAGCGCTTTATATATTGATAAATATAGAATCAAAATCAATAAAATTGTCATATTTATTTGATATCATTAATATTTATATATCATGGGGAATCATCATGCGTGTCATTGCTATTATATGTGGATTGCTTACTAGCTTATTGAGCTGTTATTTATCAGCTAACACTACAGCAGCAGTACCAGAAAAACCCTATGTATTACTCGTGTCTATTGACGGTTATCGATACGATTACAACAGCTTGCATAGCCCTAAGCACCTTACTGATTTTGCTAAACACGCTGCCACAATCACTCGTTTTGAGCCGTCGTTTCCGACAGTGACGTTTCCTAATCACATCACCTTAGTGACAGGCCTTTACCCCGCTCATCACGGCATAGTGTCAAATCGATTTTATAATCATGCTTTGCAACAGCCTTATGCCATGAATATTAAACAAGCGGTCACTGACGGCCGCTTTTACCATGGGGTGCCGTTATGGTCATTAGCGGGTCAGCAAGGATTAAAAAGTGCCACCTATTTTTGGCCAGGTTCAGAAGCTAAAATTGCTGGTCAGCGACCAAATTATTGGTTGCCTTATCGTGACAATGCTCCCAACAATGAAAGAGTCGAGCAGGTTTTGCAGTGGTTTAATTTAGCCGAAGATCAGCGGCCACAATTTGTAACGTTATACTTTTCAGATGTAGACACCGCAGGCCACCTTTTTGGCCCAGAGTCTACAAACACCTATCAAGCGGTGCAGAAAGTTGACCAAGCTATAGGGCTACTTTTAGCGGGAATAAAAGCCTTACCTTTTAAGGTTAATGTGATTATTACATCCGATCATGGTATGGCGAATGTTGCAGGATTTGAACGTCTGTATACCGATAAATTGTTTGTGGGCAATAAAGCGTTAAAAGCTAGATTTAGCTTTAATAACGATGCGGCGTTTTCATTAGTCACAGCCACTGGTGAGAATAAGCAACAAGATTTAGATGCCTTAAAAGCGTTAACCCAAACAGTGCCTGGTTTGCAATTTTATCGCCAACAAGATATTCCCGCTTCTTTGCACTTTAACAATAATCCGTCAATTGGTGATGCAATATTAATCAGTAATCAACATTACATTACTAGCACCGATGCGAGGGCTGGCGTAGTAGGCAAGCACGGTTATGATGCCAGTGTCATCAGCGACATGAACACAGTGTTGTACGCTCAAGGGCCGGCATTTAATCATGTGACAGTCGACTATGCTGAAAACATTCATTTGTATCCACTCATTGCTGATATTTTAGGGTTAACCATAACCGAACCCATTGATGGAAGATTGTCGGTATTATCGCCACTATTGGCCGACTCGAGATAATATTAGCGCGTGGCGTATTGATGTTGTCTAAACCCCGTGGTTAAACTCATTGGTTTGACTGAGCTAGAGGTAATATATTCTAAAAAGTGTTGCTGTTTCATATCCTCTTGCAAAATAACATGATATTTTACAATCAAATGGAGTTTAACCCGTTAGGTTTATGGAGGAGCCATGCAGGCTTTTTTAGTCGCTCAAGCAAATATACCCTTTTCAATTGCGCTTGTTATTGTGGTCATGCTGGGGATGTTTGAAATCATCGCCATGATTGCAGGCTTAAGTGTATTTAGTGCACTTGATAATTGGTTTTCACTCGATGTCGATACAGATGTTGATACCACGGTATCTGTTACCGGTATGACAGGTATATTGGGTTGGCTGTGTCTTAATCGCTTACCGTTACTTATCTGGTTTGTATTAGCATTAAGTAGTTTTGCGATAGCAGGGTATGTGATTAACTTTGGCTATTCACAACTTTTTGGCAGCTTTTTACCCCAAATCATCACCGTACCTGTTGCGTTAGTCATAATGTTTTTTTCAAGTCACTTTATTGGTAATGGTATTGCCAATATTCTCCCTAAAAACGAAACCTCAGCAATATCAATTGATGCGCTTGGCGGTTGTGTTGGCAAGATCACCCAAGGTCGTGCAATAAAAGGCATGCCGACAGAAGCGGTGGTTCGGGACACATTTGGGCAGAAACACTACGTGTTAGTTGAACCAGAACACGACGATGTCGAATTTTTGCCTGGCGTCGATGTTGTACTCATCGCTCATCAAGGCAAAGTCTGGACAGCAACCAGATTCAGTTAACCGAAAAATATCTTATTGAGATATACCCTAAAAATAAAAATGTCATTCCAATGACACTTTTTGATAAACACAGTTGTATTTAAAAGGAAATTAAATGGAAACGTTAACAAACTTTGATTCAGGAAGCGGCTTTGTCCTCCTCATTGCTGGCATAGCAGTATTAGGATTGATTATTATTGGACTTATTTTTGCAAAACTGTACAAACGAGCCAGTAAAGAAATGGCTTTTGTTCGTACCGGGTTCGGCGGTGAGAAAATCATTAAAGATGGTGGCGCAATTGTGCTGCCAGTGCTGCACGAAACGATTTCGGTCAATATGAATACCTTGCGTATTGAAGTCGAAAAAAATCAAAAAGATGCCCTGATCACCAAAGACAGAATGCGCGTGGATGTAAAAGCCGACTTCTATTTACGTGTTGCGCCAAATGCCGAAGGGATTTCAATGGCAGCGCAAACGTTAGGCACTCGCACTAATCGTGTTGAAGAACTAAAAAAATTAATGGAATCAAAGTTTGTCGACGTATTGCGTACCGTTGCAGCCGAAATGACCATGACCGAAATGCACGAGCAGCGCGCTGACTTTGTCCAGCGAGTGCAGAATAATGTCGCCAATGACCTTGAGAAAAACGGCCTAGAATTAGAATCTGTGTCGCTCACGGGTTTTGATCAAACTGACTTGCAATTTTTTAATGAAAATAACGCATTTGATGCCGAAGGTCGTGCTCGTCTAGCAAAAATCATTGAAGAAAAACGTAAAGAAACCAACGATATTCAGCAAGAAAACCGCATCAAAATTGAACAGCGTAATCTTGAAGCAGAAAAAGAATCGTTAGAAATCGAAAAGTCGGAAGAAGAAGCTCGCCTCGCTCAGCAACAGTCGCTTGAATTTAAACGTGCCGATCAAAAAGCTGAAATCATTAAACAAAAAGAAAATAAAGCCCGCGAAGAGCGTGAAGCCGAAATTGCCAAAGAGCGCGCAATTGAAACGGCTGAAATTGAAAAAACCAAAGACATCGAAACCCGTGAAATTGAAAAGTATAAGTCTATTGAACAGTCACGCATTCAGCAACAACGCGATATTGAAGTATCTGAACAAGACAAACGCATTGCGGTAGCCGCTAAGTCGGAAGAAGAGTCAGCCGCTCGCGCTCGAGCTGCAGAAGCTGAAAAAACCAAGGTAGAAAAAGAAGAAGCGGTTATTACTGCGCGCCAAACTGCTGAAGCTAATCGTCGTAAAGACATTGAAGTTATTGATGCCCGAAAAGAAGCTGAGCGTGAGGCCGTGGGTGTTACGGTTCGAGCTGAATCAGAAAAAGTTGCCGCGGAAGATAGAGCTAGCGCCATTTTAATTGAAGCGCGTGCCAGTGCAGACGCTAAGATGCTAAAAGCCTCAGCCGATGAGAAAATCTATGCAGTTGAAGCTGCGGGTAAGCGGGCACAGTACGAAGCTGAAAACGTACTGAGCAACGAACAAATTGCACTGCAAAGATCATTAGCCATATTAAAAGCCTTACCAGACATTATTGCTCAAGCCGTTAAACCGCTTGAAAAAATTGAAGGTATTAAGATTTTACAAGGCTATGGTACGGGCAATCAAATGAGTAACGGCGAGGGTAACCAATCCCAGGGGGGTATTGCAGAGCAAGTAACCACTGCAGCATTAAACTATCGTGCTAATGCCCCTGTGGTCGACGCTATGCTACGAGAGTTAGGTTTAGTTAATTCAGAGTCTGGTAATTTAAATGACCTACTGACAGGCAATAATGCACTGACATCTGAAGCGATTAATGTCATTCAATCGGCCAAAACAGGCTTTAGTGTGAATGAAGTTATCCCTGGCGTTAATCCAGCGCAATAAATGCTAAGTTGCTAAAGAGGTCTCTTTCCTCTTTAAAATACAAAAAGTGCCTTTTGGCACTTTTTGTATTTATCAGCATCACTCTATAACAGCGTTATGCCGACTATGTTCAATCTCAGTCACTTAGCGGGAGTGTGAAACACTTTTTAAGCTAAAGAGTGAGTTACAACAATTGATCCTGTAACAGATTCTGTGTTGTTCTGCCTTATGACATTATGGTCTTAATCGTTGAGAGACTTAATATTCTTTAAGGTTTATTGTGAGATTATCATAGACTTGATATTAACTTTCTCAGTGGCCAGAAGGCAGACTTTCAGCCATAGTACTTGGAATTTAACTGTTAGTTATGATTGTATTATGGTCGTTACCCGTTATCTATTAGCAGTTAATGCTAGGTATAAGCTAAATACACGTGTGTGATGACTCAGCCCCTCAAATAAGCCCAAAAAGGTAATGTGAACCATGACAACAGCAATAGATTATTATTTTACGAGTGTTTCTCCTTATGCCTATTTAGGCCATAGCACCTTTACCTCGTTGGCTGAACAGCACAAAGCTGCTATCAACTATAAGCCGATTAAACTGGCAAAATTATTTGCTGAATTAGGTGTGTTACCGGTAAAACAACGCCTGCAAGCTCGACAAGACTATCGTTTAATTGAGTTAGCTCGTTGGTCAACAAAGCGCAAATTAACCCTTAATCTTCAGCCCGCTTTCTTCCCTGCAGACCCAGGCTTGGCCGACAGATGTACTATTGTGTTACAGCAAGCTGGACAAGATGTCGGTGAATTTGTTGGTAATGTACTGGCAGCATGTTGGGCAAAAGATCAAAACATTGCAGACGAAGCGGTTATCCGACAAATATTAACCTCACTCAATTTAGATGCCGACGGTGTTGTGCAGCAAGCATTGTCAGCCGAAATAGAAGCAATATACGAATCTAATACCGTAGATGCTATTGAAAAAGGTGTGTTGGGTGTGCCGACCTATGTGTATCAAAATGAGCCATTTTGGGGGCAAGATAGACTCGATTTACTTAACGATAAGCTGGCTGGATAACGTTATTTAGGTGAGGTCTAAAATAAGGTTGCAGTGGTTATTTACTGCAACCTTTACCGATGCCAATAATAATGAACGTACAAAAGTAAAAACCAATAATCAATTGCTGTTTACACGTATTAATTTGGTTTTTGGAGTCAATAACGTTACTTATAAATAGTCATCAGCTGGCAGCCATTATGGTTGAATGTTTTTACATCAACGTTTAATCACAATCCATTATTTCAACTTTGTAATACCTATTAGAACCGCAATAATACCACCCGCCATTCCAGCCCAGGCTTCAATAGGTGTATCACCACTTATGGCGCGGGTAAGTTGGGAGCTCGCTGCATCATAAATATTGTAGCCCCACAACGCTAAAAAAATACCCGCAATAACAAGCACAATCCCAATAATTTTATTATTCATGCTAACTCCAGACTTTGATGAGCTGATAGTTGATAGCTAATAGTTGATGATGTCACCGTTGATGACGTTTAGTTGACCATGTCGCAGTAGATAACCCGAAACTAACGAAACTCATGAGGGCTCTTTATACGAACGCCTCAGACCAACCTCTGGGTATGACCCGCTTCCATCTATTTCATTTTTAGCCAAATGAAATAGACACAAGCTAACCTGTTATTTACCTGGCAGTCACTATAGTTTGACGTTATTTCTAATCTGTTCTATTCGCTCGCGGTTAACCCCAAAGTCAGACTCTCCGATACGTGAAGCGGATCTAACATGGATGGTTATTTTATCGGATGCTGTTGACGGAAAGTAAAACTCAACATCATCGACAAACCGCATTATCTGCGAGGTAAATTCTACTCGGATATACTCATCCTCAACCACGACGATATTCGCTCGTTCAGCAGTCTTTAATACGTGCAACAGTTTTGCCTGCGCCTGCTGGCGTGTGCCGACGAACTCAATCGGTTGTATCGCATGCTCTTCATCTGCAGCTGATTGTTGGCTACTGACACAATTTGGCGATTCAGGACATGGCATTAACTGGCCATCATTAATGCCTAAAGTAGGCACTGTGCCAGAACAACCCATTAACAGCGTCATGCTGAGTGTAATAATTGAAATCTGCTTGTACATTATTAATATCCTTTTATTTATTTTCACGGTGACCATAACTCAATACTCGGGTTATTTGCCATTTGTCGTCTACTTTACGCCAAACCATGACAAAGTCAGCTTTACCTTCACATTGGTTGGTTTTATTTTGACAAAAGATATGCACCCCTTCTGTAATCGCACCAAAATCTTTAATCGAGTGGACGTTAAAAGAGCCCTCAACCAGCTTTCGGGTGTAATGACCACATGCATTATTTTTTGTATTGGCAATCATGCTGTCACGGTCCCACGTTACCCCACCATTATCATGATAAAACTCAACATCAGCTGCAAAAAAGCTTGCGTGCTTATCTAGCTCTTGCAGATTTTGACAATGATTAAATGAGTCAAACACCGCAGTATCAAGCGCTTTCATTGTGTCAGCTAACACCATGTCATCAGCCAATGAAGGTATTGAGAAAAAAGCCAATAAAACCAAGCAGATTTGTTTCATCGTTTCGATTCCTTATGTGCCAGTGACAAAGTTAGTGAAAGTGCCGGATTTAGTGCCCCACTTCACAGCCATCATTGGTAGTTTGAAAGCCTTACCGTCGTTTTCTTTCTAAATTTTGGTAATTCGGTGGTGATTTTTAATCCGTTTTCTGTGGGGATATACAGTCTATTCAAAATATTGATTTGGCAATGTTCGTTAGCCAATAAATCAGACAATAACTCAACATTGAACCTAAAGAAAGCGCTTAAAAAATGACAATTAAAATCATGAGTATTTTACAGTGGGGGCGTAATAAAAAATTCACAGAAAATCAAACCATGAAGATAATAAAAACCGTTAATAAAGTCTAAAATATGTAGCACGTAGACTCCAATTTTTATCTAACAAGTTTGTGGTTCAATTTGTTTCGATGGTAATGTCACTTGTTACTAAAAATTGTGGGCTGATTTTGAATTGCAGCTCTATTCTTTAATTATCTTTTAATAGGTGGTAAATGATGTTTAAACCAAGACGAATTATTGATAATTTGGGGAATATTGCCACTTTTCATTACATCTCATCTTTGCTGTACAGAGCCATACCCTGCAAAGTTGATGATATGGCGAGAGAAAATCTATTACATCGACAGAAGTGGCTTACTTTCAATTTTTTTCAGTTGGCTCTTAACTTTATTTATACAATATGTATTTCTGCATACTTGTTTATTGGTAGAAATCTACATTCAATAATATTTGTCTCGATGACTTTTATTGTATTAGGTTGTGGAAGTTCTAATGCTAATACGAGTTCAATACAAGCCCCTGTGGTGTTATCAGACAGTTATTATAGTGACTTATATTCTTGGAATATAAGTGGTGGCCTAAAACAAACACGATTAGGCAGAGGGATCAACGTTGGCAATTACTTAGAGGCTCCTTTTGAGGGAGACTGGACTGGTGGTAAGGTCTTAATTGAAGATGACTTTAAAATAATTGCCAAAGCAGGTTTTAAAAACGTACGTATTCCAATTCGCTGGACTGCGTATGCAGATAAAACCTTTCCCTATACCATAGATTCTGTATTTATGAATCGTGTTAAAGAAGTTGTAGGTTGGGCGAATAACGCCGGTCTTAAAGCTATTATAAATGTACATCACTATAACGAATTGATGCGTGCTACTGACAATGACAAAATGTCGCATATTTTACGTTTAGAAGGTATTTGGAAACAAATTAATGAGCAATTTCCACTTTCTAAGTATTCTCGAACGGATCTAATTTTTGAACTATTAAACGAGCCGCAAGACAGTATTCACTACAATGATTGGAACGACATTATCGAACGTTTATTGACTGTCATTTGGGGCGATACAGATATTCCACAAAAAAATAATACCCAACGTATTGTTATGGTAGGTACTGCTTATTGGAATGTACCTGATACCTTACCTAAACTGTCATTGCCACACTATGCAAATCAATATAATACAATTATTACAGTGCACAATTACAAACCCTTTCATTTTACTCACCAAGGAGCTAAATGGGTTAATGGTTCAAAAAAGTGGATAGGAACGACTTGGTTAGGTACTGAGAGCGAAACCGCACCTTTAATCACTTTACTGGATAATATGACTCGTTGGAATTCTAAAGCTAATCGTAATTTTGAAATTTATTTGGGGGAGTTTGGCGTATATTCACGCTATGCGGATCCCAAGCAGCAAAAAGCTTGGACGGCTTTTATTGCTCGTGAAGCAGAAAAACGGAATATTAGCTGGGCATATTGGGAATACTCATCGAGTTTTGGTGTATACGATAATAAAGCTCAGCAGTGGCGACCACATTTAATAGAAGCATTAGTTCCAGTAAAATAATCTAGGCTGACCTAGAATATCGGCTGGCGCAGTGGTAAATATTTCATTTGGGACTCAGCTAGAATTTTTTGCTAGCACCGTGTTAATAAGTATAAGCGCAGTACAACCGCTTATAGCGGTATATGAGTCGCATCTAAGGCTATGATAATAGTGAGCTATTAAATAGAAAAATAAGGCATAAAGCCTGCGGTGAGCAGACTATTGTCTTAACTTGTCATGAATGTCTATATGAGCATACTATTAAGTCATATCTGTATTCAGTTTTGATATTCACTCGGGCATTGAGCTGATTGTTTAAAATCAATAGTGCTATTAACAAATAAAATACCTATTTCATCGATAAGCCAACGGTCATGCTCATAAATATATTTAATGTTAAATGACATTGGCATACTCTCATTGTCTAATCCATTAATTGATAAGCATCCAACTAATCCATCTATTTTTTCAAAGTGTGCAATCTGCTTAGACATATATTTTTTAAATAGTAATTACTCAGATACGTCAGTCTCATTTATATTTAATTTTGTGAGTAAATTCTGACTAAAAATGTCAGGGCTTATCTGCAATAGATTGTCTTTATGGACACTATTTTTATAATGAAAGTAGTTCAAATACAATTGCTCTTCATTAGTCTTTATTGAACATGAAGACACTAAAAAAACTAAGCAAAAAATAATCAACTTCATATTATCTTCCCATTATACTCTGTAGTTCAGCCTCATAGGCTTTATGTCGGTCTTTAAGAGCTTTAGCTGCAGTACATAGTAAACCTGAACAAGAAGTGATTTGTGTCGTGTAGAAAGTTAATGATACACGTTTACTCGGTAATATGACGTATTCTCACAAAAATTTAGAAGCATTCATGGTATTTGAAGAATTAATCGTGGCTCCATTATTAATCTGCAATGCCTGATGGTACTTTTTCGTATTTATCTTGGATCTGGAGGATAGCTTGCTTGTAATAAATAGGAACCCAGACTATTGAGTTAAATAGTTAAATAGTTAAATAGTTAAATAGTTAAATAGTTAAATAGTCTTTTAAATTCATTTGTTTGCAGAACTTTGCACCTTCAAAGTCTGCAATTGCTAACTAAGATTGACTTTATTCCTGAAGTTGAAAAAGTCAATAATTATGAGCCTTTAAAATTTTTTTATATACTTTTCAGCTGAATACTTTATGGTTATTTCTAATCTAATTGTAAAATATCCGAACTGCTTGTTTTCCAAGCTGATAACTCAACAATAAATGCATTCAAAGACAACTGCTCACATTGGCTTCCACTCAAGCTATTGAAATAGTTTATCCCAATACTTGTTCTTACCAAAATATCCTTTTGCAAATAAAAAGAATGATATAACTCACCGTCAGAATTCAACTTTAAAGGGGTAATAGCTATTGGCCCTTTATCACCATAAATACCAAGATCTACTTTATTTAATTTTAAACAATGAAATTTTGTTGGAATACTTCCTATCTTTACATTAATTTGGTACATGCCGTATATTTCACTTGCTTTAACTTGTATTTCTACATCGTAGCTTGCTGCATTTACTCTTGTTATATAAGTAGACTTATAATTACTTGGCCTAATGCAGAAGCTAATTACGGCCAGAATAATAATCAAATACTTGATTGATATCATTTTAAATTTCCCCTGTAACTTTCAACGTAAAATCATGCCTATTATTTGAACCAGCAGATTATTATCTTGACTCACCGAGATCGTCCATATATGGCCATGTGAACAAATAAAACCGAGCCACCCATTATTTGAACAAGTAACATAGCTCGTTTTCATTGATTTGGCGATAGTTACGCTCGATGAACTCAACTCACAAACTTCAATCAACATGGTTAAGTATTTTATTTAAGTTATTTATTTATATGGTTTAAATAAATTCTGGAAGAATTAATCGTGACACCCATAATTAATTTGCAATGCTTAGTGTACTTTTTCGTATTGGTCTTGGATCTTGTGGAGGGATAGCTTGCTTGTAATAAATAGGAACCCGTGGGTTCAAAGTCCTATCTTTCGCCTAAACGAAAAAAGGCTCATCATTTCTGATGAGCCTTTTGTCTTAAATCTTGCGGAGGGATAGCTTGCTTGTAATAAAGAGGAACCCTGGGTTTAAATCTCTATCTTTCGCCCAAACAAAAAGGCCTTATCTTTCGATAAGGCCTTTTTGTTTTTAATGTGGCGGAGGGATAGGGATTTGAACCCTAGAACGGGATAAACCGTTGCCGGTTTTCAAGACCGGTGCATTCGACCACTCTGCCATCCCTCCGAACGCGGTGAATAATAAGGGTATTAGAAAAAATGTAAAGCCTTGATGTGTTCGATGGCACAACAAATGTGCAAAATGACACAAAAAGGCTCACGTTTGCACAATATTTACCCTTTTAAATCTTTAAAGCGCTTTCATTGCAAGCTTGCCTCTCTTGTTGGCGAGTTGCCAATAAGAGAGGCTTATATCAACAATAATACTTAGTGTACTAAACCACGACGCTTTAATAGGGCGTCGGTTGATGGTTTTTTACCGGCAAAGTCGATGTAGCTTTGCATTAGATCTTGGCTATTACCTTTTGACAATACTGCGTCACGGTATTTTTGGCCGTTCTCTAAGGTTAATCCACCGTGAGCCATCATGTAAGCAAACGAGTCTGCAGCAAACACTTCGGTCCAAAGGTACGCATAGTAACCCGCTGAGTAACCGCCGCCGAAGCTGTGGCTAAAGTAAGTGGTTTTGTAGCGTGGTGCAATTGGGCCGTAGTCTAGGCCGTGTTTGGCTAGAGCTTGTTTCTCAAAGGCGGCAACATCGGTAATTTCGGTGCCAGCTGGAATTGAATGCCATTCCATATCAAGCAACGCTGCAGCTAAGTATTCAACTGTGCCAAAACCTTGGTTAAAGGTGTGTGCTTTTAACACTTTAGCTAATAACTCTGCAGGAATTGGCTCACCAGTTTGGTAGTGTTTCGCATAGTTGGCTAGCACTTGTGGATCAACACTCCAGTCTTCGTTAGCTTGTGATGGAAACTCAACAAAGTCACGTGCAGTTTTGGTACCGGCTAAGCTTGGATAGTTAACTTGTGAATATAAACCGTGAATGGCATGACCAAATTCGTGGAATAACGTGCTCACTTCATCAAACGTTAACAGAGTAGGTTGACCTTCTGCTGGTTTAGGTACGTTAAGTGCGTTGTACACCACTGGCTTAGTATTTTGTAAGAATGACTGACTAACGTATTCATCCATCCATGCGCCGCCACGCTTACCAGGGCGGGCGTACATATCGAGATAGAACAAACCTAGTGAGCTGCCGTCTTTGTTAAAGATTTCATAACCAGTGACGTCTTTGTGCCACACAGGTAAGTCAGTACGAGGTTTTACGGTAATGCCGTACAGTTTTTCCATTGCGAAAAACAAGCCGTCGTTTAATACGGTATTCATTTCAAAATAAGGTTTAACCTGGCCGTCGTCTAAGTCATATTTGGCTTTACGCACTTTTTCTGCGTAGTAAGCCCAGTCCCATGGTTCTAAAGTAAAGTCTTTACCGTCTTTAACGATTTCGGCTTGAATGTCTGCCGCTTCTACTTTGGCTTTAACCAGTGCTTTTGGGGCTAAATCGTCAAGAATGCCATAAACCGCTTCTGGGTTTTTGGCCATTTGGTCGCCTAGCGAGTATGCCGCCCATGTTGGGTAACCTAATAGTTTGGCTTTTTGTGCACGCAGTTGAGCAATTTTGATGTTTAACGGCGCGTTGGTGTCCATGGCGCGATATGCTGAGGTTTCCCATAGCTGTTTACGGATATCGCGGTTTTTAAGGCTAGAAAGCAATGGTTGAGTGGTGGTGTTCACTAAAGTGATCATGTAACCCGTTTTACCAGCAGCTTTAGCGGCAGCAGCTAATGATGCAATGTCGTTGTCTGATAAGCCGTCAAGTAGGGCTTTATCTTCAATTACGATCACGTCGTCATTAAATGACTTTAATACGTTTTGTGAGAAGCTGGTTTCAAATTTGGCTAGTTCACCGTTTAGCTCACGCATTGTTGTTTTGTCTGCGACTGATAATTCAGCACCTGCACGGACAAAACGGTCGTAATACACTTCAACTAAACGTAAGTCTTCGCCTGTTAATGTGGCTTTATTTTTATAAATCGCTTGGATACGAGCAAACAACTTTTCATCAAGATAGATGTTGTCTTGATGTGCCGTTAGCTTAGGCACAATTTGTTCTTCAACACTGATGAAGTTGTCGTCTGAGATAAGCCCTGACAGATTGAAAAACACTCGTTGAGTACGGTCTAGAATAGCCCCGGTGTTTTCTAGTGCGACAATGGTATTGTCAAATGTGGCTGCTTCGCTGTTATTGGTGATAGCGGCGATTTCAGCTTTGTGATCTTTCATGCCTTGCTCAAATGCTGGCAAGTAGTCGCTGGCTGTTATTTTGTCGAACTGTGGTGCCATGTATTGTAAAGGGCTTGGTGTTAACAGTACGTTTTCGGCAGTTGCAGGCGCTTTAGTCATAGTTGTTGATGCATCTGTTGTCGTTTTGGCTGCCATGGCGGTGTCTGCTGATTGCTCTGAACACGCGCTGAGCATCAGTGCAGCACTAACTGCAGTCGTGATAAGTGTTTTACGCATTGAAATATCCTTGGGTCTTGGCCCTTTTAGGTGTTTTTATGCCTATTCAAAGTGTGTGGTGCGGCTGAATAGTGACAATAAAAACATAAAGTAATAACCCCAGTACAATACCAAGCCTGCGGCTTGCCGCAAAGGTTAATGGTATTAACTAAGATTAATTATTGTAACTAAAGTTGCCAATAGTGATGTTTGTTAGTTTTTGCGGCATTCTGGCCGTAATTGTAGTGGTAATTTGTGGATATTCGCGTAGCTTAATAGCAATAGATAGCACGACGAGGGTGATAGATGAAAGCGGGTAAACACGATACAAAACTGCTCAAGCTCGCGATGGAGATTGGCATGGGATACGCGCAAAAGCGTGGTTTTGAAGATTTTGGCAAAGGCATTTCGCCAAAAGATAAAGTGGAATGTATTTATCGATTATTAGTGCAAGACAATTTAATCCAACCATTAGCCGAAGATAAAGATGATGGTCCGAATCGTAAACATAAATTGATATTGTGGATTAGTAAGCAACTGCCTAAAGAACATGAGTTATTGAACTAAGGTTACCAACCTACACCATAAATTAAGCCCAAATGAAATGGTATTTCATTTGGGCTTTTTGTTATTGATTATAAATGTATTTCTCGTATTGGGTCTAGTGCTGACGCTTACATCCGTACCTATTTTAGTACCTATTTTAGTACCTATTTTAGTACCTATTTCCGTGTCTAGGTTCAGGATTAGATATTGAATTAGCGTGATTCAATTTCAACAATTTTTAAGCTTATCAACTGCTTTTGCCATTGCTGCTTATTCACACCCTCTACCCAAATAGTATCACTTTGGCGATGTTGACCATTACGTAGGTAAGTTTCTGGCATACGGAATATAGCTTCCCAGGCTTCAAGCTTTTCTGTTTTGAGCAATGCACCGTTGTCATTGTAAAAACTTACTTCAACTTCAACAACCGTGACATGTTCGTTACTGGTGCTGTCAAAATCGAACACTAAACCGAGTTTATCGCCTTTCCATTTTGTGTCTGCAAGGGCGATTTTAATGCCGTCTTTAGCCGTACTACCCAATAACTCTGGTTGTGCTAACGCCGCTGCAGTTAAGCGTGTGGTTGATACTTGAGTATTCATTGCTGGTGCAGTTGGCATGGCAACCGTTGGTGCTGCAACAGGTGTTGTTACTACTGCTATTGACGCTGCAGATGCAATGGTCGGCTGTGTTACTACGTTTGCTTGCTTTGCGATGTCGGCTTTAGCGGCTTGCACTGGTTGGGTTACTGTTTCGGTAATGATGTATTCCCAAGTGAAGTCGTCTTTTAGACGAACATTGGCGCCATTTTCTAAGGTGATAACAGCAACATTGGCGGCCATAGCGGCTGGAGCAAGTAATAAAAATAGGGCTGATGCGATCGCATTAAGTTTGGTTTTCATCTATTCATCCTGATTGAAAGTCTTTAACACTTTGGCTCATTCTACGGACTTTTATAGTAGAAATGGAAATAAACTGTGGTTCGATATTCATATTTTACCCCTGTATGTGATGGAGCAATATTTTATACGTGTGTCGCTATTGCTAGGTGATGCATGAATTCATTTTAGAATGTTAATTTCAGGTTAATAATCATACTCATTTAAACGCTGTTTGTTGATGTCGATCAAATGCGAATACCTCTTTGTGAGTAACACTGAGCATGTTTCGAATACATAGAGGACGTGTGATGAAAATTTATTATTCAGTATTGATGTTATCTTCGGTTTTATTGCTGAGCGCTTGTGGCGGCAGTGATAGTACAACCGATGAAGTTAACCCTTTAGGACAATTCTCTTTAGGGGTGTCTGATGCCCCTATGGCGGGAGTGTCCCGGTTAGGGCTAGTGATGAATGAACTTGTTATGACGGACGCTGCGGGGGAAATACACCGTTATAGTTTACAATATATGGAGTTTAATTTGCTCGATTATCAGGGCATGAATAGGCATCTTGCCATTGATAATATCGATCTACCTGTTGGCCAATATCATAATGTCCACGTGACAATTGATCAGGGTGATGGCAATGAGGGTTGTTACGTTGAAGATGGTCAAGGCCGTCATAGTTTGCAAGTTGAAAATGGTTATTTGCCAATAGAAGATGTTGAGATTATAGCTAACCAACACCGTGTAATGACATTGGAAATTAACTTGTACCAAGGTCTGCTAATGGATCAAGAACAATACCAATTACGACATCGTGCAATGTGGTCAGTCGATAATAGTCAAATGGGCCATTTAATTGGAGAAGTTGATCCGCAATGGATTGCCAATTGCGAAACTGAGTATTCGGCTCTCACTCCTGTTGGCGGGGAATTTTATCATTTAGCTTATTTATATCCTGACAGTGTCAGCTCTATTGAGCAAATGGCCGATATGGGAACAACATCTCCTGCAGGGCTAACGGCTCCACTGTCGGTGAGCCGATTGTTACAAACTACGGATGGAGATTGGTATTTTGCAATGGGCTATTTACCCGAAGGGAACTACCGCGTTGGTTATAGCTGTTTAGGTCATTTAGATGATCCAATCCTTGATGACATTAGCACCGGACCATTTGTTATGTATGAAGATGCAGGCTCTATAGCGATTGAATCTGGCCCTCTTGGTGGGCAACAAACGGTACATGAGTGTGGCAACGGCAATGGTGGGCATCATGAAGGACATGGTGGACATGGTGGCTAGTACTGAGGTCAATTGAATTTATCCACCATTTGATTTGGTCAATCAACTGGGTCAGTAAGACATACAATCAATGATGTCTTACTGACTCTAGCCACGTTATTTTCCCTGTATCCATGTTTATTATGTCGCGATAGATAATGATTTTAGCGCGCCATAACCTCCGTTTTCTCTCTCGATATTATCCAATAAAAAACCAATCAATATTAGCAATTGCTGAAGGTGATGTAGCTCATAAAATCTAACATTGGTGTCAAAAACGGGTTTTGATTTACAGAGTAAAGAGTAAACTCATCCTTAACATGTAAAATTTATACATGAATAATAGTTGAGGAGTAGAGTTATGTTTTGTGTGCAATGTGAGCAAACCATTAGAACACCAGAAGGCAATGGCTGTAGTTACTCGCAAGGTATGTGCGGCAAGTTAGCGTCGACGTCTGATATTCAAGATTTATTAATCTATATGCTGCAAGGCGTGTCGGCTTATGCAGTTAAAGCGCGTGAGTTTGGCATTGTAGACAACGACATTGACACTTTTGTGCCTAAAGCCTTTTTTGCCACGTTAACTAACGTAAACTTCGACGATGAACGCTTAATTGATTATGCCTACCAGGCACAAACCTATCGCGACCAATTAAAAGCGGCTTACATTGCTGCTTGTAAAGGCCAAGGTGTCGAGCCAGAAATGGTCAGCGGTCAAGGTGAGTTATTACTTGCTACATCAAAACCTGAGATTTTAGCCCAGGCGCCAATTGCACTGCTTAACGGCGGAGACGTAAATGAAGACATTTTAGGCTTACGTTTATTATGCCTATATGGCTTAAAAGGCGCAGCAGCTTATATGGAGCATGCTCGCGTATTAGATCAAACTGACGTTGATGTGGCTGCTGAGTTCCATAAAATCATGGCATTTTTAGGTGAAGATTCTGTTGATGCAGACAAGCTGTTTGCTACTGCAATGGAAATCGGCCAATTAAACTACCGCATCATGGCGATGTTAGATTTAGGCGAAACCACCTCTTTTGGCCATCCTGAGCCAACACAAGTGAATACCAAATCTGTTAAAGGTAAAGCGATTTTAGTGTCTGGTCACGACATGAAAGATCTAGAGCTTATTCTTGAGCAAACCGCAGGCAAGGGCATTAATGTCTTTACTCACGGCGAAATGTTACCAGCACTTGCTTACCCAGCATTTAAAAAATACGCGCATTTAGTCGGTAACTATGGCGGCGCTTGGCAAAATCAGCAAAAAGAATTTGCCACTTTCCCTGGTGCAGTAGTGATGACCTCAAACTGTATTATCGACCCTACCGTTGGTGAGTACTCTGACCGTATTTATACCCGCAGTATCGTAGGTTGGCCTGGTGTCACTCACGTTGAAGGTGATGATTTCAGCGAAGTGATTAACAAAGCCCTTGAACTTGAAGGTTTTGCTTATGATGAAATTCCCCACATGATCACCATCGGTTTTGCCCGTAACGCCTTAATGGCAGCAGCACCCACCGTAGTTGAAAACGTTAAAAATGGTTCTATTAAGCACTTCTTCTTAATTGGTGGTTGTGATGGCGACAAATTAGAGCGCAATTACTTTACTGACTTAGCTAAGTCTGTGCCTGATGATTCAATTATTTTGACCTTAGGTTGCGGTAAGTACAAGTTCAATAAATTAGACTTTGGTGACATCAATGGTGTGCCACGTTTACTTGATGTGGGCCAATGTAACGATGCCTATTCAGCTATTCAGTTAGCGTTAGCGTTAAAAGATATTTTTGAGTGTGACCTTAATGATTTGCCGCTGAGCCTAGTGTTGTCGTGGTTTGAGCAAAAAGCGATTGTAGTGTTGTTAACCTTGTTATCACTTGGGGTGAAAAACATCCGTACAGGACCTACTGCGCCAGCATTTTTATCTGAAAATCTAATGAATATTTTAGAGCAACAGTTTGGTTTGCGTGGCACTACCGATGTTGAGTCAGACTTAAAAGCAATGATGAACGTGGCGTAATTAGCCATAAAAATCGTGCATTTATGTTACACGTATTTGCACGATAACGATTAAAGGCGATATGAGATTTTCATATCGCTAACTGTATTTTTTACTGCGTTAAGGTATCAAAATGAGTAGTGCTCCCTCAGTCGGTTTTTCATTTTCACAAGCGCTTTCTGCCCAAGTGGCTAAAAAGGTGGCCCCCGTTATCGAGACCACGCCAACGGTTGAACCCGCTGCACTGGCAACCCCGAAAGCACTTTTGGCAGCTGATAACTGGCAACGAGGCGAGGTACAGCTTTGCTGTGTTGAAAAATGGAATGAAACCCATGATGTGGTCAGTTTCCGCTTTCAGGGACTCACACCGGTTAAATTTAATTTTAAACCGGGGCAGTTTATTACCTTTAAACTAAATATTAATGGCGACAAGGTTTACCGCAGTTACACTATTTCATCGTCACCTTCACGACCATTTTCATTAGTGGTCACGATTAAAAAAATCGCTGGTGGCGTGGTGTCTAATTACTTAACTGAGTCGCTCAATGTTGGCGATGAAGTGACGGTTACTGGCCCTGATGGGATATTTAACTTGGTCGACATTGAGGCCGATAAGTACTTATTCTTAAGCGCGGGTTGCGGCGTAACACCAATGCATTCTATGTCGCGCTGGCTTTGCGATACCACCACCGACAGCGACATTGCCTTTGTACACAGTGCCAAAACTGTCGATGACATTATGTTTGCTAATTCAATGGCGTCGATGGCATCACGCAGCCAACATTTCAATCTCAATTATGTATTAGAGTCTGACGGCAATAAGCAAAATTTGACTGATAAGCATGCCTCTACAGGTTGTGAAAGTGGTCGCTTAAGTTTAGAAACCTTAGTTAAGTTAGTGCCAGATTATCAACAGCGTACCGTATTTGTGTGCGGACCAGAGCCATACATGGCGGCGGTAAAGTTAATGCTTGAAGCTGCCGAATTTGATATGAGTCAGTTCAACCAAGAAAGCTTTGGTGCGAGTAGTGCCATGGGGTTGAAAGCTGCGTTGGAAAGTAATCCATCAACCGAGCAGTTTATGCTGAGTATTGGTAATAAACAGGTGCAGCTAACTGGCGATCAAAGCCTACTTGATGGCATAGAGTCAGCAAAATTACCGATTATTGCCGCATGTCGTTCAGGCGTATGCGGTGCGTGTAAATGTCAGGTTGTTTCAGGCACCACTGTGTCGTCTAGTAAAATGGCGTTAACGGCTGACGAAATTGCAGCAGGCTTTGTATTGGCGTGTTCAACCAAAATGACCTCAGATGTGCGCTTACAAATGTGATATGTCTTACCGTAGTACATATAAGCCGACTTTGTAACGGTCGGCTTATATGGTACTCGTTGAGTGCGAAACTATTGCGAAACTATTGCGAAACTATTGCGATACCATTTGCGACACATGCAGTAGATTAAAATAGTGGTGTCATTGAGGGGATTAAGTATTGCTGGGCAAACTCATTGGCATTTACCGGTTTTCCCAGATGATAACCCTGCCATATGTCAGCCCCTTGCTTAGCCACAAAATCGGCTTGAAATTGATTTTCCACCCCTTCAGCCACTAACGACAACTGTAAGTTATTTGCCATGGCGATAATGGTGTTAACTAACTGTCGGCTCTGTTCTGAAGTATCAAGATTACGAATAAAGCTGCGATCAATTTTGACTGAGTTAAACGGATAGTATTGCAAGTAACTGAGTGACGAATAACCGGTGCCAAAATCATCTAACGACAAACGGATCCCATGCTGATTTAACTTGCTCAATACTTCCTGGGCATATGCTGCATCGTGGATTAACGCATTTTCTGTTAGCTCAATCTCAAGCAAATGGCCGGGTATGTTGTATAACTCAAGCAAGCTAACAATCTTATCGACTAAGTAACTGTCTTTTAGTTGTATGGGTGACATATTGATGGCCAGATAAAAATCGCGATTATATAGCTCACGCCAGTAAGCTAATTGTTTCAGAGCGCTTCTTAATACAAAATAACCTATTTCAATGATTTTGCCGGAATGTTCTGCAATTTCAATAAATTCAGCCGGCGAAACTTGGCCTAAAGTTGGGTTGTTCCATCTTATAAGCACTTCAGCGCCAACAACACTTTTACTTTGAGTGCTTACAAATGGCTGGTAATGCAATGACAATTCATCGCGTTTAAGTGCGCCTCTTAATAATGATTCCATTTGTATACGACTAGACAGTTCGGATTCCATTTTTTGGTTAAAGAACTTATAGCTATTGTTATTACCCATTTCACAATGTGATAGCGCGGCGCTGGATTTTCTTGATAGGTCCATAAATCCACTACCATCGTTGGGGTAAAATGCGACTCCCATAGCAGTGGTAATGGATAACGGTAATTCATCGACATAAATATCTTGGCTAAAGTGCTGACATAAGCGACTGCAAAAAGTCGCCATCTTATCGCCATATAGTTGTTTCTTGGTGGAGATGACGATACAGAAGGTCGTATCACTGACAATGGCAAGATAAGTATTATTGGGTATAAAATGTTGTAGTTTTTGCGCGACCACATTACGTACTTTTTCAGTGATGTCATAACCTAAACCGTCTTGAATGACTTTTAAGTTGGTGATGCTGAAATGGGTTACCGAAATACAGGTTAAGGCGTCGCTTTTCGTCAGGTTGTTAAACACTGTTTCGAGTTGACTAAATTTAGGCAAGCCAGTGACGCTGTCGAAACGTTGTTGAATATCCAATAGTTTTTCCGCGGCGATGCGTGAATCGATTTCTTGCATTAAATTGCTGTTAAGCTGCTCTAAGTCTGATGTGCGCTGCGCAATACGAGTTTCTAACTGTAAATTGGCTTGAGCCAGCTTTTCTTTTTGGTAGAGTATTTCTAGATTACTTTCAACATTTTGACGAAAACAATCTAACAGCAAAATAAGATCATCGGAGTAGCTATTTGCTTTTTGGTCTAGTATGCAAATGGTGCCAAAGGGCTCTCCATCAGGCCAGTTGAGTGGTACGCCATAATAAGAAACCATACCAAATTCAAGCTCAGGATTTTGACTCCAGCGAGGATCTTCTAGGGCATTTTTGACATGTAATTCTGTTTGCTGCTCAATCACTGATTCGCAATATAAACTATGTCCCAGCATGTCTTTCATCCCGGGGGCATATGGGCTGTTGGCATTATGATTGGCGACAAACACTTCCATTTCATCAGTGTGAAGTTTCATAATTAACGATGCAGGCACTTGAGCGACTTTGGCAATCAGATCAACTGTTTTTTGCCAAGACTTCAGCATTTCAGGGGTTATCGCAATCGTATTATTTTTCAAAAGTGTAATTACCTCTTATTTTATTGTGTTGTTACTCAATAAACAGGCTGTTTGTATGTGAAGAAATACGGTAACAGGCCACCAGTCTGTAATGGGTGAGTTCGAGATAATTAACATCTAAACTTTATGGCATCTAAATTTATTGCATATAACTAAGTGATATTATTATTCTTTATAAATCAGTTCGTTATATTGGCACGGCGTCATGGTGCACTGATGTAACCTGAAGTCTTGAATGAAGGAAAAATACTGGTTGGGTAATTTCAGAGAGTCCATTGTGATACTACATACCGGCTTAAGTGTTGTAGCTGCTCTTTCATCCATGAATATCGTATCGATTTCTTGCAATACACTAATACAACCTAACACATATGCAGTCTCTATGTTGGTCATTAATATTGTTTTGTTATTTACTCGGCTATAGGCGAGTGATATGGCTTAGTGTGAGCTTTATGGTATTTAACTTTTTATGTAAGCTTTTGATTAAAAATAATTTATATTTTATTGCTAAAAACGTTTAATACTATTCTCAGCGGTACTAATTTTATAAGGTTAATTTGATTTCGGTACATGAAACGAAGCTAATGTTAAGCCAGCACGATAGAGCCAGCTTTAATGAAAAAGCAGCATGTTAGTTTTTGGCTTGCTGTTTTTTTAGATTTAGATGTTGAGATAGATTTAGTGCTTAGATTTAGAGCTTAGCGTTAGTACTTAGATAAGTGCTCGTTAGTTGTCGTTCAATAACATGACATAACGATTAAAAGTAAATTCATCTCGTTGGAATTGAGAATGAAATGTCATGCCTAACTTTGTGGCCACGTTGATCGAGCCGCTATTGGCATCGACAACATCGGCATAGACGATGTCTAAATCCATGTGTTGTTTGGCATATTCGATACAGGCTAGGTTGGCTTCTGTCGCTAAACCAATACCCCAGTAATCAGGGTGCAAGCGATAACCAATATCGACGGCATTAATACGAGTTTCATTTTTAAAACCGCAAAACCCAATCACAGTCTTGGTCTCTTTCAGTACCACAGCCCAACGGCCAAAACCGTATTGCTGATATTCAGCTAACCAAATATTGGTAATGATGTTTTCGGCGTTGGTTAATGTTGTGCACATTCCTGCGTCACCGGTATAGAGGCTGACTTGTTCTGGAGCATTAAAATGCAATACTGCAGGTGCATCTTCAAGGGTAAATTCTCTTATAATTAACCTTGGTGTTTCAGTAATGACTGTCATTGATTTCCTTTATTATTATTTCTCTGACCACAATGACTTAATCACTATGCCACTACTAACATTATCCCTTAACTTGCGGTTACCTAAAACCCATTACAAAGTGGCTTAAGCTTATGGTAGGTTAACATACTCAAATCCCGACAATTAAGAATAATAATATGACCTGCTTACGTGTTGCGTACCCCTTATTGGCGTTAGTGTTTTCAGCTTCGTCGTTATCATTTACTGCTAGTGCGAGCGATCTTGATCTCTCTGTAAGTAAAGCATTACCAAAGCTTGAGCAACTATATCTACACCTGCATCAACACCCTGAATTGTCATATCAAGAAAAAGCTACTAGCCAACGTATGGCGCAAGAACTAAAGCAATTAGGCTTTGAGGTTACTGCTAATTTTGGCGGTTATGGTGTGGTCGGTATTGTCAAAAACGGTAAAGGCCCCGTGGTGATGATCCGTGCAGATATTGATGGCTTGCCAATTATTGAGCAAACGGGAAAAGAGTACGCCTCGACCGTGACAACACTTAATGCGGACAACAGTACTGTTGGGATTATGCATGGTTGCGGCCACGATATTCACATGACCAGTTTAATTGGTACTGCACAGCAACTGATGCTTCACAAAGCAGACTGGCAAGGTACTTTGATGATGGTGGCTCAACCCGCAGAAGAAGTCGGTGGCGGCGCCAAAGCCATGCTAAAACAGGGGTTGTTTAGCCAGTTCCCAACACCAGACAGCATTATTGGTTTGCATGTGAGTGCGTCAATTCCTGCAGGCAAAGTCGGCACCGTAAGTGGTTATGCCTTGGCGAATGTTGATTCGGTTGATATTACCATTAAGGGCAAAGGTGGCCATGGTGCTTATCCGCACGTCACTATCGATTCTGTGGTACTTGCTGCGCGCACAGTGCTTGCACTGCAAACCATTGTTAGCCGAGAAGTCTCGCCGTTAGAGCCTAATGTGGTTACTGTTGGCGCTATTCATGGCGGCTCAAAGCACAATATTATTTCAGATGAAGTGAAGCTTCAGCTAACCTTGCGTTCATATAACCCTAAGGTTCGTGAGCAGCAAATCGCGGCGATTAAACGTATTACTACCGGTATCGCGATTAGTGCTGGCTTGCCAGATGACCTTATGCCTGTGGTGTATGTACATGATGATGAAACCATTCCGTCAACCTATAACGATCCCACGTTAGCCGCTAAGGTTAAAGCCAGTATTGAAGCCGAATTAGGCAGCGATAATGTGCTGGTGGCACCACCGGTAATGGCTGGCGAAGATTTTGGTTTATATGGGCTCACTGCAGAGAAACGTCCGATTACTTTATTTTGGCTGGGCGGGGTAGAACCTAGCCAGTATCAAGCGAGTCTTGAGTCTGGCGATACCTTGCCGTCTTTGCATTCTAGTCAGTTTGCGCCAGATTATTCGTTAACTATCCGCACTGGGGTTAGGGCTATGACAAAATCCGCGATGGATTTATTTAATCACCCAGCGCAATAAACTTGAACGTTTACATTCAAGTCAGTTTGCACCCGGTTATCTATGCCGTTAACCATTCGTACTGGGGTTAGGGTGATGACACGCGCCGCGATGGATTTATTTAATCAGCCAGCCCAATAAACTTGAACGTTTACATTCAAGTCAGTTTTCACCCGGTTATCTATGCCATTAACCATTCGCACTGGGGTTAGGGCTATGACAAAATCTGCGATGGATTTATTTAATCAACCAGCGCAATAAACTTGAACGTTTACATTCAAGTCAGTTTGCACCCGGTTATCTATGCCGTTAACTATTCGCACTGAGGTTAGGGCGATGACACGCACCGCGATGGATTTATTTAATCAGCCAGCCCAATAAGTGGAAAGTGTTTAAAGGATAGAATTTCATTCAACAATAAGCGCGATAGCCGCCTACGGTTCTATATAATATAATGGTGGCTATTCTCATTTTTGGAACATGGCTGTATATGATTATCTTTAGCACCAACCTTGGCGATTTTACCGTAGAGCTTGAAATGGAACGTGCGCCGGTTTCTTCAAAAAACTTTTTAAAATACTGCCAAGACGGTTTTTATGAAGGCACTATTTTTCATCGGGTTATTAAAGGTTTTATGGTGCAGGGCGGTGGCTTAACCGCCAAAATGAAAGAAAAACCTACTCGTGACCCTATTGCCAATGAAGCCAATAAAGGTTTGAACAACGTGTTGGGTACTTTGGCGATGGCTCGAACAGATTCGCCGCATTCAGCTACTGGGCAATTTTTTATTAATGTCGCCGACAATGATTTTCTAGACCACGCAGCAATGACCAATGCGGGTTGGGGTTATGCGGTGTTTGCCAAAGTGACCGCCGGTATGGATGTTATTCAGCAAATGGAGCGAGTTAAAACAACGACGATGGCAGGCCATGAAGATGTACCGCGTGAGCCGATTATTGTTGAGAAAGTGACCATTGTTGACGAGAAACCTGTTGCTTAAATATGCTGTGCTATTTACTTACTCGCTATTAAACATTAGCGAGTAAGTAATAGCTATTAAGCACTTACTATTAAGCACTAGCTTAAAACAACGCAATAAAAAAGGTTCGACATCACTGTCGAACTTTTTTTGATCTGTGTTAAACCACAGTAGTCACATTAAAGTGTGAAACGAATACCAATGGCAACGCCGTCATCTTCAGACAGTTCCATTCTGGCTTGTTGTGCTTTGTCTGCACTGGTGAAATTGCTGTAATCACGGCGAGCTTCAACATATAAAACAGTATCTGGGTCAAATACATAATGTAAACCTACTACGAAAAACTGACGTTTAAAAACGTCATCTTGATCGGCATTGTAGTTAGGTTGGATCACGTAGTTAGATCCAGCATCAAGAATGTTGTACGAAATAAAAGTACGAATGTTGTTATCGAACTTGTACGAGAACAATGATTCAATACCCACAGCGTCGTTAATTAAACGACCGATATTGTCGGTGTCATGATTTTCGTTTTTGTTTACGTTGGCAGCAGTATAAAAACCATTCTGCTCAAAGTTGCCCCAAGTGATACCCATGCCGTAAATAAGATCAACAGCAGTGGATGTTCCACCGTTACCAAAGGTCACATCAAACTCACCACGGTTAACACCGGCAGTTAGCACTAGCTTATCAGTGGCTTGGTAAGTGACAGCACCACCATAGGTATAGTTATACTCAACTTGCTGTGCCGACGTTGAACTTGCTGCCCATAACTCTTCACAGGCATCTTGAGTGATATTTTCTACATCACAAGTATAGAAAGCACTGTTTTTAAGTTGGGCTTGCACGGCAAAACTTACGTCGCCAAAGCTGTTACGATATTGAACTGTTTTGTCACCACGACCGACACCATTTACCGCGCCGTCATCTTTGTTGTAAGTGTAAACACCCGCAGTGTTTCCGTCCCATACAAAGCCATAGTTTGTGCTGTACACCACGTCATACCAAGCACCCCATTGCTTGCCAATTGTGATGCTACCGTATTTGTCATGTGATAAACCGGCATAACCAAGACGATTATAGAAAAACTCGTCTTGAATTGATTCAAAGCGATTATTGTAAACAATATCTGTGCTACCTACTGGATTTACACCCCATTCAAGCAAGGCGTAAGCTTTCCAGTCATTTTGTAGTTGACGACTAAAACCAAAATTAATCCGTGAAGCACCGTTAACAACTTCTGTTTCACCTTGAGTATTGATCACGCGCGCATCGATAAAGCCGCCAATTTTAACCGCATTAACATCATCTTTATAAACTTCGATTGCTGACGCTGCAGGTGCAATAAGAATTGTTGAAATTAATGCTGCAATTAATGTTCTGTTCATTTTAATCTCTTGTCTTGTTGTTTGAGTAAGCACAGCTTAGTCCGTTAATATATCTTTCCATTGAGGCGACGGAGAATATCAAACCTATGAGTGACTCACAAAGTGAAATGTGCTCAAAAAAGGCGATATATCTCATAAAATTCGTTGTTCAATGACTTAGTAAAATCGAGTGTTAATACTGAGTTGTACCGCAGTTAATAATTGTAAGTAAATGTTGCTTGGCGGTTACTTATGCACTTAATGTGGTTTTTTATTTGCCTTTAAAATAGCGTGTTTTTTGAGCGTTTATTTGATGTAGATCGCGACTTTATTTTACCAATGGCATACGCTTAATTTAGCACTGTTATCGATTTTATCGGGGGCGACATTATGGACATGACTTTGCAGTTTCACGGCGCAACTCAAGAGGTCACTGGATCTTGCCATTTACTCACAGTCAAAGGGCAGCAAGTGCTGCTTGATTGTGGATTAATTCAAGGGAGTAAAGCTGACGCGTTACGTAATCACGATCCTTTTCCATTCGACGCCACACAAATCCATGCAGTGGTATTAAGCCATGCCCATATTGATCATTCCGGCCGTTTGCCTTATTTGATTAATCAGGGGTTTACTGGCCCCATTTATACTCAAAAAGCCACTGCAGAGTTATGTGATGTCATGTTGCGTGATGCAGCCATGCTGCAAGAAAGAGATACCGACAGGCAAAATAAAAAACGTGCAAAACATGATTTAGAACTGCTTGAACCGCTATTTACCGAGAAAGATGTCGATCAAGTAATGGCGCAGTTTGTGATGGTAGATTATGGCCAGCGAGTGCAGGTTGCCGATGGGGTAGAGGTTTGCTTGTCCGATGCGGGACATATTCTGGGTTCTGCGGTGGTGGAGTTGTGGTTAGGCAATAAACCTCAACAGAAAAAACTGGTTTTTAGTGGTGATTTAGGTCGTGCAGGTATGCCGGTTTTGGATGACCCAACGTTTATTGAACAAGCTGATTTAGTGCTAATGGAAAGTACTTACGGCGATAGATTGCACCGCAGTTGGCAAGATACCTTGGTTGAACTGAAATCAATTTTCAAACGAACTATTCATGAAAGTAGGGGCAATATTTTGATCCCGGCATTTTCGGTGGGACGTGCTCAAGAGCTTCTTTATCTATTTCATTTATATGCCAAAGAGTGGGACTTATCACGTTGGCGTATTTGTTTAGACAGTCCAATGGCGATAAAAGCAACCGAGGTATATGTTAACAATTATCCGTTGATGGACGATGACTTTAAGCGTTTTACCCGCTTATCGCCTGGGCAACATCCGTTGTTATCCAGTGCTGAATTTGTGTGTAGCACTGAAGAGTCGATAGAGTTGAACGATATTCATAAAGGATTAATCATTATTGCCGGCAGTGGTATGTGTAATGGCGGCCGAATTCGCAATCATTTTGTGCATAACCTATGGCGTAAAGAAGCCGATATTATTATTTGTGGTTTTCAGGCAATGGGAACGCCAGGGCGGATATTAGTCGACGGTGCTGAAGAGCTGACGATTCATGGCCAAAGTATTAAGGTTGCTGCCAGTATTCATACTGTAGGTGGGTTATCAGCCCATGCTGACCAAGCCGAGTTATTGTTTTGGTATCGCCATTTTGAGCAATCACCCGCGGTAATATTGGTACATGGTGAACTAAAAGCACAGCAAGTATTGATTGAAGCGCTTAATCAAGACAGTGCCAATAAACCGAAAAATAGTGCGATTGCCCAACGAGGAGATTGCCTAGACTTAAACGCATTACCTGAGTTTGTGTGGTTGAATACGGCGAGTGGATCTAATGAGCCATCAGCAACTTAATTTGAGTGAATGTGTTATGAGCTGAACGATTGCTTAGCCTGCGGGCTAAGCATCAATTTCGTGTTGCAGCTTTTCAATATCATCTAATATGCGCATAAATTTTTGCCCAAATTCGGTCACTTGGTATTCTACTCTCGGTGGAATTTCAGGGTAATTAATTTTATTCAAAATGCCAAATTCGATGTTTTTTTTCAAACATTGATTGAGCACTTTGGTGCTGAGCCCTTCAACTGATTTTACCATTTCACCGGGACGGTTAATGTTATTGGCTAATAGCTGATACACAGTTAATGACCATTTACAGCCGTAAATGGTTTCGACCATACGGGCACTTTTTTCTGGGGCAGACTTTCGCAGAAATAATTTTTCTTTTGTATTCATTAATATGTACCTAAAAGTACCTATAGGACTTAATTGTACTTACTATTCAATTGGATAGTTTGCCAATAAGCTTAACACACTTACTCTTTTATTAGGTGTGCTCAAATGACGAATTCAACTCAAACAACAGCGCTGATTATTGGCGGCACAAGCGGTATCGGTTTTGAAACCGCCAAGCAACTCGTGTCGCAAGGTGTTGATACCATTATCGTTGGCAATAAAACCGATAAACTCAATGCTGCAGTGGCGCAACTGTCTTCGCTGGGGAGTGTCAGTGGGTTTCAAGCCAATTTATATGACCCGCAAGATCTCAGCCGTTTGATCAATATGATCAATTCCATGGATCATAAAATCGATCATTTAGTGAATGCTGCAGGCTATTTTAATCCTAAGCCGTTTTTAGATCATCAAATGAGTGATTACGATATTTACATGGAGCTTAACAAAGCCATTTTTGTGATTTCACAAGCGGTAGCCAGAAACATGATTAAACATCATGGCGGTAGCATAGTGAACATTGGTTCTATGTGGGCTAAACAAGCCATTAAAGCCACACCGTCAAGCGCATATTCTATGGCCAAAGCAGGATTACATGCGTTAACTCAGCACATGGCAATGGAACTAGCGGATCATAATATTCGTGTTAATGCGGTATCGCCAGCTGTTGTTAGCACGCCAATTTATCAAGCTTTTATCGAACCGCAAGATATGGCTAGTGTGCTCGACAGTTTCAATCCATTCCATCCCATTGGCCGAGTAGGTAGTCCGACCGATGTAGCAAATAGCATAGTATTTTTGTTATCAGATAAAGCCGCTTGGGTGACTGGCGCGGTATGGGATGTAGATGGTGGCGTGATGGCTGGCCGTAACTAACATTTTGCTTACAATAGAGCATTGCCTATTTGAAATATGAATGTTTGGGGGGCGATCTTGGTCGCTCCTTGTTACTCGCTAACTTACATCCAATAACATTACATCCGATAACTTTAGATTAAATCACACTTAATAAGCGTTAATATTTCATTCTATAAATCGCTCTAACACGTTAAGCTATAGATAAATAAGTGATGTGAGCGGCGTGATGAAGTTAGTTAACATTAATAAAAGCCAGTATCGTTCGGTTAATAATCAAGTGCAGATAGGTTTAGTGGCAACGCTGGCTATTTTGTCAGTAATATTGGGTCAGTTGATGATCTATTTTTTTGGCGTTAAGCCATTACCCGGTGCAGAGGCTACTGGCAATTTTCATCTTAATTTTACTGGGGTGATTTTGGCGTTAATGGTGTGCGTATTTTTAATACGTAACCTGCGTTCAAAACCGAAATTTTATGAAGTGTATTATGTGTGGCAACTGAAACAGTTGCAGAACAAAATTTACCGCAAGCTTAAATCGATTCAACTAGCCGCCAAAGACAATAACCGTGATGCATTAGTCATCCTCAGTTTTTATTATCAAAGCTTAGCGCTAGTGTATGAGTTAGATAACAACACCTTAACTATTTCAAACGTCAATAATGAGTTAGATAAACTACAGAAATGCATTGATGCGGCTGGTATTTCTGTTGATGCTGATGAGTTTACTCCCGACATGCTACAAGCCTTTTAGACCATCATCTGTTGATAACTTTTTTGCTAGCGTTATAGCGTGGTTTTCAGCGGATGCCATCAATTCTTACCTTAAATAAGGAGCCATGATGTCAATATTGGCAGATATTCCTTTTTCATTACTCGAACTCGCTCCGATGCGCGAAGATGCCAACGTCACTGAAACGTTACAAGGTAGCCTGCGTTATGCCCAACATGCCGAAAATGTTGGTATTAATCGTTTTTGGTTGGCTGAACATCACAATATGCCAGGCATTATATGTTCGGCAACCTCGATATTAATTGGCTATATTGCAGGTGGAACTCAACGTATTCGTGTTGGCGCTGGCGGGATCATGTTACCTAATCATGCCCCCTTAGTGGTTGCAGAGCAGTTTGGCACCTTGGCCAGCCTGTATCCCAACCGTATCGATTTAGGCTTAGGTCGCGCACCCGGTAGCGACCAAGTGACGAGTCGCGCATTGAATCGTGATGATAGCCGAGCAGAGCATTTCCCAGAAGAAGTGAGCGAACTGCAATCATTATTAGGTCCGCGAGCGCAGCGTCAGCAAGCTGCCTCCGCCCAAGTGAGAGCGATTCCGGGCGAAGACACTAATGTGCCCATTTGGTTATTAGGTTCAAGTTTGTTTAGCGCTCAGTTGGCTGCTAAACGTGGATTGCCGTATGTATTTGCAGGCCACTTTGCGCCGCGTTTTTTACATGATGCAGTAGCGCTTTATCGACGTGAATTTATCCCTTCGGCGGTATTGAGCAAGCCTTATGTTATGTTGGGATTACCTTTGGTCGCCGCCCCAACAGATGCTGAAGCAGAGCACCTTAGTACTAGCTCGAAACAACGTATTTTGGCGTTAATTCGTGGCAATGAAATGTGGCTTAAACCGCCTGTCGATAGTATGGATGGGTTGTGGAGCGAGCAAGAGAAAAGCTACGTCGATAACTTTTTAAGTTTGTCGGTGTGTGGCGGACCAGCAACGATTAAACATCGACTTGAAGTGATTGTTCAACAGCTAGGTGTTGATGAGCTTATGTTTACCAATGACTTATATGACAGTGAACATCGTTTACGCGCCCTCAACATTTTAATGAGCGTGAAACAATAGCGCCGCTAAAGTCATCGAGTTGACTAAGTAAGTTGACTAAGTAAGTTGACTAAGTAAGTGCTAATAGGCTGCCACAAGCACAAAAAAACCAAGACAAATGTCTTGGTTTTTGTTTTTAAGTCAGTAAAACTGGTTTACAAAAAGCTTAAATCGCTTGACCGTTTACGGTTAATTTTACATCGATGTTGCCACGTACTGCGTTTGAGTATGGGCAAACTTGGTGCGCTGTTTTCACTAACTGTTCAGCTTCTGCTTGGTCGAGTTTAAGTTCAACTGCTAGCGCTACTGTTAATGCAAAACCACCATTGTCATTGGCACCGATACCGACAGTTGCTGTAGTTGGAGCTGCCTTGATAGCGACTTTACTTTGGCTGGCTACATGCAGAATCGCGTTAGAAAAACATGCGGCATAACCGGCAGCAAATAACTGTTCTGGATTAGTAAACTCACCACTGCCACCCATTTCTTTTGGGTAACTTAATTGTAAATCTACTTTTTTATCGTCGGTAGAAACTTGGCCATTACGGCCTGCTAATGCTGTTGCTGAAGTGGTATATAGTGCTTTCATAGTAAACCTCGTGTAAAAGTTAGTTAATTTAAGTTGTACGCAATCTAATTGTGTTTACTATAACTAAGCCGACAATAATTTGCAACTACATTGTGCGCAATTTAATTTTTGTTGTTGTGTTATTATTTAACAATCACTGTCTAAAAATCACTATCCGATGGTTGTAAACCTTAGCCTTACTTTGGTATCAATATGATTAGCTTGTCATTCTTCTGTCACCTTTATGTCATCATTAGCTCTCACAATAGCCACTCATTAGACCTCTTAGGCAGTGCTAAGCATCGCCACATAATATGCGAACGATAAAAAATAAGGATAGGCTATGAAACGGTTTGTAACTCGTCGTGACTTTTTGGCTATGTCAGCTAAAGGTGCTGGGGCAGTAGTGGTGTCTTATGGATTAATGGGCTGTAGCAGTGATGATGACGATGTCGTATCGGGTCAATTTTTACAAGGTGTTGCCAGTGGCGACCCTGCTGCAGATGCGGTGATTTTATGGACTCGTGTTACGCCTGATGTTGAAGGTGATATTACTGTGTCATGGGAAGTCGCCACTGACAGCAACTTTAGTCAAGTAGTCACAAACGGCCAAACGGTGACGAATAAAAACCGTGACTATACCGTTAAAGTTGACGCTGTCGAACTTGAAGCGGGTCAGCAGTATTACTATCGTTTTAAAGCGGGTGAAACGGTATCGGAAATAGGGCAAACACGTACATTACCTGAAGGTAGCGTAGCGTCAGTTAAGTTGGCGGTAATGTCATGCGCTAATTTCCCTGCTGGTTATTTTAATGTGTATGAAATGGCTGCACAGCAAAATGATTTGGACGCTGTAGTGCACTTAGGCGATTATTTATATGAGTATGCTCGTGGTGAATACGCCAGTGAACATGCTGTCGAGCTTGGGCGTGAAGTGTTGCCAGCCGGTGAATTATTTTTATTAGACGACTACCGCACCCGTTACAGTCAATATCGTAGTGATGCGAGCTTACAAAAGCTACATGCCAAAGTACCATTTATTACCGTGTGGGATGACCATGAAGTGGCCAATGATACCTGGAAAGACGGTGCTGAAAATCATAATGATGGTGAAGGTGATTTTGATCAACGCAAACAAGCCGCACTACAGGCGTACTTTGAATGGCTGCCAATTCGTCCATGGAGTGAAGGTAATCATGAAGAAATTTACAGAAGCTTTAATTACGGTAACTTGGTTGATTTGCACATGCTCGATACTCGGGTATTGGCTCGCGATAAACAATTAGAATATAGCCAATATATTGATGCGACCACAGGTGCATTTAACAGCAGCACATTTCTCGCGGATGTAACCGATACTGACCGCACCCTGTTAGGCCAGACTCAACTATTGTGGTTACAACAAACTTTGTTGCAGTCTACTGCTAAGTGGCAAGTATTAGGTCAACAGGTGTTAATGGGCAAAATGTTAATGCCTGCTGCTATTGCGACTCAGCAAATGAGTATTCCGCAGTTTGCTGAGCTTGCCGGATTAGCGCAGCTAGCGGGCCGTGCTCAAGCTAGCGATCCAACGTTAACCGCAGAAGAGTTAGCTTACTTACAAGCGAATCAAGCCAAGCTGACGCCAGAGGTGATTGCATTACTACAGCTGCCCGCAATTCCATACAACTTAGATGCGTGGGATGGTTACGCCTACGAGCGCGAAGTGATTTTAGCGACGGCAAAGTCGTTACAGCATAACTTGGTGGTGATTGCCGGTGATACCCATAATGCATGGGCCAGCGATTTAACCGATAGTGGTGGCGATATTGTCGGGATAGAGTTTGCCACCAGTTCGGTGTCATCCCCAGGTCTTGAGTATTACTTAGGCTTGTCTGATGCTGAAATGCCAGCAACTGAAGCAGCAATAGTCGGTTTGATCGCCGATCTCAAATACGCTAATTTGAAAGATCGCGGCTATTTATTACTGACATTTACTGAAAATGAAGTTCGCAGTGATTGGCAATACGTTGATACGATTTTAGATAAGACATTTGTTCAATTAGATGCTCGTGGTTACAGTGCCACCAGTACCGCTGGCAGCCCTAAAGTTACGCCAGTGTCGTAATCAATTGATGTGAATTCGCAGATACAATTCAGCCACCGTGAAGGTGGCTGAATAATTTATATAAGCGGCATATCGCTTAGCTAAACCTATGGCTAATCCATAGTTAATCCATAGTTAATCTATGGTTCATCAATAGCTAATCTATGGTTAGCACGACAATTTTTAACGGATGATTGTCATCAAATGCGGGGAAGTCTGGGTGGCAATCTAACCACTGAGTCGCAGTGACTTTACGGCCTTGCTTTTCTACGCAGCGGACTAGGCTGTCGTACCATGCTTGGCGATCAACTTTAGCGACATTATTACAACAGACAATTTTACCGCCGACTTTGGTGGTTAATACTGCTGGTTTAAATAAACCTTGGTAATCATTGACTAAGTCGACAATACCAAAGGCGCTTTTAGCAAACCGTGGTGGATCTAAAAACACTAAGTCGAACTGAGCAACACGCAGTTTAGGGTATTTAGGCAGCTTTTGATTACGACGACCGCCAATAGGCAACCCCGCTAATTGACGCAATGCCGGAAACGCATCACTTTGCACAAATTCACACACATCAGTGACATTGTTTAGCTCAGCATTTTTTTGTCCCGCCGCTAATGCAAATGATGAAAAGTCGACATTCATGACTTTACGAGCACCGCCCATCGCAGCAGCAGTACCAATACCACAAGTGTATGAAAACAAGTTAAGAACACTCTTATCTTGGCTGTTAGCGCGCACATATTCACGCCCAATACGCATATCTAAAAATAGCAGCGGATCTTGACCTTCATGGCGTAGCTTGGAGGTAAAAGCAATGCCATTTTCATGGATAACTTGTTCTGATTGCGAGTAGTCTTGGGCTTCATTTTCGGCATGATTGACCACACGAGAATGGCTGCCAGAGCGATCGTTGTAAACGATATGGTAGTCCGCGTGAGCAGTCAGTAAGCTTGATATGTCTTCAAGTTGCTGAGCCGATAAGGTTTGGTGAAACGTTTGAATCAGCCATGCATCGCCGTAACGGTCAATGTTAAGGCCATTTTCACCTTCAACGGTGCCGTGAAAAACCCGATAACAATCAGTATTATCTTTGGCAGCTTGCTCAAAAAAAGTGGCACGCTTGGCTAAAGCATCGGCTAAAACAGCTTGAATGGACATGAGGGCTCATTAAATGGTGTGGCTATTGGCGCGGATTATAGCAAACATTCTAACTTAGTGAAGTTGCAGTACAGACTATTAGGCGTCGCAATTAATCTGGTAGATGCACCTTAAAGGTTTTGTCGGCAATAATTTTGCCATTTAACTCCAGCGTCATGCGCCAATTACCGACCTTATTAGTGATCGGTGCCCAGATGCAATCACCCAGATAAAAGCGCCAATCATTTTCTTTGATAAATATCTCACCATCAAACGGTGGGCTAACATTACCGTCGTCATCGGTAATGTTAGGGTGGTAAATACAATAAGTGAGTACTTGGTTTTTAGCCTTTTTGATGCGCGTGATAAAGCCAAATTCGGTGTCGATAATCGCAGGTACATGTATCGTTGCCTGCAACAAGCGCGGCAAGTCATCGCTTTGATTGTCCCATTGGCTGAATATGCCACTGTAAATAATGCTCACGTCCGCTTTTAACTTACTCAAGGGCTATCCCTTTATAGAATGATATTTAGTGTTTATCGCTCAAGTGCTTAATCGCCGCTTGCAGAGCAAAATCATAACCTTGTGCGCCTAGGCCACAAATTACTCCTAGGGCTTTATCTGAAAAGTACGAATGGTGCCTAAAAGGTTCGCGGGCATGTACGTTAGATAAATGTACTTCAATAAACGGAATTGCTACCCCAAGTATGGCATCACGCAAAGCAACACTGGTGTGCGTAAAGGCTGCTGGATTGATAATAATAAATTGAGCGTCGGTAGCATGAATTGCATCAATCAATTGATACTCGGCATTGGACTGAATATGTTCAAGCGTAACGCCAGCCTGAGTCGCATTGCGAGTTAATTCATCCACAATAGTGGTGAGTGTTTGGTGACCATAATGTCCGGGTTCGCGACGGCCTAATAGATTGAGATTAGGACCGTTGATCAATAAAACTTTTGCTGTTTGGCTCATGATGGTTCCTATAAAAATCGCAAGGTAAGTGGCTTAATATGCAGCACAAAAGAGGGTTCAACAAGCATTCTTACCGAAGACGGTTATCAGGTAAACCAAAAAATGCTCAACTAGGGTAATACCTTAGTCATTGAGTGATGGCGGATTCACTTTGTTGCTAATAATTTGCTAGCGACTTACTAATGATTTATTAGCAACTGGCTAATTATTTACTAATTACTTATTAATAATCAGATTTATTTTGGCGCATCGCTTTAGTGGCACCGCGTTGTTTTTTGGTTTCAATGCGTCGCTTTTGGCTGCCTTTTGTCGCTTTGGTTGGTATACGGGCTTTTTGTACTATGCCGACGCTTCTTACCAGTTCAATAAATTGTTCCAGTGCGGTTTGGCGGTTAAAGTCCTGGCTGCGTGATTGCTGACATTTTATAATCACCTTGCCACTTTTGGTAATACGGTGATCGGCTTTTTCAAGCAGCTTTTGTTGGTAGAACTCGGGTAAAGAAGATGAGGCAATATCAAAGCTGAGTTGCGCTGCGGTTGATACTTTATTGATGTGCTGGCCACCCGCACCACTTGAACGGACAAACTGCCATTCAATTTCGTTATCTTGCAATATGACGCGCTGAGTTATTTGTATCATTCGGTTGTAGTGTTCCCCTTAATTAACGGTCATAAACCTATAACGCTGCTTACTGTTTTTTAAGCGGCATGTTTATGTGCTGTAGTTACATTCTACCGCAGTCTGGGAAACTTTTCAGGGTTGTCTGCTGTGGCATGGATTGCGATAAGTGGATTGACCTTAGCGTGGGGATTGAATTAAAAAGCCTGACTGGCCTCAGAGTTATGACATATTTAATGAAATAACCAGAATAGTTTTGTTATCATGAGCGCCATTGTCGCTTTACACGATAACATCACCGTATAAAGTCTGTTCTATGGCCTAGTTAGAGGGCCGGAGTTGCCGTTATGTTATGTCAAATCCCCGATATCACTAAAGGTGTTATTAGCTTATTTGTCAGTGGCCGTTTATCGGCACAAGATTACCGTACCCGTTTACAGCCCGCCATTAAGAGTTATCGTAAAGACTGGAATCAAGTGTGTCTTTATATTGAAGCCGATGTGTTGTTGGAAGGCTGGGAGTTTGGCTCATTAACCGGTAGCGGAGAAGTTCAGTTACCCGCGTTTGATGCGTTAGTGTTTGTAGGCGGCCCAGATTGGGTGGGTAATTCTGTTAGGCTGATGGGACCTTTTATGCAGGGCGAAGTTGCATGGTTTCCATTAGAGCGTAAACAAGAAGCCATTACTTGGATTGCTAAGCGATCTCTGCGCTAGAGTGGCCTGTAAATAATTTTGTGGCACCTTTTTACTCGGTTATCGCTTATTTATGTCGAACAACGACAGATGATAAGTTCTTCCCAGTAGCTAATTGTCACAAATTACTGCAAAATTCATCTACAAAGGTCAACAGGACCTAGTACTGATTTTATTATTTTAGAAAAGGATAGCTTATGTCATTGTCAAAGTTGTTTGCCGTATCAAGTGCGTTATTGTTAACTCTTAGCTTATCGGCATGTGCTCCTGAAGTGGGTAGTGAAGCTTGGTGTAAGCAAATGAAAGAAAAAGAAAGTGGTGATTGGACTGCCAATGAAGCAGCCGATTACGCCAAGCACTGCGTATTTAAATAATATCGTTTAGGAGTGGGTGGTTGAGTCATACCGTTTTGCCTTTTATGGCTAACATAGCCAAATTATTGATTGCTTTAGTGCTACTGCAATTTGTGGGCGCCAATTTAGGTGCGCATCAATTACATGTGGGCAACAGCAACGAAGAGCAAAATAACCATCCACATCTTCAATTTACTACCGAAGTGATCAGCCTTGCTGAATGTGCCGATTGCGCTTGTGCACTCGATGGTTCATCACTGCATTCGGTTAATGATGATCATCAACATTTTGATACTATTACTGATTTTGAGAAAGTTGATGTGTGTTTAGATTGTCAGTGTCATGGTGGTCATGTGGCACTTGCTAAGCTTAACGATAATGTTGTTAGTGAACATTTTCATGACCTTTTTGCCGATACCAAACTGAACTATTTACCTCCTGAGTCTTTCCCTACTTATCGTCCTCCTATCGTTTAATCCCTTTAAAACACGTTTTTACTGTTTAGCTTCACCTCTATATTCGCTTTCATTGCGCTAATGAATGCTTTTTTGCATTCCATTATGGCGTGATATCTCGCTTGTAATGACGGTGGCTAAGCCTATTTCTGTTGATATTTATTGTCGACGGTCTAGATTGTTTTTAGGATTAACCATGAAAATCAAATCAGTCCAAGTACTACCTTTATTGGCAGCGTTGAATGACAACGCTATGTTGAGTCATTCAGTGAATCATTTTGTGAATCGTGCTCAGTTAAATGTTGCGCCAGGCACTCAGCCCATCTCTCTGCCAAGAATTCGAAAATCTTACCGCATGAACTCCAGCGTTTCGCGAGCATTATTGTTCAGTGTAGCGCTATTGCTATCATTATTTGCACTGTTTAGTTCGCCTGTGCAAGCCAGCAATGAATCAACAGAGGCGGTTCATCAAGAGTCGTTGTTAACCTTAAGTGCTGAGCAGCGCCAACTGGCGGGAGTGGAAGTGGCACAGTTAAGTGCGACCGCGTTTAATTTACAGGCCGTTGCCACCGCTCAGCTGGTTGTAGATAAAGACAAAACCATTACCATAGCGCCGCAATTAGATATGCAGGTGCTTAAGCGCCATGTGGTGCCAGGACAACAGGTGCAAAAAGGCCAACCATTATTGACTATCGGCGGGGCAGATATTGCTGCGGCGCAAGCTGACTACGTTAATGCAGCAACGGAGTGGGATCGCATAAAGCGCATGAGCAAAGGAACGATTAGTGCTAGTCAGCGGATGCAAACTGAGGTCAATGCAGAGCTTAAACGTGCCATTTTACAGTCGGTAATGATGTCCAAACAACAGATAGCCGAGCTAGCAACCTCGCCAAGTTCAATTGGTCAGTTTCAGTTGTTGGCTCCTATAAATGGTCGGGTTCAGCAAGATGTTGCCACCGTAGGACAAGTGCTAACCGCGGGCACACCTTTGATGCAACTAACCGATGAATCGTATTTGTGGGTGGAGGCTGAACTGACGCCATTACAAGCAGATCAAGTCAATATGGGCACCGATGTTTTAGTACGAGTGGGAAGCCGTACTCGAGAGGGTGTCATTATTGGGCGTTCGCATGAAATTAACTCGCAAACCCGCACTGAGCAAGTGTTGGTGCGGATGGCAAATCCAGGTCATGACTTACATGCTGGCGAGTTTGCCGAATTATACCTAGCAGCAAATCAAGGGGCTGAGCCGCTTGGATTTATTGTGCCAGATGCAGCGCTAACACGCAGTGGTGACGGTGACTGGCAGGTGTTTATCGAGCAAGATGGTGGATTTAGTGCAGTAGAAGTTTCTGTGGTGGAGCGCCAACGCGGACTGAGTTTTATTCGTGGTTTAGTTCCACAAACTCGCGTTGTTGTATCTGGTGCTTTTTTCTTAGCATCTGAGCAAGCCAAATCTGGCTTTGATATCCATAACCACTAAGCGCTAAGGCATCATAATGTTATATAAATTAATTGAGATTGCCGTTGAAAAGCGGTTATTGGTGTTACTTGGATTACTGGCCACTGTGGTGGCATCGGTATTCATGTTACCAAAACTAAATTTAGATGCGTTTCCGGATGTTACCAATGTGCAGGTGACCATTAATACTGAAGCGGAAGGGTTGGCGGCAGAAGAGGTCGAGAAGCTGATTAGCTATCCTGTCGAATCGGCAATGTATGCATTACCGGCAGTGACTGAGGTGCGTTCATTATCGCGTACTGGTTTGTCGCTAGTGACCGTGGTGTTTGCCGAAGGTACTGATATTTATTTTGCTCGTCAGCAAGTTTTTGAACAACTGCAAGCTGCAAAAGAGTCGATTCCTGCGGGTGTTGGCACCCCTGAAATCGGCCCAAACACTTCAGGTTTAGGGCAAATTTATCAATACATTTTACGGGCCGAGCCCGAAACCAATATCAGCGCATCTGAGCTGCGTAGCTTAAATGACTATTTAGTGAAGCTGATATTAATGCCTGTGAGTGGCGTGACTGAAGTGCTTTCATTTGGCGGCGAGGTGTTGCAATACCAAGTGCAAGTTGACCCTAATAAACTGCGCAGTTATGGCTTGTCGATGAGCCAAGTTAGCCAAGCATTGGAAAGTAATAACCGTAATGCTGGTGGTTGGTTTATGGACCAAGGCCAGGAGCAATTAGTGGTTCGTGGTTATGGTTTGTTGCCCGCTGGCGACGCAGGCTTACAAGCCATTGCCGACATCCCGTTAACCGAAATCAATGGCACGCCAATACGAGTGGCCGACATTGCTAATGTGGCTTTTGGTAGCGAAATAAGAGTCGGGGCAGTGACCATGTCGCGCAGGCAAGCAGCGGCTAATGGCTCGTCGTCCGATGTACAAGCGCTGGGTGAAGTGGTTGCTGGCGTTGTGCTTAAACGCATGGGCGCCAATACCAAAGCCACCATTGATGACATCAATTCACGTATTAGTTTAATTGAGCAATCCTTGCCAAAAGGAGTGTCATTTGAGGTGTTTTACGACCAAGCGGATTTAGTCGATAAAGCGGTCACGACTGTGGTTGAAGCGCTATTGATGGCCTTTGGATTTATCGTGATTATTTTGGCGTTATTTCTGGTCAATATACGGGCGACATTGTTGGTATTATTGTCGATCCCAGTGTCGATCGGGATCGCACTACTGATCATGTCTTACTACGGCATGTCAGCTAACTTAATGTCTTTAGGTGGCCTTGCTGTTGCGATCGGTATGCTAGTTGATGGTTCAGTGGTGATGGTCGAAAACATCTTTAAACATGTTAGCGGCGAAACTGGCGTCAACCAATCTGCTGATGTTCATTTTGATAGTGATGTTGATAGTGATGTTGATAGCGAATCTGATGCACAAACCCAAAGTATGGCGATTAGGATCATGCTGGCGGCAAAAGAAGTGTGCAGTCCTATCTTCTTTGCAACAGCGATTATCATCGTAGTATTTATGCCGTTATTTGCCCTAGAAGGTGTAGAGGGTAAATTATTTAAACCTATGGCCGTGAGCATTATTCTCGCCATGATGGCGGCATTAGTGGTGGCGTTATTTGCGGTGCCTGCATTGGCGGTGTTTCTATTTAAACGCGGTATTGTGGTGCGTCAAAGCAAGGTGTTGGCCCCCCTTGACGCAGTCTATCGACGAGTACTGACACTGGTGCTATCAAGTCCTAAATCAGTGATGTTAGCGGCAGTTGTTTTGTTTGCAGCAAGCATGCTGTTATTGCCAAAGTTGGGCACTGAATTTGTGCCTGAATTAGAAGAGGGCACCATCAACTTACGGGTGACATTGGCGCCTACAGCCAGTTTGGCTACTTCGGTTAACGTTGCGCCTAAAATTGAAGCCATGCTGCTGGAGTTTCCTGAGGTGGAATATGCGTTAAGTCGAATCGGGGCACCCGAACTTGGCGGCGACCCTGAGCCTGTGAGTAATATTGAAATATATATTGGTCTTAAACCGATAGAGCAATGGACATCGGCAAGCAATCGCTTTGAGCTACAGCGTTTAATGGAGCAACGGCTAGCGATATTCCCAGGACTATTGCTAACCTTCTCACAACCGATAGCGACTCGAGTCGATGAGTTGTTATCGGGCGTTAAAGCGCAGTTAGCGATTAAGATATTTGGCCCCGATTTGAGCATCTTGTCGGAAAAAGGTCAGGTGTTAACCGATTTAGTCGCTGCCATTCCTGGGGCGGTTGATGTGTCGCTAGAACAAGTCAGCGGTGAAGCTCAGTTAGTGGTTCGACCTAAACGTGAAGTCCTTGCTCGCTATGGTATTAGCGTCGATGAAGTCATGAGTTTAGTCACTCAAGGTATTGGTGGTGCCAGTGCTGGCCAAGTGATTGATGGTAATGCCCGTTATGACATTAACCTGCGATTAGCTGCGCAATATCGTAATGCGCCAGATGCGATTGAAGACTTGCTACTCAGTGGTGCTAATGGCGCGATTGTACGCTTGGGCGATCTCGCTGATGTGGTGATTGAAATGGCACCGCCGAATATTCGTCGTGACGATGTACAGCGCCGAGTGGTGGTGCAGGCTAATGTATCGGGGCGTGACATGGGTTCGGTGGTCAACGATATTTATGCCATAGTGCCGCAAGCGGAGTTACCTGCGGGCTATACTGTTGTGGTGGGCGGCCAATATGAAAACCAGCAACGGGCGCAACAAAAGCTAATGTTGGTGGTGCCCATTTCTATCGCACTTATTGGCTTATTGCTGTATTTCTCGTTTGGGTCACTCAAACAAGTGGCATTGATTATGGCTAACGTACCATTGGCATTAATCGGCGGCGTAGTGGCTTTATATGCCACTGGCACCTATTTGTCGGTGCCCAGTTCAATCGGCTTTATCACCTTGTTTGGTGTTGCGGTGTTGAATGGTGTGGTGCTGGTGGACTCGATTAACCAGCGCAGACAATCAGCAGATGAAAGTCTGTACGACAGTGTTTATCAAGGCACGGTAGGGCGGTTACGTCCGGTGTTAATGACGGCACTCACCTCAGCATTGGGGCTGATCCCTATCTTGTTATCATCTGGTGTGGGCAGTGAAATTCAACAGCCATTAGCGGTGGTGATCATTGGCGGCTTGTTTAGCTCAACGGCTTTGACTTTACTGGTGTTGCCGACGGTTTATCAGTGGTTGTATCGAGATAAGTTATCATCGAGATAAAGCCAATTAGCTAAATAACATTTCAATTTTAAGCCTAATTATCTGATTAGGCTTTTTCATTTTCATTCGTAAATTGCTCGAAAATAAACCTTGCTTATTTATGATTACAGTTGTAATTTAAATAAATGGATTACACCTGTAATCCATTTTCAGCCTAACAAGTACTAACAACAAATGAGCGATATCGCATGAACGAAATCAGCAATAGTGAATTAGTCGTGTTGCAACAACTTTGGCTGCAGTCGCCATTAACCTCGAGTGAAGTGGTTGATGCATTAGAACAAAGCCATAACATGCATGAAAAAACGGTTAAAACCTTGCTTAATCGTTTAGTCAAAAAACAAGCCGTCAGTTTTGAAAAACAAGGTCGGGTTTACCATTACTCACCTTTAATTGCTGAGCAGGACTATACCGTTAAAGAATCGCTTTCGTTTGTGGACCGCATGTTTGCTGGCAAGTTAACCCCATTGGTTGCCGGTTTTGCACAAAAGAACAAGCTGTCGGCAGAAGATGTCGCCGAACTGCAAACCTTACTTGATGATTGGCAAAAGGAACAAAAGTGATGATTACTTGGTTTATGGAACAAACCATCTCATTGAGCGTGGTGTGTTTGGCTTTACTGGTAATGCACCGGTTTATATTGTCTAGATTTGGGGCGCACTATACCTATTTTATGTGGATATCAGTGCCACTATTAATCATTGCCGATTTACTGCAAATAATATTACCGCACACCGTTAACTGGTTTGGCAGTAATAATACTGCCTCAATCATCCAGCAGTATTATGTGTTTGCTAGCGATACCGCTGCGTTGTCGGCAGGCTTACTTGACCTGTTATACCTGCCTTACCTCTACGGTGCAGTTATCACGTTATTAGTCGCTAATATCGTGATGGAATATGGCTATCTACAACGGTTAATCCAGCATGGACGTCAGCTAGATATTTCCTCTGTAAAGCTTAACGTTTTAGTCCATCCAGATATTGAATCACCTATGCTCGCAGGGTTTATTGCTCCCAGTATTTTGGTGCCAACAAGCTTTACATTACTCGATGAAAGCCAGCAGCAAGCCATTATTCAGCATGAGGTGTATCACTATCAACGTGGTGATTTATGGGCAAATGCCCTGGCTTATGGATTAACCGTATTGTTTTGGTTCAATCCGTTGATGTGGTTGAGTTACCGCCGATTTAGACAAGATCAAGAATTGTCATGTGATGCACAAGTCACTGCCGATATGAAAGCCCAAGCTAAAATTGCCTATAGCAGAACACTATTGGCCTATTCACAGCATGCGCCGTTGAGCATGTTACACACCCATTATGGGGATAAAACCATCTTAAAAGAGAGGATCTTACAGATGAAAAAGCAACATGGAAAAAGCACCTTAGCATTAATTGGAATGACATTGGCTATTGGTGTTAGTGCCTTTATGTTTAATCAGCAGGTATTTGCAGGCAATAATCTCAGCGTTGAAAACAAAACCGACTCTATGGCAATGCCTGTGATAAGAATTGAGCCTAGCTATCCAATTGATGCCGCTAAAGAAGGGCTTAATGGCTATGTGCAAATGTCATTTGATATCAGTCCAAATGGCAGTGTGAACAATGTGAGAGTGACCAAGTCGTCGCCGAAACAAGTGTTTGATGCATCGGCGGTTGCGGCGCTTGAACAATGGAAGTATCAACCCTCTGCAACTGGGTTTAAAGACCTACAAGTACAGTTAGACTATGTGATCCATCAACCTGATAAATCAGTTGAGAGAATCACTGTAAAATAACCTATATCAAAGATACTGAAAATGATTCAATGCCTCATTGTTATGGGGCATTGAATCATTTTTATAGATCAGGATTTTTGGGCTGCAGTTTTAGGCCTAGTTTATTGGCTAGCGGTTCAATTGCGGCGCCTTGAACAATGACCGAAATCAGTACAATGAAAAACACCATGTGGATCATTTCACGGGACCCCTCTACTCCTGCCGCAGCGGGAATAAGCGCAAAGACAATTGGCGTAGCACCTTTTAATCCGATCATAGAAACAAACAAACGTTTGCGCCAATTAGCTTGTTTAAATGGCAAGTAGCACAGCTGTACAGCCAATGGGCGCGCGACGACAATAAGTAATATGGCCGGGAGCAATGATGCCATGAACACCGGCATTAATTGCTGCGGGAATATCTGTAAGCCTAAAATGATGAACATTAATGACTGCGCTAACCACGATATACCATTAAAGAAATGCTTACTGACTTCAGCGCCCTTCTTTAAATAGTTGCCGATGATCACCCCAGCAATATAAACCGCAATAAGTTCGTTACCACCTAAGATTTCGGTACTTGATACTGTAATGGCAAAGCTGGCCAAAATAAAAACAGGAATAAGTCCGAATTCAGGCAGTTTAATGTTATTAAGTGCCCAAACGGCTAATTTACCCATTATTAACCCAACGACAGCCCCAACACCAATTTGCTGGCCGAGACTCGATATCACTGAAAGTGCTGTGGGTGCGCCGTTGGCACTATTGATAATAAAGTCGGTTAACATCACCACCATTAACAAGGCTACAGGGTCGTTGGTAGCTGATTCGAATTCTAAAATGGTGCCCGTACCGTGTTTTAATTTAAGTTTTTTCGACTCTAAAATAGAGAATACGGCCGCAGCATCAGTAGACGACACTACCGCGGCGAACAACATGCAAGTAATAAGGTTAAAGTCGAGTAACGCATTAAGGATAAAGCCAAAAATAATGGTAGTGAATATCACCCCAGCAGTGGATAACATGCCACCTTCTTTCCAAGAAAACTTAATGTGTTTCATTGGGGTATTGAGGCCACCCACAAATACTATGGTGTTTAATGCTAAGGTGCCAATCACTGAAGTAAGTTGCAGGTCGTCGTATACAAAACCAAATTCACCATTGCCAAATGCCAAGCCGACACCCATAAAGATCAATAACGACGGTAAGCCTAATGTTTTAGAAGGGTGATGGAGTAAAATGCCAATCGCAATAAGTATGGAGATCCCTAAAATAATAATATCAGGTGGCATATGGGCAACTCCTTGCGTGGGAAGATTGTATCAAATGGCTATTTTAGCATTAAAATCGCCTAAACTTACTTTATGAGCATTTATTAATATTTTTTTATATTCTTATAATCAATTTGATTAATGTCATTACCGTGTGTTTATTAGACTATATAAGTGTAATAAATAGCCACTCGCATTAACCTTTTTTGTTAACACATCTTGCTTAATCATCTTGTTGATAGTGGATGCGACATTTTTAGTTAACAAATTACCTCATTAGTGAGGTGTTAATATTAGCGTAAGCAGTATCACTCGGAGTTAACATGGCCATATTCATTAGCTTGTGGGGCGTAATCACATTCAGTTTTGGCCTGTTCATGATGCTGGCTCCAGCGCATTTTGCAGACCAAATTGTTCGTTTTAGCCATCAACGCTATTTCCATTACATTGAAATTATATCTCGGTTAGTTATTGGGACGGTCTTACTGCTCGATGCGCATAACACTTCATCACCATTAGTGTTCGAGGTGATAGGTAATTTATTGTTTATTATTGCAATTATTCTTGTTTTTATGACAGAGAAATATCACAAACAGTTTGCCTTATGGTCTGCCTCCTATTGTGTCAAAGCATTTAGACCCGCGGGATTTTGTGCCATCATTTTTGGTTTGTGGACCGTTTATGTTAGCTATTATTAAGTTGATTAGGTCTAAAACGTTATATTTCCGCTTTTTTTGTTAAAAATTTATGCCATTCAAATCTCCTCCTAAGGTGCATAGCCATTGGATTTGCATATTTCTGTCATGTTAATGAAATGTGACTGTCATGTTTACGCAGTCTTTTTGTCATTTTTGCAGGTTAGCTTGTCATCCAGCCAACTAACTCACACGCTTAAATCCGTCTTCGGAGATGACAATGGAACTGAAAAACATTTTTAAACTTACTGCACTTTCTACAGCCCTTGCTGCAACATTAGGGCTCGCTGGTTGTGGTGGTGATATTAATATCAATGCGGGTAGCGATACTGTTACACCTACTACGCCAACAACTCCAACTACACCCACTCAGACAGTTCAAGAAAAATCATACAGTGGCTTTGCAACTAAAAGCACCACAATGACAGCCGTTGATGGTAAAGAAGTTTGGGTATTAAAAGGTACGTTAGCTCCTTCTACTGCAGCATCAACGATTACCACTGGTGGCCAAGATGGCGACAAAATAGTGTTAGGTAATGACGTTGTATGGCAGCTTGATGGCGCAGTGATTGCCGGTGGCGATAATGCTAACGCGGTTGAGTTATCAATATTACCTGGCACCAAAATCTTAGGTGGCAGTGATTCTTATTTAGTGGTTAGCCGCGGTTCAAAAATCATGGCTGACGGTACGGCAACAGCGCCAATCGTATTTACGTCTGTTGAAACGGCTTTAGGCCAAGAAGGTAAAGCGGGTCAGTGGGGTGGTTTAGTTTTATTGGGTAATGCGCCAGTAAACACCTGCCCAGATTTAACCAATTGTTCAGCGTCTTTTGAAGTGGGTAACCACAGCTACGGTGGTAATGATACCGAAGACAATTCAGGTTCAATCAAGTATGTACGCGTTGAGTTTGGTGGTTTCAAAATCAATGACACCCAAGAAATGAACGGTATTAGTTTTGCCGGTGTGGGTGCGGGTACTGAAATTGACCACGTACAAGTTCACATGAATAACGATGATGGTTTTGAATTCTGGGGCGGTAATGTTTCAGTAACAAATATCGTACTGACAGAAAACTTTGATGACTCGTTAGATTGGACAAACGGTTGGCAAGGTAGCGCGCAGCACGTTTATATTCGTCAAGCGGACAATGCTTCTAACCGTGGTATTGAAGCTGACAGTAACAGTGACGCAAGTGCTGTACCTATGTCAAAACCAGTGTTAGCCAACTTTACTATTCAGGTTGCTAATGGCACCAACAGTGGTGGTGACGATGCGGAAGGTATTTTATTCCGTAAAGGTACTGGGGTGAATACTTATAACATTCTTGTTAAAGGTGACGTTGATTCTGGCGAATGTTTAGAGGTTAACGACGACAATACCGTTAACAACGCCAACACCGCTGAATTGACGATGCAAAACAGCTTAATTGATTGTGTTGAACCGTTCAAAAGTGCCAAGGCAGATGCTGCAGAAGGCCGTGCTTTAGCGCTAGATGTAGAAGCTTGGTACAACGGTCAAGACGGTAACTTAGTTGCCGCTTCTGATTTAACTGATTACATGCCTAATTCATCATCTGTTGCATTAACGGCTGGTAAGGCTGATTTGGCTAACCTTGATGCGCGTTTGGTTAATGCCAACTATATTGGTGCATTTGATGGCACTAACGACTGGACTAAAGGCTGGACTACAGCTATTCATGACGATGTGACGCCAACGCCAACTGAATTGCCAGTATTAACTTCTTGTCCTGTAGGCACAACAGCTTCAGCAGCGGCAACAGGGTTATATAAAGATGCATCAATCACGTTAATTTGTACCCTTGAAGGCAATGTCTTAAGCAACACGACGCTTCTCGCTGGCCAAAACGTAATGTACAAAATTGATGGCGGTGCAGTAGTAGTAGGTGGTGATAACACAACACCTGCAACATTAGCCATTCAAGCGGGTACTAAGCTATTCGCGACATCTAACAGTTTTATCGCGGTGAGTCGTGGCTCAAAAATTATGGCTCAAGGTAGTGCAACTCACCCAATTGAAATGACCTCTGAAGAAGATGTTATTGCGGGTGCAAGTGGCGAACGTGGTCAATGGGGTGGTTTGGTTATTCTAGGTAATGGTTTAACCAACACATGTCCTGATCATAATGCTTGTTCAGCGTCGTTTGAAGTCGGTGACTTTCCGTACGGTGGTAACAACAACGCTGATAACAGCGGTCAAATCAGCTACGTAGTGATTAAGTATGCTGGCTTTAAAGTGAATGATACTCAAGAAATGAACGGTATCTCATTTGCAGCAGTGGGCAGCGGAACTCAAGTAGACCATATTCAAATTCACGCTAACGGCGACGACGGTGTTGAGTTTTGGGGTGGTGCAGTTAACTTGAAATATGTTTACTTAACTGCCAACTTCGATGACAGCTTAGATTGGACTAACGGTTGGACGGGTAAAGCGCAGTTTGTGTATATCACTCACGAAGACGGTAATGCTAACCGTGGTATCGAAGGTGATAGCCATAAAGGTGCTACGGATACTCCGGTGTCAGCGCCTAAATTAGCTAACTTCACTATTTTACCGGGTACAGATATTGCTAACGCAAGTGGCGATAAAGGTGAAGGTATCTTACTACGTGTTGCTACTGCAGGTGAGTTATACAACGTGCTAGTACAAGGTCGTAAAGGCACTACTGCTGAAACTGAGTCTGGCGAATGTTTAGAGTTAGATGGCTCTTACGCTGGTTTAGTCGACAACGTAAACAACAGCACTTTGACTATGTCTCATTCAATTATCGACTGTAACGAGCCCTTTAAGTACAGCTCTGATAATGCCGCAACAGCCGACGCTGTGAATGTTGAAACCTGGTTCATGGGCCAAGAAGGTAACTCAACAGCTGCAGTGACTATCACTGACGGTATGCCAGCGGCAACGGATACAACGCTACTTGGCACAGGTAAAGACTTAAGCACAGATGATAGCTTCTTCGAATCAACCAACTTTATTGGTGCATTCGATGGCCAGAATGACTGGCGTCAAGGTTGGGCTTACTTTCCACAGTAATCACCTCGATAACGTTAATTTGTGACCTATTAATAGCCGCCCGCAAGGGCGGCTATCTCTGAACCGCATACAGGATAGTTAAGTATGAAAACCAAGCCGAGTTTTACCGTTAATAAGTTAAGCCTTGCCATTATCTCTGTGATTTCTGCGGCGACACTTTTAACAGCTACCCCCGTATACTCGCAAGAACCAGCGCCTGTTCGTGATCCTGGTGAAGTGATTCCAATTGAACCAATCGAAGTAATTTCAGTTACTGGGCGTCTACGTAGCTCTGCATCAGAAGCAACTGAAGAACGTCGTGAACAAATTGCTGTAGCCGATATTATGGGCTCAGAACAAATTTCAAGAACCGGTGACGGTGATGCAGCCGCAGCGCTTCGTCGTGTGACAGGTTTAACCTTAAAAGATGGCAAATTCATTTATGTTCGTGGCTTAGGTGAGCGTTATTCAAGTACCTCACTGAATGGCGCGACAGTGCCGTCACCGGATCCAACCCGTAACGTAGTGCCTTTAGATATGTTCCCTGCATCGATCATTGAATCGTTATCGGTGCAAAAGTCTGCCTCAGCCAATTCACCTGCCGCATTTGGTGGTGGGCATGTTGATATTCGCACTAAATCAATTCCGGCCGATTTCTTCTTTAAAGCAAGTGTTGGCGGCCGTTATAACACCAATGACTCAAACGACAGCTACACCTACAACGGGGGTGGCGATGATTGGACCGGCCAAGACGATGGCACTCGCAGTATGCCAAGCAACATTAATAACACCATTAATCAATATGGTGGAATTAGCCCAATTGATATCGTGAGTAATTCTAATGGCGCTATAAATTACCCGGCAGCACAACAAGTTAACCGCGAATTGGCACTAGACATGTACCGCGATATGACGGTGCGCAGCCAAAGTACAGACCCTGCAATGCGCGGCGATATCGCCATTGGTGATCGTTGGGACATTACCGACGACATTATCTTTGGTGCATTGTCAGCCGTGTCTTACAAGAAGCAAGCTGAAAACTACACTAAACGTGAAGTTGAGCTTGATGGTGATAGCAGCCAAGTACAAGTTGAAAACCAGAAAGACATCGTCGGTACTGATTCAATAGTCCAAGTGTCTGGCATGCTTAACTTAGGCTTAGAGATTGGCTACAACCATAAAATCGAAACCTTCACCACTTACCTGCAAGACACTTCCGATGACGTGTCTATGGGGATTGAAGAAACCATCGATACCTTGGGCGAACCAAATGCACTGCAAGTTTACGCCATTGATTACGAAGAACGTTCGCTTATCAGTAACCAAATTAAAGGTCATCATTTTATTGAATATTTGAATGACTCTGAATTTAATTGGAAGTTCTCCGATGCACGTTCTGAGCGTTATGCCCCGAATGAAGTGTCGTATACCTACAACGTGATTTTAGATGAGAGCAATCAATTATTATCACGTAACCTCAATACTCAAGATGCACCCAAGTATGTTTATAGTCGCCTAGAAGATGACAGCCAAAACTATGGTTGGGACTTTATGTACCCCATTAATCTAGACGGTGCAGTGGTTAAACTGACTACCGGCTATGAATACTTTGAGCGTACTCGCGAAAGCTATGCAACTCGCTTAGGTTTTGATGTCGATTTAAGCCCAACTGATGCCAATGGCGCTATTTTAGCGGGTGATTTTGATGAGATTTTCTCTGATAAAAACATTACCGACAATACCTTAGGGCTAGAGCTAAAAGACGCATCAACTGACACCGAAGACTACATTGCCGCCGAGAAAAACGACGCTGCATTTGTGAGCATGGACATCGACTTTGACGATGTTTGGCGGGTATATGCTGGTATTCGTTATGAAGATTTTCGTCGCGTCACTTTGCCTATCGACCCAAATGGTGAAATATCAGATGAAGGTGGTCGTTATCAGTTATCTGACTACGTGATAGCAGAAGACGGTTGGTTCCCATCGTTGTCATTAACCTGGAAGCAAACCGACACCACCCAATGGCGTTTTGGCGCGAGTAAAACCATTGTACGACCAGATCTACGTGAAGTGTCACCGGTTCGATTCCAAGACCCCGTTACCGGTTTTGACTTCTTCGGTAACCCAGAGTTAAAGAGTTCAGACATTCTTAACTTAGATTTACGTTGGGAATACTATTCTGATTCAGGCAATAATTTCAGCATGGGCGCATTCTATAAAGATGTAGACGCACCGATTGAACCTATTCAACGTATTTCAGAAGCTGGGCGTCAGCTCAAGTTTTATAACGCGCAGTCGGGTTATGTGTACGGTCTTGAAACCGAGTTCTTACAAGAGCTTGAGTTTTTAGGTAGCGAAGGCAGCATTTGGGAAGACTTCTTTGTTGCAGGTAACTTAACCCTTGGCGACTCAGAAATCGATATCGCTGCTAACGGCGAAATTGACCCAACCAATAAAACCCGCCGCATGACCGGACATTCACAATGGGTGGCTAACTTACAGTTAAGTTACGACTCGTCAGACAGTTATCACAGTGCCACATTAGTGTATAACGTGTTTGGTGAACGTATTGCTTATGGTGGCCGTGGTGGTTTAGACGATGTATTTGAAAAGCCATTCCATAGCCTTGATTTTACGTATAGTTTCTTCCCGACAGATAGTTTTACGGTAAAAGTAAAAGCGAAAAATATCTTAGGTGAAACTACTGAATACGAACAGCAAGATCTGCAAGTGTACGCCAAAGACCCTGGCACAGAGTTCACCTTGCAGTTTAGCTATGAGTATTAATACGTTTAATAGCCATATGTAATCGTCACGTTCAAGAGTCACGTTTAAAAGAGTACTTGTTTTTAGCGGTTTTTACTCATCATTTCAATCGCTAAAAATGTGCACGGCCACTTTCTTCGGAACAAAGAAAGTGGCCTTTTTTGTTTAATAACAAGATAACGCTACACAAACTCAGCTTATCTAACGAATAAATAAATAAACCTCAGTGTAAACATTGGCACTTTTCTATTTCAAATTGGGTAGAATACTGGCTTGCTCGTTACTGATATCTCAATGGACCCGTGTTAATGCCCAAAATATTGCCCCTGTTCACCCCGTTAAAGCTGTGTATATATTTGATGTTGGCGTTATCGACCAGTGCATGTGCTATGCCGATAGGCATGACCCAAGCGGGTAGTATTACCGCCCCGACCATTGACGAAGCCAGCGGTTTGGCGGTATCGCGGCTCAACGACAATATATTGTGGGTACATAACGACAGTGGTGACACCGCAAGGATTTTTGCCATCGATACCCAAGGTCATCAGTTGGCGACAGTCAACATTACAGGTGTTAGGAATACCGATTGGGAAGACATCGCCTCGTTCGTTTATCAAGGTGAGTCGTATTTATTGATCGCCGATGTGGGTGATAACCAAGCTAAACGATCGCAATATCAGTTACATCTGATCAAAGAGCCAGATTTAAGCCAGCTTAATGGTCAAAAAACACTGGCGGCTAAACCCGTTTGGAGCATGACATTCACCTACCCAGATGGTGCACACGATTGTGAATCTGTGGCCGTTGATGTCGCCAAGCAAAAAATACTGTTACTGAGCAAACGCGATAAACTGCCAATATTATTCGAGCTGCCTTTAATCGCTCCGGTTTTAGGGCAAAGCGCTTCAAGCAATTCATCGGTTCAAATTGTTAACAAACAAGCCAAAAGGCTAGGCGAAATCGCGCCATTACCAACAGCCATGCTCGATTACGCCAGTATCTATACCTGGATTGGTTTTGCCGGGAAACCCACAGCCATGGATATATCAGCTGATGGTTTATCGGCGGTGGTATTAACCTACACTCACGCGTTCTATTTTACTCAAACTGAGCCAGGTGATTGGTTAACGCTGTTTTCTACGCCACCACAAGAGATTTCTCTGCCAGCGATAAAACAAGCCGAAGCAGTGGGTTTCAGCCAAGATGGTAACAGTGTTTTTATCACCTCAGAGATGATCCCAGCACCCTTGTATAAGATGGATTTGAAAGGGGCTGATATGCTGCAGTAGATAACATTATTTGCACTGAAACTGGCCAGATACAGTCACAGGCAGGGTATACGTCATCATCGAGTGCTTAGAACCTGGTTTTTAAGCGTTACCGGTAGTTTTTTGCTTTGCACTTATGGCCAGAGACCACTAACGTCGTGGCGCTTCTTTATTATGTTTGGCAGGAGTGAATGATGTCAGCTATTAGACTCATTGTTCGCGTGACGCCGTAAATATATCCCTACTTAATGTTAATTGACTTGAGTGCAGCATTTTTGCTTCACACGCCTCGAACTATTTAACTTAATATCATTTTTAGTAACTTAGACTGAGCGTAGATGGGTCATCTGTTTCAATGTAAACGGCTTTAAATTGCTTAGCGCCATTTTCACCTTCAGTGATATTGGTAAAGGAATAGTTGTCAGTAAATTTAGACAATTCAGCAGTGTTTTCATCATTACCATCAAAGTTAAAAGACACTAAACAGATTTTTCCTGCGCAAGAATAACGTTCAGAATAAACTTGAATATCTTCTAACTGATATAAACTTTGAGCTAAAGTGGCTTCACGTATTGCAGCATTTTCTGATTTTTCTATGGCATCAACTTTCGCAATAAACTCCTCAAAATCACTCACTTTGAATGAATCCTCTAGAGCAGCTTTAGACACCTCACCATCTTCATTTATGAAACCTGATGTTAACTGTTCAGAGCTCTGAAAATGACTCTTAGTCAAATGGGTAAATTGGTTGAAGAAATCTTCATTATCCTCGGCGACTACACTTGTGTTTAATTCAATATCATTGGGTGCTTCTGCGATTATCTCATTACTTATATTCGGTATATTACTTGATGAAGTTTGTGTCTCAGAGCTTATTGAAGACGCGACATCTGGCAGAATAATAGATTTAGTATCTTGTTGATTAAAATATGAGTAGCAAAAGTAAGTTAAAAATAAAACACAAATAAAGACGAGAATCGATTTCAACATAGTTGTTTTTTCCTTAAAACAAACGCTAGGTACATGATGAGCCTGAAATTTGAACAAGATTATCGTACCATCAATATTATCGATTTATGTACTAATATGTTATTGAGCTTGTACGTCTTCTATCAATTTTTGCCACTGTGGGTATTCTGCAAAGCTTTGTTGTAAGTCGCCCCAGGGTGTCAGTGCTTCGGCCATAGACGGCGCGGTATTTTGGCTGGTCTGATACAAATAATAAAAGGCAGAGGCTCGGTAATTAGCTGCGCAATGGACCAACACTGGTGCATCGCCATTTTGCTGCATTAGGCTAAAAAATTGCTGTAGATTTTCTGGTGTAGGCTGCTGCCAGTCCACACTAATATTGTGATAGTTCATGCCCAGTTGCGTGACGATCTGCTGCTCATTTGGCAAGGCATTTGGGTTGTCGTTAGGGATAAGGTTTATCACAGTTTTGATACCCGCTTGAGCAAGTTGTTCAAATTGAAGCTCTGTCGGTAAACCCGAGGTAATCACTTGTTGGTTATTAAACTTAACCGCTTTAATGTCACCCAGTTTGCTGGTATCAATGTTTGCCATGCTGCTTGCGCGGTTCATATCAGCACTGTTCATATCAGCACTGTTCATATCGACACTATTCACTTCCGAGCTATTCATACCCGAACTAAATACTCCCGCACTAAAAAAGAAACAACACATTAATATGCTGGTGGACAGTAGGTTATAACGTTGCAGTATATTCATGTGATTCCCTGGGTTAATTTAATACGTGGTTGGTATTGTTAAGCTCAAGTTAACCATACCATTGTTAAGTTTTCATATAAAAATTACAGGTCTAAAGTGACACCTTGCAAAGGCCAAACCCACAGTTGTTCCGGTAATGTTGTTGATCTGGAATTTAGCGCTAAGCCGTCATCCTCGAGTGCTTTTATCGGGGATCCAGCTCTATTTTTTGTATTTATGGCCTGCGGCCACTAAGGTCGTGGCGCTTCGCCCACACCAGACCAAGAGGAAACCAACGGCTGTTCCCTCTTGGATCTCCCTGCCGCCCCGCAACATTTTCAAACAGCGAAAAGGTCGCCATGGGGTCAAGTTTAACTTTGATCTGCATTTGTGTCTGCTTCAGCCTTATTCGAAAATGCTATCGCTTCCGATGGTACATCCTGTACCGCGAAAGCTAGCCAGACATCCATGTCTGGACTCACGTCATTTTCCTCAACGACCTCAATTCATGGAACCCTGAAAATGTTAAACCAAGCATCATAATGAGATTCTGTGATGAATGGTAAAAATCGGCTGAATGACTAAAAAATACATCTTAAAAGGTGTAATTAGAACAATCGATTAGCAGAAATATTGTACAAAAAATCACTACCGCAAAAAAGAAAATTCCGATAGCATGTTATGTTAATAGTTACCGATTAATATGGATGTGGCATCGGCCAAGTTCAACAAGCGATTTATGCTTTGCAAACAGCGCAACGCATAAATACTAAAACGTTATGTGTAAACGGATATCGTCGAGTATATGGATATTTTCAAAGGTATAGATTTCAATGACTTGTTTGTTCTCGGTTGGAGTTCAAATGCAACTGAAATCACATTCAAAATTGAGGCTAGCATTTGGCCTGATTCACCTCATTATCTAAATCCAAAACCTGATGAATATACTTGCTACCGTAAATGTGAAATTCAATTTACGGATTTTACTTCATATTCAGGGCTTTCTGAACAAAGTAGCGTTAACCCAAGCATAGATATAAATGGTTCAATTGATTATGGCAATATAGATTCGTTAATTATAACAAATCAAGGCTTTAAGGTTGTTGGTGAGTTTGGTAACTTAGAAGTTATAAACGGTAAAGTTCAGTTAAAAATTTACACATAACAAGTTGCTCAATTTCGTTCCGGCCACAAAAAGCGTGGCCTCCACGGGACTGCCTACGCTGCGCTACGGCAGCCCATTAGCAATGCGTTAGGAATAGGATTTTCATTTGAAGCAACATAGTGTTCAAGAAGCTTACCTTAAGAAGTTTGAGGACAAATGTCGAATTTGGGTTCATGAGGCGACAGATATGAAGCCTCGCCATATTCCGGCGAAAAAGTGCACAATGGAAGTTGACTTTCAAAATTACAAATTGGAATCTTCACAAAACAATAATATTGAAAAGCCAGCAATTGACGTCATTCGCTCACTTTATTCAGGTGGGAAGTTAAACGAAAGCCAAGCTATGAAGTTGTTTGCATGGACTGAACTTCATCTAATTCGTAATGAAAAATTTAGGTATAAGCCAGATGTAAATTACGCTGACGAGTATTATTCTTTAATAGAAGTAGAAGAAAAATTTGCTAATTATTACAACTGCATCTCAACCTATAATTGTGAAGAAGGTGAGTTTTTCATTACTTCAGATAATCCAATTTTAGAGATTTTTATTAGTGGTATTATTGTCAGACTGTTTGTTATTTCCCCTAAAACATTAGTTATGATGTCACCTAGAAGCGGGTTTCCAGAAACTGAAATTAGTTTCACAGAGATGATAAATTCAACTATATATGCAAATAAATACAAATATGTGTTTAGTCATAAACAGGAGTTACCCTTAGATTTATTTGAAAAAAATGCAACTAGATTTAAGTTACGTAATAATAAACCGTCACCAAAATTTCGGTATACGCTAAAAAATTCCTAACAAGGCGTTTAAAAGTAACTAAAACAGTGGGTTAAGTTTCATTCCGCTACACATTCTAACCCACAATTTTAGTCCGCTTAACGCGGCGTTAACTGGTTTTTAAAAGGTATCTCATGAGTCGCAATAGTCAGCAAAAAAGATCAAAAAAGAAAGCTGTAAAGGCGAAAGTTACTATTTTTAGGGGGGATTACCCTGCCGTTGCAACCAGTTAACAATTTGCTTAAACGGAGTAAAAAAACAGTTGGTTATAGCTTCGCGATTTTAACCAACCATTTTTATCCGCTCAGGGCGTTAACCATGCCACCCATTATTAAATTTCTGGAGCGAGCTGTATTTTGAGTACTTTTTTAGGCATTTGTTTACTGATGCTGCCATTGATCTTTTTTGGCATTTATTCAAATCATGAATTCGATTTATCGCTTTCGGATAACTTAAAAAAATGGAAATGGGGTAAGTATTTTGCCGTTATTCTTGTACTTGTATACGTAGTCTATTTGCTAATGTATGGGCACAGTTACGTTGTAATGGGTATCGATGAAACAAGCACGTATTTAGAAGATTGGGTGCTGTATTATCTTGTGCCAGGTTTATGCTTAGCGGCAGTAATATATTCCAAACCAGTAGGTTACTTTTTTGGTGATAATAGCTCAGAGTTTGGCTCATCGATTAAAGAAGATGTCGCTTTTATGCTTGGCCTTCTGTGGTTGTTATTTTTTACTTGGCAAATATTCTTAGAAAGCTTGTAAACGACACGAATTAATCATGGCATCCATTGGTAAATTTTCCATTGTTAAATTTTTACCTAGCCTTTTAAAGCCAGCTAGTAAAGTGAAGCTAGACTGTTCACCCTTTACTATGATGAAGTGCCACGCAGGCCATAAATGCAAAGAGTAAACACCTGGATTCCGGCTCAACCGCATTGCCCGAACGACGGTGAAAAAGTAAGGTTAATCTACTAGCATCCAATCGACTTGAACGCCAGCTTGCTCAAACATCTCTTCGCTGACTTTAATCTTATCTCCCCAGCGTGATAAAAAATCTTCGTTGGGTTGCGGGCTATGCACAGCGCGTAATCCTGTTTGGATAATCTTGGCGGCGCAGTTTGGGCAGGGGAAGTGGGTTACCCAAATCTCACAGCTACTGAGATCTCGTTTGGCATGGAGAATGGCATTTTCTTCTGCATGGAGCGTTTTTAGCAGTTTCATTTCACGGTTATCGGTTTCAGCGCTATCTGATATTCCGTGAGGATAACCATTAAAGCCTAGCGAGACGATGCGATTGTTTTCGGTGATTACTGCGCCAACTCGGGTGGAAGGGTCTTTACTCCAAGATGCTACGAGCTCGGCCATTTGTAAAAAGCGTGTCGCCCATTTTGTCATCATCTTATTGCCGTTCCTATGCTTTATGTATCACGTTAATTATTATTTCAATTAGGTGCTATTCTCTATGCAGAACAGTGATAAATCAACCTTCAATATTCTAACCTTGGAGCCACTTACTCTTTCTCTTTCTTATATTAAGTAGGGTTATGGTGCGCCTGTATAGCGGAATTTGACTGCCAATTATTTAGGTCGCGTTTACTTATTCCAATGAGATAGTCCTAATTACTCTTTATTACCTACGCTTCATTGCTTACTCTTCATGACTCAGAATAAAGTTATTAATCGCTTTTGATATCAGGTCTTTTTTCATTGATGTGCGGGAAACGGGTTCGTTGAACCAGAAGCTCATTGGTTGGTCGAAGCCGATACCGTGCATGTAGTTGTAGATTGCTTTACGCAGTCCTTCGCCCAGCATGTCATGATCCGTTCCGGTCGGGTCGGTGAAATCGACATCGTTTTCAGCAAATAAGATCTCTGGGCGTTCAGCAAGGGTGATACCAAATTGCTCTGGGTTCATGCCTATCGGGCTGTGGATGGTGGCGACAAAACGGTGCCAATAGGCTGACTGGAAACAACCTAGTTCCATCATCTGACGCACCATTTCTAGTGAGTCTATGGTTTCTTGCTCGGTTTGTGTTGGGAAGCCATACATTAAGTAAGCGTGAACCATAATACCAGCATCACTGAATGCTTTGGTTACATGGGCTACGCGCTCAACGCTGACGCCTTTTTTCATCAGTTTAAGTAGACGATCTGACGCTACTTCAAGGCCGCCACTGACGGCGATACAACCTGAATCTGCCAGTAATTGACAACGATCTGGGCTAAAAGTCCGCTCAAAACGGATATTGCCCCACCAACTGATCACTACGCCGCGTTCAATGAGACGTTTTGCAAACGCAAATAAGGTTTTTGGTGGTAAGGCTTCATCGACAAAATGGAAACCAGTTTGTCCGGTTTCTTCGACAAGCTCTACGATTCGGTCAACCAGCACATCGGCGCCAGCGGTATCGTAGCGGTCAATATAGTCCAAACTCACGTCGCAGAAGCTGCATTTACGCCAGTAACAACCATGGGCTATGGTCAGTTTGTTCCAACGTCCATCACTCCATATACGGTGCATTGGATTAAGCATTTCACATAAAGACAGGTAGTCACCTAGTGGCAGGCCGTCGTAAATGGGTGCGCCGACCTCAGATTGTGGAATATCGTGCAGCTGTGTGTTTTCATTGAAATGGACATAGGGCTGGCCATTTTCATCCTCTGCGAGGAAATAGGTTCGCACTAAATCGTCTATCTCACGCTTGCCTTCAAAATATTCTAGCAGAGTGATAAGCGGGCGTTCGCCGTCATCCAGACAGATAAAGTCAATAAACTCAAATACACGAGGATCTTTTAGTGCGCGCAGTTCGGTATTAACAAACCCGCCGCCGATGACGATAGGAATGTCTGGATTAATGGCTTTACAGGTTTGGGCAATACGTAACGCGCCCAGCATATTACCGGGAAACGGCACGGTTAATGCGACAACACTTGGTTGGGTGTCTTCCAGATACATCTCGACCAATTGCTCCAAAATTTCAGAGCTGAAACTCGGTTCACCCATTAGGGTGTCGTAGAGGTTGTCAAAACTTGGGTTAGCCGCGGCTAACTTCTCGCCATAACGGCTGACTTCAAAGTAGGGATCAACGCCCTGAGTAATAACGTTCGACAGATCATTAATAAACAGAGTGGCCAGATACTTGGCTTTATCTTGTACGCCTAAATTACCAAAGGCGGCTTGCAACACGTCGCCAGATACCGCTTCCATCTCAGCAATTGCATCAAACGCTGGGCCTTCGGGTAAAAAACGACGCGTGTTAATGCGCATTGCAAGGCTGGGATCTTTGCCTTGTAAAAAGCGAATGGCAGGTTCTACGGTGAGGTGATAACGCTCAAATTCAGCCAAAAAATTAAAGATGACATCTGGCAGTTCGTCGTCTTCAAAGTGTTCGAAGTTTTCTTCTACATGCTGACGAATAATGTCCAGCGCAGGCGTTGTCATCATCTCAAGGAAAAGCTCAATCGCAGGATCTCGCTGAACCGCCTCATAGCCTCGTGAGCGTAAAAAACCGGTTAAATACGCTGTTGCTGGATACGGTGTATTCAGCTGGGTCATCGGTGGAGTCATTAGAAGAACGGTCATAGCCTGCCTTGATCGTAAAAGCGGATAAAAATGAGCTCGCATTCTAACAGTAAAAATAGTTCAAATCCTGTTAATTCCGGCTTTCATCTGGCTTGCTAGTAGGCATCATGTTTTCGCCACATGATGACGATTGGAAGAGAATAGTATTTTTTGAATGATATTAAAGGCTAATGGCTTATCAATGATCAATATTTTGATCTTTTAAATATGAAGGGCAGTTGCCCGTTGTTATTGCTCTTAACAAAGAGCAATAACAACGGGCAACTGATGACGGTTAATTGGTAAGAATAGGCTTTAAATAGCCTGAGCCAAGTTGGCGCATTTGTTTTTCACCCCAAGCGACTCTTTGGCGCAGGTATGGGGTTAAATTGTTAGGGTTTCGGTTACGCGGACTCGGCAACAACACTGCTAGGCGCGCCGCTTCGTTGTTGGATAGATAGCGGGCCGATTTATTAAAATAGTGCTGACTCGCCGCTTCTACGCCATAAATACCTTTACCAAATTCGGCTACGTTTAAGTACACCTCTAAGATACGCTTTTTGCCCCAAATCGCTTCAAGGCTAACGGCCAATATGGCTTCTATCCCTTTGCGAACAAAGCTTCTACCCGGCCAAAGTAATAGGTTTTTGGCGGTTTGCTGGCTGATGGTACTGGCACCACGCAGACCTTGGCCGTCGTCGTACTGGTTAAGGGCTTTAGTTATGGAGGTAAAATCGACCCCGAAGTGCTCTGGAAACAGTTGATCTTCTGCGGCGACTACGGCTAAAGGCATGTGCGCTGGTAGTTCATCAATACTTACCCAGTGCTGACTAACCGGATAATCGCTTTGCAGCATAAATGACGTCGTCGGTGGTGGCACAAATCTAAGCAGCAGTAACAATAGCGCCAGTAATAGCAAAAATCGCCACATGACAAACCATGTCCAACCGAAAAAACCTCGTTTACGATCTGTCATTCACTGCCTCATGTTATGTTTTACGAGCCTGTGTGGGGCGTTGTCGTTTTCGACGTGCAGAGTATAGGATATTGGGCATTAAGGCCAAAGGCTAATCAACGTCGTGCAAACTTTATATCTTAAGTGACGTTTACCTCGTGACGGTGCGTAGAGTCATTAAGTCATGCGGTCCTAATGTCCTTATGGGCTAATTAACTCGGTTGGGTTGTTAACAAAATTGTCTGTATGTCTGCCAAGCTGGTTTGCCATTGATGATAATCAAGCCGAATAGGATAGGCGTTGTTATCGACCATCAGCACTAATGAGGGAAATCCTTGAATGGGAAGTTGGCGAGCAAAATTGATTTCTTTGAGTAATTTATCTTCTGTTTCATCAGCGCTTAATTGCTCTGTGAACAAGTCTGCGGGGATCCCTAATTGAGTCGCAATCGATACCAAAGTATCAACATCAGATGGATTACGCGCATTAAGGTAATAAGCCTGTTGAATGGCGTTGATCATTTGTTGCTCTAGCCCATATTGGCGAGCAATGATGCTAGCTCTGCATGCTGGATACGTTGAACGCCTTGGTTGGCAATGCTGCCAAAAGTCGTGATTAAACACGGTGCCAAGCTGTTGAGTAATTTTTTGCCAGGTTTGTTGTAACATTTGCTGCATGGGTTGCGGCATTGGTTGGTCGGAGTCGGGCGCTAAACCACCGACTAGATAGTGTAGACTCAATTGCTGGCCAAACTGCTGTTGTAGTTGAACTTGCAGAGCATCCCATGTGGGGCGATATCCCCAACACCAACTGCACATTGGATCGTGAACATAATAAAGTGTTGTGTTTGCCATTGTGGACCTCATTGTTAGTTGTTTACTCACTATCGTTTATTTGCTTGTCTATTTACCGTTACCGCAGTTAGGGTCATGTTTTATATTATTCAATCGGTCGGTAAAACAGTAGAAACTAAGGTTGTCATATTAATTCGATAATTCAGTCATATTCATTGCGTAAGCTGTTCCTGATGATGAATTTTTCAGCAAACCATTACAACTGACATTACCGCATTACAACATGGAGCAAAAAGATGACAAGGAAAAAAAGTGTAACACTGGGTATCATTTCAGTTTTAACCAGTACGTTATGGATTTCGGGGTGTAACAGTAACGATAATAATGACACCACTGCAGAAGTGGATAAAAGTGTTAGCGCTCAAGTAGGCCCTAGGCCGCTATTTTTAGTCGGTCAAATGCAAGACAGTGAGTTAAAAGATCAATTAGCGCAATGTGCTTCAAATTCATTTTACCGTACTGACTTTTCTATTGGTCATCGCGGCGCATCAATGCAATTTCCTGAGCATACCAAAGAAGCTTATCAAGCAGCTATCGATTCGGGCGCAGGTATTGTGGAATGTGACGTGACATTTACAGCAGATAAAGAGTTAGTTTGCCGTCACTCGCAGTGTGATTTAGCCACTACCACCAATATTCTTGCTATCCCGGCCCTAGCCAATAAATGTTCAGTGCCATTTTCACCAGCCGATGCCGTCAATGGCGTGAGTGCAACGGCAACCTGTTGTACCAGCGATATTAGTCTTGCAGAGTTTACAACCTTACAAGGCAAAATGGACGGCTTTAACCCCAATGCCACCACAGTTGAAGAGTTTATGGATGGCACGCCAAATTGGCGCACCGATTTATATGCCGGTAATGGCACGTTAATGACTCACGCTGAAAGTATTGCCTTATTCAAAGCTGCTGGAGTAAAGATGACTCCCGAGCTTAAGTCGGCCAGTGTCAGCATGCCATATGATGGATTTACCCAACAAGATTACGCCCAAAAAATGCTAGATGAATATGCCGCAGCAGGTGTTGATGCATCGCAAGTGTTTCCACAATCGTTTAATTTAGACGATGTAAAATATTGGATAGCCAACGCACCTGAATTTGCCGATCAAGCGGTATACCTTGATGGCCGTGACGAGCAAGCTGGATTTGATCCGCAAAACAGTGCCACATGGTCACCGAGTATGGACACCTTAGCGGCAGACGGGGTCAAGATTATTGCACCACCTTTATGGATGCTGGTTACCGTAGGAGACAATAACGCGATAGTGCCATCTGAATATGCCAAAGCAGCAAGTGCCGCTGGCTTGAAGATTATTGCTTGGTCATTAGAGCGTTCGGGGCCACTGAGTCAAGGCGGCGGTGGTTGGTATTATCAGAGTATTGCTGACGTGATTGATAACGAAGGTGATACTTTTGAGCTGTTAGATGTACTGGCAAAAGATGTCGGGGTAATAGGTGTGTTTTCTGACTGGCCTGCCACAGTGACATATTATGCTAACTGTATGAATATGTAAGGCTTAATAACATTCCAGCCTTTCATTTCATTAGGGCTTACACCATAGACTAAAAAGGTGCCGACATTGTTGGCACCTTTTTATTTCAATTAACTATACTCGTGGATGGCAGAGTATTTATTGCTCGCTGCCCAGACAGCCCTAAAGCAAGTTGGTGATGAAAAATGCTAATGTTGCTATTGGTGTCGTATCGAAGTAACTGAAATCGCGGAATAAAGGCGATTTATAATGATGTTATTAGCCTTTAGTCTATATAGATTGCACAGGATGTCAGTGGTAGTGTAACTACATAATAATACTCATAACAATATAAAAAATAAGGATATTGCAGGATGAAATTAACCAAACGTTTTTGCATGATTGGCGCAGCTGCAGCGCTATCTATTAGTACGGCTGTTATGGCCGCGCCGACATTTATCAATATTCTCACCGGCGGAACTAGTGGTGTTTACTATCCTATCGGTGTGGCTTTATCTCAACTTTACAGCAATGGCATTGAGGGCTCTAAAACCTCAGTACAAGCGACTAAAGCGTCGGTTGAAAACCTCAATTTATTACAAGCTGGGCGTGGTGAATTAGCGCTTGCACTAGGTGATTCGGTATCGGCAGCGTGGGAAGGTGATCAGGAAGCCGGTTTTAAAGCACCGCTTAAAAAATTACGCGTTATTGCGGCAACTTATTCTAACTACATCCAAATTGTCGCCAATAAAGATGCCGGTATTAATAGTCTTGCAGATTTAAAAGGCAAACGTATTTCTGTCGGGGCGCCAAAATCAGGTACTGAGCTAAACGCTCGCGCTATTTTTGCTGCTGCAGGACTCAGTTACGACGACATGGGTAAAGTGGAGTTTTTGCCTTATGCCGAATCTGTTGAGCTGATTAAAAACCGCCAATTGGATGCGACTTTACAATCGTCTGGTTTAGGTATGGCTGCCATTCGTGATTTAGCCGCAACAATGGATATCAACTTTGTGGCTATCCCTGCGGATGTTGTCGCTAAAATTAATAATCCTGCTTATCAAGTTGGGGTGATTACGGCCAATACTTACGAAGGCCAAACAGAAGATGTGAGTACGGTTGCGATACAAAACTTATTGGTAAGTCACAGTAAGGTGTCTGATGAGATTGCTTATCAAATGACTAAGCTGATGTTTGAAAACCTAGACCGTTTAGGTACTGCTCACTCAGCTGCTAAGGCGATCAGTTTAGCCACAGCGGCAAAAGATCTGCCTATTCCACTACACCCAGGTGCAGAACGCTATTACAAAGAAGTGAATGCGCTATAAGTAATAGTCTTAAGTTAACAGCGCTTGTTTGGTAAACCCAGCAAGCGCTTGTTTATTTCTGTCTTTCAACCATATTTGCTAACTTCCGTTTTAGATCAAGAGTGACTAATTGAGTCAACGTCATTTTTAGTCCACTCATTTTCTGAGCTGAGGTTATTTAGTTGTAGTAAGTGTCGAGGCATACCATGAGCGATCCAACCCAAATTACCGAACCAGAGCAGGGCTTAAGTGCCGATACTCGCAACTGGCCGAAAGCCTTGTTTGCAGTAGCATTAATTTTTTCTATTTTCCAAATTACCACCGCGGCATTTCATCCAGTTTCGACACAAGTATTACGCGCCGTACACGTGGGCTTTTTATTATTAGTGGTGTTTATTAGTTATCCAGGTATAGGCAAGAGTCAGCCATGGCAACCTTTGGCATGGATACTCGGTTTAGCGGGTATGGCTACCGCAGTTTATCAATGGGTGTTTGAAGCAGACTTAATTCAACGTTCCGGTGACTTAACCCAAAATGACATGATTATTGGTGTGGTGTTAGTGGCTTTAGTGTTTGAAGCCGCAAGACGAGTAATGGGAATAGCCCTGCCGATTATTTGCGGTATGTTTCTGGCCTATGGTTTGTTTGGTGAGTATTTACCCGGTGAATTGATGCATCGAGGTTATGGTTTCGACCAAATAGTTAACCAGTTAGCCTTTGGTACCGAAGGCTTATACGGCACGCCAACCTATGTATCCGCGACCTATATTTTCTTGTTTATTCTGTTTGGTGCTTTTTTAGAGCAAGCTGGAATGATCCGCTTATTTACCGACTTTGCTATGGGCTTATTTGGGCATAAAGTGGGTGGGCCTGCAAAAGTGTCGGTGGTATCTTCGGCACTCATGGGCACCATTACCGGTTCGGGGGTTGCCAATGTGGTCACCACTGGCCAGTTTACGATTCCGTTAATGAAGCGTTTTGGTTATCGGTCTGCTTTTGCGGGGGGTGTAGAAGCCACATCCAGTATGGGCAGCCAAATTATGCCGCCGATTATGGGCGCCGTAGCCTTTATTATGGCAGAAACCATTAATGTGCAATTTATTGAAATTGCTAAAGCGGCGATGATCCCCGCAGTATTGTATTTTTGTTCGGTGTTCTGGATGGTGCATTTAGAAGCTAAACGCGCCAATTTATCTGGCTTACCCAAAGACCAATGTCCAGATCCGTGGGCAGCAATTAAGTTGCGTTGGTACTTACTCATCCCATTATTTATTTTGATTGGCTTGTTGTTTTCAGGTCGTACACCGCTGTTTTCTGGCATGGTTGGCTTAGCACTGACTGCGATTGTGATTTTAGGTTCGGCCATAATTCTCAATCTATCATCAGCTGCTATGCGGTTTGCTTTTTGGATAGCATTAGGGGTGATATGCGCAGGCTTTTTCCAGTTAGGTATTGGGGTGATGTTTGGCGTTATTGCCATGCTGGTGGTGGTTTGTTGGTTTGTTAAAGGTGGTAAAGAAACTCTCACATTATGTTTGCATGCATTAGTTGAAGGTGCACGCCATGCTGTACCTGTAGGTATTGCTTGTGCACTAGTAGGCGTGATTATTGGTGTTGTGTCACTAACCGGTATTGCTTCAACGTTTGCCGGCTATATTCTGGCTGTCGGCCAAGATAACTTATTTTTGTCTTTAGTGCTGACGATGGTGACGTGTTTGGTATTAGGTATGGGGATCCCGACCATTCCTAACTACATTATTACCAGCTCAATTGCCGCGCCAGCGTTACTGGATTTAGGCGTGCCGTTAATTGTGTCACACATGTTTGTGTTTTATTTTGGCATTATGGCAGACCTTACACCACCCGTTGCCCTAGCGTGTTTCGCCGCGGCGCCAATCGCTAAAGAGAAAGGCTTAAAAATCAGTTTATGGGCCATTCGCATTGCCATTGCTGGGTTTATTATTCCGTTTATGGCGGTGTATGACCCTGCGCTAATGCTCCAAAGTGGTGGTGTGCTAGAAACGGTTTATGTGGTCCTTAAAGCGACGGTTGCTATTGGTATTTGGGGCGTGATATTTACCGGCTACTTATTACAGAACCTTTATTGGTGGGAACGTGTTTTAGGCTTTATTGCTGGTGGCTGTTTGATTATGGCGACACCGCTGAGTGATGAGTTAGGTTTTGGTTTGGCACTGGCGTTTATTTTGCACCACGTATGGCGTGCACGTAAGCTAAAACGTTTAGCGCAGGGCGAATAATGCTAGGGCTATGTTTGGGTTTAGCAGGCACGATTTGGGCTCAAGTGCCTGCTGAACAGATGACATTGTCTTGGACTCACACAATTGAGAAAATTCGTTGGGCCGAAGATTATCGATTAACTAATGAAGGTTTTATTTTAGAACAAGCAAGGGTAAAAGGCAGTGGCGCAGGAATGGAAATCCCTGTCGATGCGGTGTTAAAAGATGGCAGTTGGCACTACAAACCGCATTTGCCTATTTTGCCAATGCTAAAGTTGGGCCGCACGCCAGAAGCTGGCGATTATCAGCTATGTGTGTTATCGACTCAGACTGGGCAACAATGCCATTCTATGAGTTATTGGGTGGGTGAGCCTACCACTGAGCAGCCCTCCATTGAGCTATGGGGCTGTGATATAACAAGTTAGTTAATCGACATAATAGATAGGCGTTGAAGCATAAAAAAAGCTGAATCAATTGATTCAGCTTTTTCTTTATTTGAGATGTTTACAACGAGTTACTTTGCAAAGGCATCTTGCAGTGCAGGTACAACTTGTTTTTTACGGCTTAATACGCCGTCTAACCACACGCGACCATCAACGGTAGGTTTACCGTAAGCGCGCTCAGTTAAGTTTGCTGAATCAGAAACAACTAACATTTCTGAACCTTCTTTCATGATATCGGTTAGCAGCAATAATACGCTGTGACGATTGCCTTCAATTTTCAATTTAGCAATATCAGCTTCTAGGTCAGCTTTGATGTCGTCAAATACAGACAAATCGATAACTTCTAATTGGCCAATACCCACTAGGTTACCGTTCATGTTGAAGTCTTTAAAGTCACGCATAACAAGGTCACGCGCTGGCGTGCCTGCAACTGCTGATTTTACTTTAAACATGTCCATGCCGAGTTCTTTAAAGTCTTCTACACCGGCGATTTTTGCTAACGCTTCAACGCAACGGATATCGGCAGTGGTACAGGTTGGAGATTTGAAAATAACCGTGTCACTTAAGATGGCGCACATCATGATACCAGCGATGTTTGCTGGAATTTCTACTTGGTAGAAATCGAACATCATTTTAATGACGGTGTTGCTGCAACCTACTGGACGGATCCAACATTCTAGTGGAGTAGAAGTGGTTAGGTCGCCTAATTTGTGGTGGTCGACAATACCGACGATAGTCGCTTGAGCGATATCATCTGGCGCTTGAGTAATTTCTGAATGGTCAACAATATAGACTTCTTCACCAGCGTAACTGGTTTTATATTCTGGTGCTTCAAAACCAAATTTTTCTAAAATAAATGCGGTTTCTGGTGATAGCTCGCCTAAACGGGCTGCAATTGCCGGTTCATCGATTTGGTTTTTTAAATATGCTAATGCTATAGCACCACAAATTGAATCTGAATCAGGGATCTTGTGACCCACTACATACATTGCCATTGAAAGACTCTCCTATAAAGTTGCCCTGATTTTAACAAGAATTGATCTTCATCGCATTAAAAAATACCACTTCAACGGTTCAACTTACCACATGAGTGTTATCCATGATGATATGCGTGTTTAATTGACAAAAAAAGGCCCCGAGCGGAGAGTCTCGGGGCTTTTTCTATTTTACACAGGGTAAGTGCATATTTTTCTTTAGCTTGGGTATAACAATGATATTGAAGTCTGTTTCAGTGTTCTATTGAGACTATCTCAAGTGCTCTGTCGAGGTGCTTCTTGTGCTCGAATTAACTTTAGCAGACTTCTATCAAATAGCGATGTCTTACTCATAACTCAGTAGTAGGACTGAGCGTTGGTCATGTTTTAAGGTTATACCCGTACCTTTATCACCACTTTGCGGACTTTTTGTGGTGTAGGGCTGGTGCCCGGCATATGGATGTCACCAGGAAAAAACAATGCAAACATGCCCGCTTTTAGCGGAATAAATGCCGCATCATCTTTGTTAGATTCATAGTCGTATTCAGCATAGTCATGCTTGTCAAAATAAGGCTTAGAAGGCGTTTGATTGGCTAACGGTAAATAACCAAATTCTTCTTCACCGCTAACCACATACTGCACATCAATATACTGTTGATGAACTTCAAAGGGTTCGATCTCTTTAGGCTTAGTTTCATAGTCATTGACGATAACGAAAATATCTTTGCCTTCAAGCGGATAGTTGCCCACTTCAAGCTGGCTAAAGTCGGTGTCCGCGAGATGAGCTAATGCTTTGGCTAATCTCGGGCTAAGTTGAGTGTATAGGTGGCGATTTGCTAAAGTATCAACAATCATAAAAATTCCGTAAGATAAGAACCATAAAAATATGCTAGCGTGTTAGCGCTAAAGCATACAGTTTTACAAAGATAACAGCATTACAAATATAAGAAGGATTGTACATTGCCTGCATTACGTTTACTTGCTGGACCAACGGCTTACGAACAACTAGAAGCGAATGGCTTAGATCAATCATTGTTTACTCAGCTCTTTGCTGCATCAGGCGGGCCTAAGTGGCTGGCGATAGCAGGCTTAGATAAATATTTATTTAGTGAGTTTTTTCAGGGGCGCCAAGATCCTCTTTATACTATGGGCGCATCGTCGGGTGCGTGGCGTTTAGCTTGTATGGCGCAACAAGATCCATTAGCGGCTTATGAACGTTTAGAACATTTTTATATTCATCAGAATTACGAAAAAAAGCCGACGCGTGAACAAGTCAGTGCCCAAGTATTGCAAATTGTTGATGGCATTTTAGGTGAACAGCAAGGCGCTGATATTATTGCTAATCCGTTAATTCGTCATCATATGGTGGCCTGCCGTGCCCGTCATTTAAATCGCATTCATGCCAAATTTGGCTTAATGGTGGGATTGTCGATGGCAGCGGTAAGTAATGTCATCAATCGAAAAAGCTTAGGCTGGCACTTCGAGCGGGTTATTTTAAGCCATAAAGACGCAGCATCACCTTTTAGGCGCCTGAAAGATTTACCCACCAAACATGTTGAGCTAACTCAAGACAATATCCGTCATGGATTATTAGCGACCGGATCGATCCCGCTATTGCTTGATCCGGTAAAAGATCTGCAAGGTTCGCCAAAAGGCCATTATTACGATGGAGGCATAACCGATTATCATTTTGATATGCCATTACCCGCAGCGACAGGGTTAAGTTTGTATCCGCACTTTTATCCGTACATGAGCCCTGGTTGGTTTGATAAATCTTTGTTGTGGCGTAAAGCGAAAGCGAATTATCACAATGGATTAATTTTAGCACCGAGTAAGCAATTTATTGCAAGCTTACCGTTTAGTAAAATTCCTGACCGTGAAGACTTTAAAAATTTAGATACTGAAAGTCGAATTGCTTATTGGCAGCAAAGCGTGCAACAAAGCCAGGTATTAGCTGACGAGTTTGCTGAGATTGTCGCTTCCGGCACTATTATGGATCGTATTGAGCGTTTATAAGATCCAATAAATTGAATGTTTTTTGTACTTTTTTTGAAAGATAGTCGTATTGATTAAGGTCTATTGAAGTAGGGCGTAGCGAAAACGGGTGGTTATGTCGGTAGTAAGCATTATATTATGCTGCTTAAGTTGTTGAATAATTAACCACTGCTACACTTGTTTCATTGATTTGACTTTGGTTCAGTAACTTCACCTATGGTGTAGGAGGCTGTTATGCAAACAAAAGAAGTAGCATTACTGATTCAAGATGCTGTGCTATTACCCGGTGGACGACTTGAAATTCGAGTTGTGGCACCGAGTGATTTAGCCATGGTTGCCGATGTATTAAAAGGTCACTATGGTTTAGCATTTGCGCCATTAAAAGTGAATAGCGAACTGCCTTGTTATATTGCAGCAACCCAATGCAATATTATTGATTTCAACCAGTTAGGTGATGATTCTTTAAGCATCGTTGTTGAGGGAACACAGCGTCTTAAAATTTTATCTGCCGCGCAAAAACGAGATGGTTGTTGGATTGCTCGTGCGCTCCCTTGCGCTAATTGGTGCCATGAGCCCATTGCGGGTGAGTTTGAAATTATCAGCGCCGCACTTGAACAATTTTATCAAGTGAATCCAGATTTACTGGAATTGTATTCACAAACGCATTTAGAAGATGCCGCTTGGGTGAGTCAGCGTTGGTTAGAGGTTTTACCTATGTATAACCGTGATAAGCTGATTTTAGTTGAACAACCTAATTGCCATAAAACCATGGATTTTGTGCTGCAATTACTAAAATCTCACGTGGATGTATAAGCGCAATATTGTGTTATCGGTATCGTGATAATCAAGATACATTTTCGGCCTAGCCTGATAAGATACCTTCTCGTTTGAACCTTACCTTCATCTTTATATAGCCAAGTTGTTTATGCCTAATTCATCAAATTGCACTGCGGATCATCTTCAATCCTCTTCCCAAACACCAAACGCTGCCATTGCCGCTCAGCCTTCGTATATTGTGTTGCCGCGTGCTAATGAATTAGCAGGTAAGCAATACCACACAGTAGTTGAGTTTTTGGTCGATCATTTTAAGCAAATCGATGCCGGTGTGTGGCAGCAACGGATCAAAGATGGCAAAGTGCATTGGCAAAATGGTGAGTTAATTACCGCAGACAGTGTCTATCAAGCCACTGCGAAAGTGTATTATTACCGCGAAGTGCTGGCCGAAACGAAAGTGCCTTTTGCTGAGCAGGTGTTGTATCAAGATCTTGATACCATTGTGGTTTATAAACCGCATTTTTTACCTGTTACCCCAGGCGGAAATTACGTCAATGAATGTTTAGTGCATCGATTACGTATCGCCACTCAAATTGATACGGTCGCCCCAGCACATAGGCTCGATAAAGACACGGCTGGGGTGATGTTAATGACGCTCAATCCGCAAACACGCCATGCATATCATCAGCTATTCTTAGATGACAAGATCACTAAAGATTATCAAGCCATCGCTAAATTAACGCCTACGTTGCTGAGTGAATTAGCCGATAATACTTGTACGCTTCCTATTCATTGGACGGTTAAAAATCGTATTGTGGCAGCAAATCCCAGCTTTACCATGCAGGTGGTTGAAGGCGAGGCGAATAGCCATTCTGAAATCAGTTTAGTGGCGGTAAAAAATGGTTTTGGCTTATTTGAGTTAAGTCCGATTACCGGTAAAACTCATCAATTACGTGTACATATGCAAAGTTTAGGCATGCCGATTTTACACGACCGCTTTTATCCAGTGCTACAACCTAAAGGGCCGGACAACTTTGATAAACCATTGCAATTGTTGGCTAAACGGTTGCGCTTTACCGATCCAATCAGTGCTATTGAACAAGATTTTCAATGCCAAGGTTTAGATTTTTAGTTGGTTATTTAGCGAATAAAAAAACCGCCATCGTAAAGTCGATAGCGGTTTTTTTGTATCAGCTTATTGCTGTTGCAGTGAGCTTATCTGAGTATTAGTCAGCTTTTGTGTGTTTAATACCTTTACGATTTTTCATTGGGTCGCCATCATAACCAAGGGCTTTCCAGTCTAAACGCTCGCCTTTGTTGTGGCAGTCATTACACTGTAGTGCCTTGTCTTTTGGTGACACCATGTGGTTGATGCGCCACCACATTTCGGTTTCAACAAAGCCATGCTGACCACTGTATTTGAGTCCTTTTTCTACCATGGTTGGGTTAGCTTCCATGCCTAGTTTTGCAGCTAAATCCCAATCAAATTTATCCCAGTAGCCACCTTCACCGTACGTTTTAGGGGTTATCAGAATATTAAGTTTAGCATCATAGATTTGCTTACCCGTGTGCACTTTAAATGGGTAGATTTTAGCTTTAGGGTCGCGAATATCACCTAATGGATAAGCTAATTTAACCGTTTTAGTTGGGTCCATTTTATCGCCAGCCATATACGCATCGGCGCGGCCATTAAACCAGGCATATTGTGGTTTAACGTCTTTTTGCCAAATAAAGCTGCCTTTCTTTTTCATAAAGGTGTGCTTGCCGTATTGGTCTGTTGTTTCAGGAAGATCTTGACCTGCCTGTGACCAATCCCAACGCATTTTGGTGGGTTCATTTTTAGCAAATGATGGTATGTGACAAGTCTGACACGCTACAGTTGCTGTGTGTGTATTGAGCTTTTTATTTTTGTGAGGCGCAGCATCATGGCAATTTACACAACCAATTTTGTTTTCACCACCAGGTGATACGCCCATCGAGTTACCGGTAATTTGATGATTTTCAGTAACGTGACAAGTTTGACACTGGAAGTCATTGCCATCGGTATCCATGTGGACATCGGTCGCTTTATCTGGATAAGACATTGATGAGTCTAAATCGCCGTGTTTAACCGCATCACCACCGCCACCGTAAAAGTGGCAACTGCCGCAATTGTCACGCACGGGTGCACCTACATTTTGGGCAACATTGGCTAAATTGACTCTTGCTAAGGCCTCGCCTGCGCCCGCAGGATCTTTAATGTAAGTTCCCGTGGTGTCGTGACAGACTAAGCAATCGACTTTGGTCATGTCTTTAAAGTCGAATGTAGAATCTTTCCAACCATAACCTGCATGACAACTGGTACAACGCGGTTCGTTACCCGATATCGATACACAAAAGTTGTTAATACTGTTTTTTTTACCACGCATCACTGTGCGGTCAGGTAGTTTTTGCTCTAACTCCCAAGTCCAATGTGAAGATTTCATAAACTCTTCAGCATGTTCTTTATGGCAGGTTAAGCATTGTGTCGTCACTTCAGGGCCATTAGCAAAAGGCCCTTTCAGCGCCTCTTTATGGTTAAAGGCAGCCTGTGCGCTACTGCTTAATAACAGTAATACAGCCAGTGCTGATAATAGTTTCATGATATTTGTCCTTACCCCTGAGCTTGTGCTCAGGGGGGCCAAGTTAGAAGGTTAAGTTAGCGTTAGAAGTTAACGGTCAGTGAGGCATTGACGTCATAGGCGGTGTCAACAACGGGCAACATTGAGTACGCGCTACCGGCAATCACATCGTCAACCTTCATCGGTGCACCTACTGGTGAGCCACTTCCGGTATATTCATAGTCGTAATATAAACCGGCTAACTTGATAAACATTTTTGGATTAATATCAAAGATATAATAAGCTTCGGCAACGTGGCCACGAGTGGCTAACTTACTGCCGATTGGGTCGTCTTGTGCTTGGGTGAAGGGACTCCAGTATTTAGAACCGTAGTTATATTCCAAACCGAATTTGCCGTATGGTGCAGGAATTTGCATGCCCACATAAATGCCGTAACCATCTTTGGTGTCGCTATCAACGGTTTCTTTTGGCACCATAATGATTTCAGTACCAGTGCTGTTCAACTCTGCTTCAAATACTGCATCGCTTAACATGCCACCGAACAAACCAGCATTGCCGTTAGGTTCAGCACGAGTCCATCCTAATGAGGCAAACATTTTCAGGTCGTCATCGGTTTCATAGGCATAACCTAGGCCACCTAAGTACATATCACCAATGACACCGCTTGGTTGTACGCGGGTGACGAAGTTAAAGTTGTCGAATTTTTGCATGTCTTGATACATGGTTGGGGCAAAGATACCCGCCAGTTGAGTAGGGAATGCCATGGTGCCCGTAAAGCCATCATTGACATCTTTAGCACCGAATAAAGTGAACTGTAAGAAATGGTTACCGTCATTAATCACGTCGATATTAAACCCGCCGAGGTGGGTATCTTTAGTGATGATGTCACCAAACAATTCGCCATTGCCGTACTGTGATTCAAAGCCTTGGCCATAGCAAAAACGCACTGTTTGACCTTCAATACCGGTGATATCACCCAAGTTGTAACCTAAGGTAAGACCATCGAAGTTGAAATTGACTAAGTGACCTGATGGCGTGCCGCCTCTGAGTTCATTTTCACGATAATGATTTGGTGGACCGTACGTTGAAGGACGACGTCCAATAGAAAGGTAAGTGCCACTGCCGTTAATGTCTTTCCAATTAAAATAGGCGCGCTCTACTTTTAACTCATCACCACTGGTGCTACCGCTACTGGTGCCATCCATGGTGAATGAGTTCCATGAGTCGAATACTTTAACCCCAGCAGAGTCTCCCCAGCTCTTAAACATGGTTAAACGTCCTGCAAAGCTGACGTTATCCCACACTTTAGCATCAATATTTAGGCGTAAGCGCGTGGTGTAAAATATATCGTTATCAATGTCCTGTTGGGTTTTTTGGCCCAACAGCATTGGCATAACGCCTTGAAGCATACCGCTTTGAAACGCGCTGGCTAAATCAGGGTTTGCCATCATCATTTGGCCTAACGGTGAGGTAGCGCTATTTGGATCGCCAAATACTCCTGACATGGCTTTAGCGCCAAAGTCAGAAAAGTTAACGTTCATGGCTGGGTTCCAAGTGACGTTTTGATAATGTAATGAATGTGCTTTGGTTCTAAAATCACCCGTAATGGCTATTCTGTCTAAGGCTGTGTGACGCTCGGTTTTGTCAACTCGTGAATTTAAGTAATCAAGATCTTCATTAATAGTAGCGAGTTGTTGTTTAAGATCGGCAATCTTTTGTGCATCGGTATCTGCTGCTAGGCTTGCGCCGCTCATAAAGAGCGCGTTAGCCACTAATATTGAGATGAGAGTTCTCATGGTCTTTCTCCCCTTTATTTGCCAAATAACAAGGTCAATTTGGCAAATTTTTTGTGTCAGGATCCCTGAGGCTAAGCCTCACAGTTTTTTCGTTTGGTTTATTGGCTGATGTTTCGTTTAGAACGAAAAGATACTCAGCATTGATGATTTAGCCGCAAGTAGCTGGTTGGTCTGAATCGGCGGCGTGGTCATATAAAAACTGTTGAATATCTTTTATGTCTTTTTCTGATAAGGCTTCAAAAACGGCAGGTTTAGCTTTGTGCTTATCACGAGTAAAGAAACGATCCCATTGGCTCATGGTTTTGGTCATTGGGGTTAATTCAGGGCCTTCACTGTTAGCGCTGTGGCAGGCTTTACATTCTTTTTTGTACAGGTGCTTACCTTTTTTAGGATTACCACCATCTGCGGCCATCACTTGGGTGCCAAGTGATAATGCCATTGCAACTGCGATACCAACTTTAATGTAAGTGTTCATCATTTTGTCCTCTGTCGGGCTTATTAGGGTTGTGCATTAACAGCATTTAATTATTTCTTTGCTGTAAACAATGTTACCTAAAAGTGAGTAGTGTTAATTTGAAGTAGATCATATCCATGAGAAAAATCTAATTGAAAAAAAGTTAATTGAAAGAAATCTAATGGACTAGTGTGATGTGGATCTATTGCGTAAAGATGATGAGTTTGTTAGGGGAGATAAAAGAGGTTTTTTTGATTCTTATTATGGGTATTTTTAGTTGAGAAATAGACTTTTGATAAGCAGGTTTTTACTAAATAGAGGGATTATTAATCATCATTTGAGATCAAGCCCATTGATGGCTGGTTTTGTTTACAGGTGCAGAATAGCTGATTAGCTCATTAACGTGTTGGTCGACATAATCACTAATACAGTGGCACTAATACTACATAACACTAAGGTGACTATGCGGGTTTTATCTTTATCAACGCGGCCAATTAATCTACCTGAGACAAGATAACCAGCAACGACTGAAGGCAATAATAGCAGTGATAGCCATAAATGCTTCACTTCAACTAAGCCGACGATGGTTAGAATAGCTAAGGCAATTAATGAGCTAAACACGAAAAAGGCAGATAATGCCGCTCTAAACTGACCTGGGTCTTGGCCTGCAAGCAAAATGGCCATTGGTGGACCACCGATAGCAGCGATATTGCCAAATATGCCTGAAAATACCCCAGCGATAAATAAACTGAGGCGATTAATGGGGGCGGTAAAGCGAAAAATGCTAAGAATAACAGCAATAAACACAATGCCTGCAATCACTAAGCCTAGTATGGCTTGTGGGGCAAACAGCAATAATCCAGCGCCTAAAAACCCCCCAGGGATCCGCCCGAGTAAGGCATATTGCAAACCATTAAATTGTAGGTGACCGCGTTCTCTAAATAAGGTCATTGCAGAAATGGCAAAGCCCATAACAATAATAGGAACAGGAACTAATTGAGGATTAACAATATACAGCAGCGGGCTAGCAACAACGGCTAACCCAAAGCCAATTAAGCTTTGGGTTAGCGCGCCAAAAAACACGATAATCGATGCCAGTATCAAGGTCGTTGGATCGATAAATGACATCATAAGTTCTCTTTAAAAACATGACGACTTCTTATTAGGGTCGTTTCAAAGTCTGTGAGGTATTGACTAATCAGTGAATTATTCGAGCTCTTCCCACTCGATACCCATATCATCCATTAACTTTTTCGCTTCACTTGGAATGCTATCAGGCTGATCTTTTGATAGATCACCGTCATAAGGTAATGGTTGACCTGTGTACGCATGCAAAAATGCTTCGCATAGCAGTTCACTGTTAGTTGCATGGCGCAGATTATTTATCTGGCGACGCGTCCGCTCATCCGTCAGTACTTTTAATACTTTTAAAGGGATAGAAACCGTAATTTTTTTTACTTGTTCATTTTTTTTGCCGTGCTCGGCATATGGGCTGATATATTCGCCATTCCACTCAGTCATTAACTTACCCTTAACGATAAATACGCTGCAGATTTTAAACCGTTACAATCTCTAGTCAAATTATTGCTACTATTTAATCCCGATTGCAAATAGATTTCTTGATGTTTAGACGTCTAAACGTCTATTTAAGTTGACGGATGGGGATCTCTTAGGTAAATTTGGACGTCTAGACATCTCTTTGTGTGTTTGTGAAATTTTAGGAGTCACCATGACTAAGCATCAAAACGCCACATTGGCCGTTCGCCAAGGTATTGAAACAGACACACAACATGGTGCTATCGTGCCACCGATTTATTTATCGACCAATTATTCATTCGATGGCCACAATAATCCGCGCGAGTTTGATTACAGTCGTTCGGGTAATCCTACTCGATGTATTTTAGGTGACGCACTCGCCAAACTCGAGCAAGGTGCTACCGGCGTGGTGACATGTACCGGCATGGCGGCGATTACATTGGTGACTAGCTTACTTGGCCCAGAGGATTTATTGGTTGTGCCGCACGATTGTTATGGTGGCAGTTACCGCTTATTTACTAACTTGGCCAAAAAAGGCCAATTTAAGTTATTGGTTGTTGATCAAACTGATGCGCAAGCGCTGAGCAAAGCGATAGCTCAAAAACCGAAAATGGTGTGGTTAGAAACGCCATCGAATCCTTTATTGCGGGTGGTAGACATTAATGCCATTAGTATCGCTTGCCATGACGTTGGCGCGCTAGTGACAGTCGATAACACCTTTTTATCACCAATATTACAGCAGCCATTATTATTAGGTGCAGACATTGTTATTCACTCAACCACCAAATACATCAATGGTCATAGCGATGTGGTCGGTGGAGCGGTAGTGGCTAAAGATCCTCAAGTGGGTGAGTTGTTACATTGGTGGTCAAATACTCTTGGGCTTACGGGTTCAGCATTTGACAGTTATTTAACCCTCCGAGGCTTACGTACTTTAGCGGTACGAATTCGTGAGCATCAACGTAATGCACAAAAGATTGTTGAGTTACTCAGCGCCAGTGATGTGGTGGCCAAGGTGTATTATCCGGGTTTAAAAGACCATCTAGGTCACGAAATTGCGGCAAAACAACAACAAGGCTTTGGTGCTATGTTAAGTTTTGAGTTAATTGGCGGCGAAGCGGAAGTGGTGGCATTTTTAAAGGCGCTGTCGTTGTTTAGTATTGCCGAAAGTTTAGGCGGAGTGGAAAGTTTAGTCGCCGTTCCGGCCACCATGACCCATAGAGCAATGGACCCACAAGCAAGGCAAGAGGCTGGTATTAAAGAGACTTTATTGAGACTATCTGTCGGTATTGAAGATGCAGATGACCTCTTGGCCGATATTCAAGCAGGCCTAGCAGCTGTTGCCGCGATAAAATCAGCTTAATTCGAGTTTAAGTTAGCTGTGGTTTCGACCAAATTGGGTAAAATAGCAAAACATGCACTTGCAACACTATTGGTTTCAAAATAGAAGTCTAGCAGTCGCAACAAAAGTCGTAGTTGTTTAAGGAGTCAGTAATGACGCGAAGTCATTTACATAAGTTTGGTGGTTCAAGTTTAGCGGATGCAGATTGCTATCGCCGTGTTGCACATATTCTACTTACGCATGGTCAGAGTGATGATTTAGTTGTGGTATCCGCCGCCGGAAAAACGACTAACTTCTTATACAAATTATTGAGCCTGCGTGACAGCGGTCAGTTGTGGCAAGAAGAGCTGCAAATTCTGATCAGTTACCAGCAGACGTTAATTGAACAATTATTATCAAACGAGCAAGCGCGTGATTTACGCGAACGTTTGTCTACCGACAAATCTCAGTTAGTCAGCTTATTATCTTTAGAGCAACGTAACGATTACCAATTAAACCAAGTGGTGAGTTTTGGTGAACGTTGGTCGGCGCGCTTAATGGCCGCTTTGTTACGAGAAATGGGCGTAGCTGCGACTCATGTCGATGCGTGCTCTATTTTGGTAGCCGATGAAGGCGCCGTACCTAATATTTTAGTGGCTGAGTCTCGTGACAAGGTACAGGCCTTATTAGCCTTACATCCGCAAGAGCGTTTAGTGATCACCGGCTTTATATGCGCTAACCGCCACGGTGATACCTTATTGCTGGGTCGCAATGGTTCTGATTTTAGTGCCACCTTAATTGCCAGCTTAGCTGACATTGAGCGTGTGACCATTTGGACCGACGTTGAAGGGGTATTTAACGCCGACCCGAATAAAATTAATGATGCTAAATTACTCAAGAGTATGTCATTAGCCGAAGCTGACCGCTTAGCGCGCCTGGGCTCTCCTGTACTGCATTCTCGTACCTTACAGCCGTTATTTAATACCGACGTGAGCCTAGCGGTACGCTCAAGCTATGCTTCACACACCGACTTTACTTTAATCGCGCCACTGAGTTCATCAGCGAGTGCGCCTGTGGTCACTAACTTAAATGAAGTGGTGTTGTTTAGTTTTAAAATGAACGCAGACATTGAACCATTGTTGGCCATTTTGGATAAAGCAGGTATCACACCGTTAGCTTATTGGTCGCTAGCACAACATAAGTTTGAGTTGGCGTTAACGCTTGAAAGCCAGAAACAAGTGCAAGCTTTACTCACTCAATACAGCAGTGAATTTTTGATTGAAGAGTTGAGTGCCCAAACTGACTTAGGCCTAGTGGCATTAGTCAGTGCCGATGCTCATCACTTTAGACGCAGTTTTGCCCGACTACTCAGCCGTGATGCCAAACCGATTTATCAAGATGCATTAAGTTTGGTCACTTTAGTCCCGCAAGCTCAAGTGAGTTTATTGACCCAAAAAGTACATCGTCGTTGTGCTGGACCAAGAATGCGTATTGGAGTGTTATTGCTGGGAGTGGGTAACATTGGTGAGGCGTGGATTGATTTGTTTAAACGCGCCAGTCCAGCATTAGATCACGAACTTGAAGCCTCTGTTGAGCTTGTTGGTTTAGTCGGTTCGAAAAAAGCATTAATTTCTAACGACGGAATTAACCTTGAACAATGGCAGCAAGATTATCAACAGCAAGGTATTGAATGGGATTATGATCAGCTTTTTGATCAATTAGCGCAGTTATCATGCGATGAAATTGTCGCCTTAGATATCAGTGCGAGTGCTGCTTTAACCTTACAATATCCCGAGCTATTTGCCCGTGGTATTCATGTGGTAAGTGCCAATAAATTAGCCGGCTCAGGGCCATTGCCATTTTATCGTGAATTAAAGCAGCAGCTGAGTAATCGCCGCTTATTTTGGCGTTATAACGCCAGCTGTGGCGCAGGTTTACCTATTCAACATGCGTTAAATGACTTACGTAATAGTGGTGACACTATTGAAGCTGTGGGTGGTATTTTCTCGGGCACGTTATGTTGGTTGTTCGAAAATTATGATGGCAGTAAGCCGTTCTCAGAATTAGTACTGCATGCTCGCAGTTTAGGCATTACTGAACCTGATCCACGCGATGACTTATCTGGCCGCGATATGCAACGTAAGTTGTTAATCTTGGCTCGCGAGATTGGTTTAGCGGTAGAGCTAGACGATATTAGTCTTAACTCATTAGTACCTCAAGCTTTAGCAGAGTTGTCACTAGAAGATTTTTTAACACGCATCAGTGAGTTAGACGATGATTTGTTGCAGCAGTATGTCGCTGCGGCTGAACAGAACAAGGTGCTACGTTATGTGGCTTCGCTGGATAAAGTGGAAGGTAAGTTACAGGCTGAAGTGGGTTTGCAGTGGGTTGATAATAATCATCCTTATGCCAATTTAACCCCAGGGGATAATGTGTTTGTTATTCGCAGTGCGTTTTATCAAGGTAATCCATTGATTATTCGCGGCCCAGGGGCTGGGCGTGAGGTGACTGCTGCGGCTGTGCAGTCGGATTTGGTGCATATTTGCAAAGACTTGTTGCAAGAGTAGTTTTGTTAAAAAAGACCATTATTAATGGTCTTTTTTTATGTCATCTCGGGAATGTTTATGAGCTGAAATTCAGCTCTTTTCTTTATTTGCCGCAAACCGCTCAACGCATAAATACTAAAATGTTAGATGACAAGTGTTCACATCTTGAAATGGAGTTCAAAATAATGATGAAAATCAAAGTATTTACTAAAGTGTTAAAACCTAAACTAAGCTTTTGGATGAAACCGATAGAACAAGCTGATTGTGGTTTACAAGACGAAATTAATTTATGGTTATCCACACAAACATCTATAGAAATCACCGAAATTAAACAAACTCAAAGCGGTGGGTCATTTATGCCAGCGACGTTAAATATTACCATTTGGTATCAGTAATCTAATGAGATTGTTCCATGTAAGCTTAATCATCTCCTCGACATAAACGAACAATAGATAATAAAAATGAATAGGTAGCATAAAGCTGCGTCCTTATTTTAAGTGCTGAAAAAGCTTAATAATAGAAGGGCTTAGACTTTTTATTATATGAATATCCGATCGAGAGTTCGACCAATTTGAAGTGATGTTTATGGATACTATTTTTGCGAGTATTTAAAGATTGGCCCAGTCTTTAGTTATCTTTATTTATTCTCAGGTAACGAATACTCTTAAGGCGACACAATCTAAGTCGCCTGTGCTTAGGCTTCTTCTACTGCGTCATCTTTTAATGATTTAGCTGTTTTATCGGTTAACGTTATTAATAGGCCTGTGAGTAGGCTCATGCTGTAACCGAGTACGGCGCCGATAATAAGTGGTGGAATGATAGCGGCTATATCAGCATTTAAGGCAAAAGTGATGCAACAACCGATAAAGGTGCCGGGAATAAAGGCGAAGTTTTTATTACTGGCTTGTAAGCACATAAATGCGGTGACAATGCCTGTTAATGCATAGCTGATCATTGGCGAACCTAGAACACCGCTGCCTGCAATAATTAACCAGCCCCAGAATACACCGGAAAGATTGGTCATCATCGCCATCATCATGCCTTTAGCACCTGTTTCTGTTTGAGCGAAAAAGGTACTGCAGCCCAGAAAGCCGACCCATGTCACGAGATGAAATACATCAGCAAGACCAGCCCAAACAGCCGCTAATAAACCAGCAGAAATTGCAATTTGCCAACGATGCGCCATGGTTGCCTCACAAAAGATTAAAATTAGAACGGTGAGTTCTAAATTTAGCACAATAAACTAAATTTAGGCAGTTAGGTTTTACAAAAGTCGATCCAGTTCGCAAATAAAAGCAACTGCTAATAAAACCAAACGTTATGCAACTCGATAATTGTCAGAGAGTCATCATGTCTATCGCACATTAACATCAGATATAGTCACTAATGCTATTAACTTTGTTAGAACCTAAGTGTTAGCGCACTTTTTAAAAAATAATTTGAACATTATCAAATGACACAGTCTGCAGGCTGATGAAAAAAAAGCCTGCAGATAGATGAACAAACGGCTGTTTTCAGCCGTTTTATATTGTCTATGATTTAGGCCTAGCGTTAATGTGATTATTACAAATTGCTTATTGATGGTTTTTTAGCTTGACTTAGTATGCAGTTAAACTAGTATATGGACATATAGACGTCCAAACGGCCAAATGATTTAGGTTAAGTTAATCATTTAAGCTGATTGGTATAGACTCCTAAGTGTTACAGAAGTTAAAGGAATACATTATGGCTTTTCATCATGCACAACATGCCCAGTCGTTAAATCAGAGCTTGTCTGAGCTGAATGATATTAATGTGTCTTTTGAGTTTTTTCCGCCATCAACGCCAGCAATGGAAGAGATTTTGTGGAATTCTATTCGTCGTTTAGAACCATTGAACCCTAAATTTGTATCAGTAACATACGGTGCCAATTCAGGTGTACGTGATCGTACTCATAGCGTGATTGAACGTATCCAGAAAGAAACCAATCTACTCGCTGCGCCGCATTTAACCTTGGTTGATGCTAGTGATGAAGAATTGGTTGAGCTGGCAAAGCATTATTGGAATTCTGGTATTAGAGACATCGTGGCATTGCGCGGTGATTTACCTGACGGTAGCCCAAAACCAACTCGCTTTGCCAATGACTTAGTGCGTTTACTGCGCTCAGTGGCCGACTTTGATATTTCGGTAGCAGCGTATCCTGAAGTGCATCCTGATGCGCGTAATGCGCAGGCTGATTTAATTAACTTAAAGAAAAAGATTGATGCGGGTGCTAACCGCGCCATTACTCAATTTTTCTTTGATGTTGAATCCTACTTACGTTTTCGCGACCGTTGCGTTACAGCTGGTATAGATGTTGAGATTATTCCAGGGATATTACCTGTGACTAACTTTAAACAGACTAAGCGTTTTGCTGGCATGACCAATGTCGCTATTCCACATTGGTTACATCGTCAATTTGAAGGTTTAGATGACGACCCTGCAACACGTCAGTTAGTGGGTGCCAACGTTGCTATTGATATGGTGAAAGTATTGTCCCGTGAAGGTGTTAAAGATTTCCATTTTTATACCCTTAATCGTGCAGAATTAACGTATGCCATTTGCCATACATTAGGCGTGCGTCCAAAGTAGTACAGTGTAACATTCACTCAATTTAAACCCCGTTAATGGTTCCATTAACGGGGTTTTTGTTTAAATATTCGACGTTTGCCGTATTCTTTTTTGAATATATTTAGCCTATGGTGGTAAGACAATAACCAATAACCAATAACGAATGACTAAAGAGGTGTGATGATGAAAACATCCTTTTACAAGCTCGCTGCATTGGCTGGCATAACGATGCTAACTGTTATGACCGCAGAAGCTGCAGAAACAACTTCCCCACAACTGCCGGTTCCTGCTGCGGCTCAGCTATGTACTTCTTGCCACGGTGCACAAGGTCAAGGTATCGACATTATTGGCCCTCGTTTAGCAGGCTTATCTGCCGATTACATCAGCAATCAACTTGCGTTATTTCATGCAGGAAAACGTCAAAATCCAACCATGCTAGCAATGGCTGCAACGGTGCAAGGTGACAATATTGCTGTGGTAGCGCAATATTTTAGTCAGCAACCTGTTGCTGACATTCCGCTCCAATTTCGCGGTGACAAGGTTGGTATTAGCGATCCGTTCGAAAAATTAGCCTTTCAAGGTGACTGGTCACGTACCATTCCAGCATGTGTTAGTTGCCATGGTCCATCTGCCGTGGGTGGCGGGCAGTTTCCTCGTTTAGCGGGGCAGCAAGCCAGTTATCTTAAAACCCAATTATTAGCCTGGCAAGAGGGCTCTCGTACAGGCGATGCTGATAACATGATGGGCAATATTGCGCTGAAATTAACGGCTGCCGAAATCGATGGGTTATCTCAGTTTTTTGCCAATATAAAATAAGGACATGGCTATGAAATTATTATCGCTATTGACCATTGGCGCTCTGTTTAGCTTGCCTTTACAGGCCGATGAATTATTGACCGAAGTTCCGGCTAAGCCTACTGCGGTAAAATCGTCAGAGTCTTCGACGACACTACCCGATCGCCAAGCTGCATTACCTGCGCTGGAGAAAAAAGTTGATGCTGTTTATCTTCAACCCGCACCATTAACTGCTATTCCAGAGGGGGATTTTGGTGACAAGGTTCGGTTAGGTTATCAATTGTTTGTTAACACCCAACAGCTACGAGACAAGTACGTTGGCAATGAGCTCAATTGTGTTAACTGCCATATGAATTCAGGACGACAAGCTAATTCGTCGCCTTTATGGGCGGCATACTTTGCTTACCCTGCTTATCGTAAGAAAAACGATAAAGTAAACTCTTTTCAAGAGCGTATACAAGGTTGTTTTACCTATTCAATGAACGGTAAAGCTCCGGCGGCAAACTCTCCTGAACTTGTGGCAATATCGGCCTATTCTTACTGGTTGGGCATGAGCGGATTAATGGATCAATACAAGGTTGCAGGCCCAGTGCCTGAGTTGTCTGATGTGGAGTTGGTTAAAGGCGGTAAACGGGATGATTTCCCAATGCCAGCAGCTATTGCTAAACATTTGGATACTGCAGCGTTAAGCCAGCTTCCTGGGCGCGGCTATCCGAAAACACCTCAACCTGAACTGGCTTATTCTCCTGAACGTGGTCAGGCAGTTTATCAAGCACATTGCCAAGTGTGTCATAGTGAAGATGGCCAAGGACAAGTGATTGCTGGTGTTACTGCATTACCACCATTATGGGGAGCTCAAAGCTATAATTGGGGCGCAGGCATGCATAGGGTAAATACAGCTGCTGACTTTATTTATGAAAATATGCCGTTAGGCAAAAGCGTGCAATTAACAGTTCAGCAAGCTTGGGATGTAGCGGCTTACCTTAATTCGTTTGATCGGCCACAAGATCCTCGTTTTAACGGTGATGTGAGTAAGACTCAAGCCACCTATCATAAGCACCAAGGATATTATGGCCAATCCGTTGCCGGCAAGCCTGTTTTGGGCACGGCTTCGTATCCGGTTTTTCCGCTTAAAAATAATATAAAGTAATTATATTTGCTTAGTCTAAACCATTAATCTTTGTCAGTTATACCCATTAAGTTAACGCTTAGTGGGTATTTTTATTGGTTGTTAATTCATTTTCAGAAATGTAATACGCAGAGCGCTTATTGAGCATGATGATAAATGTCAGTATATTCAGTCATCATCATCACCATATAGGCTGGGCAATGACATTATTTACTTCAGCAGCACAATCGTGCCCACTTTGCCAGCAAGCTAACGGTTGTGCGATGGAGCAAGGATTAGCCATTGATGCATGCTGGTGTGCTAAGCAAACGTTAGACATGCCATTGATTATTGAGCAGTACAAAGCCGCATCTACTTTGGTTGATTTACCTAATGGCCAATGTGTTTGTCAGTCATGTATGACTAAATTGGCGCAACAATTCAACACAGACCTCGTTGAAACCTATTCACCAGAACCAGAACCAAAATCTGAATCAGAACTCAAACCATAACTATAACCATAATAATAATGACCATTTATTAGGAACGTTTCTATGCCAACGAAAGTGATTAATTTCAATGACAAGTTCTCTTTGTTCGACCAGCATTGGTCTCCTCGTGTAATTGCAGAAATGAATGACTATCAATTTAAATTGGTTAAAGTCGAGGGTGAGTTTGTTTGGCATGAACATGCCGATACTGACGAAGTGTTTATTGTAATGGAAGGAACGTTGCAGATCGCTTTTCGCGATCAGGACATTACGCTTCAGGCAGGGGAAATGTTTGTTATTCCTAAGGGGGTTGAGCATAAACCCATGGCGAAAAAAGAATGCAAGATCATGATTATCGAACCTCGAGGTGTCGTCAATACGGGTGAGATAGATAGCGATCGAACTGCGTTAAATGATCAGTGGATATAAAGCAGACCCTTTCTGGTCATTTATGACAGGACTCTGTTCATGCGATCGCATTTCAAGCAATAGCCGCAGGTGTGACGTCAACACGATGTTTAATGAGAAGCCATTGTTAACCCAATGTTAATTTTTATTGTTAGCCTGCTGTTAGTCGGTATACTGAGGAGATTGCGTGTTGGCCATTAAGCCAAAAAGTCTGACATATAACGCTATGTATACTAGAGGATAATAATAATGCTTAGAAAAATTCTCGTTGCTGTCGCGACTATTATAGCGATCCCTTTTGTTGTCGCCCTATTTGTTCAAAAAGACTATTCAGTCACTCGTACTATCACCATAGATAAACCGATCTCCGAGGTTTTTGATTACGTTAAACATCTAAAAAACCAAGATAATTTTAGTAAGTGGGCGCAAATGGATCTCGAGATGGTGAAAGCCTACCGCGGTACCGATGCGACAGTAGGCTTTGTGTCTGCTTGGGCAAGTGAAAACCCAGATGTAGGTGTTGGCGAGCAAGAAATTATTGCCATAGATGAAGGTAAACGTATCGATTTTGAATTACGGTTTATTTCACCCTTTGAAGCGACCGAGCCTGCCTATATGAGCACTACAGCCGTTAATGCTAATCAAACTAAAGTTGATTGGGGTTTTAGTGGCCATTTTGCTTATCCAACTAACTTAATGTTTTTGTTTATCGATTTTGAAACCATGATAGGTACTGATTTACAGCAAGGTCTAGAGTCATTGAAAGTGGTACTCGAAAAATAATTTGTATGTGCATGAGCTAATGAATCATCTTGAAGATGATTCATTAGCTCATGCAGTGGCTTGCCATGGTTAACTTAATCGGGGTAATCTAAAAAATGCAATCGTTGCAGTGGAGTTGGGCCACCGTAACCATAATAAAAATAACCAAACATCTAATAATTATAATATTCGACATAAGTCATTACTCATTATGAGGTTTTTTACATGGAAGCAGTCACGCAATTTGTCAGTATGATTAACAGTATAGTATGGGGCGTTCCCATGCTGATTTTGATTTTAGGGGTCGGGCTGTTTCTGTCGATAGGCTTAAAATTTATGCCTATTTTAAAGCTGAATCGAGGTTTTAAATTATTATGGTCGGGTCGTCAGGTTACTGATGAAAGTGAAAAAGGTGATGTCAGTCCGTTTAATGCTCTCATGACTTCATTATCGGCCACCATTGGTACGGGTAACATCGCTGGTGTGGCTACGGCGATTTTTATTGGGGGACCCGGGGCATTATTTTGGATGTGGTGTACGGCGCTCGTGGGTATGGCGACTAAGTTTTCGGAAGCTGTACTGGCGGTAAAATATCGTGAGACAGATGCTAATGGAAACCATGTTGGCGGCCCGATGTATTACATCAAAAATGGTTTAGGCAGTAAATGGGCCTGGTTAGGCACTGCATTTGCTCTGTTTGGATCTATTGCCGGTTTTGGTATTGGTAATACTGTACAAGCTAACTCAGTCGCTGATGCAATGAGCAGTAACTTTGGTGTACCTAATTGGGTTACTGGTGTGGTGTTAATGGTGCTAGTGGGTGCGGTACTCATGGGCGGTATTAAACGTATTGCTGAAGTGGCGGGTAAGTTAGTGCCATTGATGACGGTATTTTATATTACCGCAGGTTTAGCGGTATTGATTGTATATGCAGACGAAGTACCTGCTGCTTTTATGTTGATTATTGAAAGTGCCTTTAACCCAGTAGCAGCTCAAGGTGGTTTTGCGGGTGCTGCGGTATGGGCTGCGATTCGTTTTGGTGTGGCACGTGGTGTATTTTCAAATGAAGCGGGGTTAGGGAGTGCGCCAATTGCTCATGCGGCGGCGCAAACTAATAACCCAGTGAAACAAGGTTTAGTGGCCATGTTAGGGACGTTTATTGACACGCTCATTGTGTGTTCAATAACGGGCTTGGCGATTGTAGTTTCTGGTGCGTGGACATCTGGCGAAAACGGCGCTGCATTAACCTCTCTTGCATTTTCACATGCTTTGCCCATGGGTAATTATATTGTGGCCATCGCATTGGCTGTGTTTGCCTTTACCACTATTTTAGGGTGGAGTTTTTACAGCGAAAAGTGCGTTCAATACTTATTGGGCGACAAAGCGGTTAAGCCATTTCGTCTAATCTGGACCTTGGTTGTGCCTTTGGGGGCAGTAAGTTCGCTAGAGTTTATTTGGTTATTAGCCGATACATTGAATGCGATGATGGCGATTCCAAACTTAATTGCGTTAGTGCTATTAAGCCCTGTAGTATTTGGCTTAACCCGTGAATACTTTATCAAGCAACGCGCACTAAAAGCCAAAGCATAGTGTGAGTAAATCGTGTGGGTAAAATAGTGTGGGTAAATAGTGCAGGTGCATTGTTCGGATAATTTGTTTGGCTGAATCGCTTGGCTAAATCATTCAGCAATCGCCGGATAATGGCACCGAGCAATATAATTCAACAATAATAATAGCTAAGCATGTTTATCAGTACATTGATAAACATGCTTTTTTAAAAGGATTTTTTATGAAGCACGTTTTTTTTACTGCCTCTGTTGCAGCTATCTTGAGTGCGGTGTTAGTGTCGGGTTGCTCTAACCTGTCACTGCGAACCAATGCGGGTACAATTGCGCTAGGCAATGCCACAATAGCTGGAGTTGATACCTACACCTCAGCAGAAATGTCTAGGTTCAAAGCACAGTTTCTTGGCGATGTGACCACGTCATATTGTGAAAATTCATCGGATCCTGAAAAGTTAGATGATCTTCCAAGTTTGTCTTCAATGACTAAGTCACTCAAATTACAAGTGACTCAACGAGGCGGTAATGCCATTGTGTTGAAGCAATGTGGCAAAGTTAATTACCCGTCTTGTACTGTTTATTTAGAGTGTAACGGCGAGGCATATGTCATCGACCGTGGCTTATAACTAGACCCATTTTTCTAGCGCCTATTGGAGTCATGCAATAGGCGCTAATCTAATCGTTTACTGAATCGCATTGCTGCAATCCATAATCCAATGACTGTAAAACCCACCAGCCATAACACATCGCTAATTAACTCACCTAACGTCGCCCCTTTTAACACAATCGCTCGGATCACCCGCATAAAATGGGTCCCTGGTAGTGCTTCAGCAATCCATTTGGCTGCCGTCGGCATGGCTTCTAATGGGGTGATAAATCCAGAGAGTAATATGGTCGGTAATAATACAAAAATGGTCATTTGCATGGCTTGTAGCTGGTTTTTTGCAATAGTGGAAATGATTAACCCTAATGTCAGACTCGCGGTAATAAACAGTAAAGTACCTAATAATAAATGACTGATAGCGCCATTGATGGGCACTGCAAAAATAATATTGCCCAAGCCCAAAATAATGGTCATTTGCACTAAGCCGATGACGATGTAGGGCAATATTTTTCCAATCATTAGTTCTATTGGTTTAATCGGAGTGGTGATTAATAATTCAAGATTACCGCGTTCACGCTCACGAACGATGGCTGATGAAGTAAACAGTACCATGGTCATGGTCAGAATGACGGCGATTAAACCTGGAACAATATTTACCGCTGATCGCTGCTCCGGATTATAAAACAAGCTAACTTCAAACCGAGATTGGCTGCTGGTTTGCTCAGGTACAATATCGTTGAGCGATAGGTTTCGTAGTTGCTTTATCGCGCCAGCAATCATGGTGTCTGAACCATCGACTATCCATTGGCCAATCGGTTCATTGCGAGCGATTTTTTCGTTCAAGGTAGGCGGTAAAATTAATGCCGCTTTAATGTCGCCACGGCGAATAGCAGCCTGAGCTTGCTCGGCTGTGGTTAGATAGGATGTGACTTCCACTACCTGGGTGACTTTTACCGCTTCGACTATCCAGCGCCCTGCTGCTGAGTCACTTTGATCAACAATAGCGACTGGTATTGCCCGTACATCAGTATTGATGGCATAGCCGAATAACAACAGCTGGATCAGCGGGATCATTATCACCATAGCAAAGGTAATTCGATCGCGCATAAGCTGCTTAACTTCTTTAGCGGTAATGGCGTGAATGCGCATGTAGCTATGGCGAATACTGTTCAGCATGTTGTTAGCCCTTATGTTGCTTCATGGGAGGCTGGAACACGCTGGCCAGTATGACTGACAAACACGTCTTCAAGATTAGCGCTAACCAAGTGAATATCTTGCAGGTTAACGGGGCGATTATGCTGTTGGCACTGATGCAGTAGCCAAGAGATAGGATCTGCCACTTGTTTGCTGACCAAGACCCGTAATCTATGGCCTAACTGCGCCGCAGAGGTCACTTCAACGTGACTGATTAATGCTTGTTTTAACAGCCTTAAATCAGTGGTGTTGATTTCAACCACATGGGCATTGATGTTATCCATTAATGCTTTTGGCGTGTCATCTGCTCTGATCCTGCCTTTTTCCATAATGGCAATTTTATGGCAGCGTTCGGCCTCATCCATATAATGGGTAGTCACTAAAATACTGGTGCCTTGTTCTGATAAATCGAACAGTTGCTCCCAAAAGTCACGCCTGTTTTGTGGATCAACGGCTGAGGTGGGTTCATCTAAAAACAGTAACTTAGGTTGATTTAAACAGGCGCATGCAAGGGCCAATCGTTGTCTTTGTCCACCGCTGAGGGTGCCAGCCAGTTGATGTTGATACTGGCTTAGCTTGTAAGTGCTTTGCAGTTGATCAATGCGTTTTTTGCAGGTGCTACTGTCGATACCATAGATTCGGCCAATAAATTGCAGGTTCTCTGTAACCGTTAAGTCATCGTAGAGAGAAAACTTTTGGGTCATATAACCAATGTTATGGCGTAATGCTTCAGCCTGCTCCGGGATGGCTAACCCCATGACATTGATGGTGCCTTCGGTGGGAGTGAGTAAACCGGTTAACATTCTAATGGTGGTTGATTTACCACAGCCATTTGGGCCTAAAAACCCATAAATGTTGCCTTTCGGCACCAATAAATCTAATTGCTCGACCGCAGCAAAGTCGCCAAATTTTTTGGTGAGGCCATGAGCTTGAATTACCCATTGTGGGTCTACGGATGAGGTCATTTTTGTGTCGGCAATATAACTTGGGCTGGTATGCCCGTAGGTAGCTCGCTGGCCGAACTGTCTAAATTGACTTCAGCTAGAAAGGCTAATCGTGACCGATCTGATTGATTCAGCGCATAGTAGGGGGTAAATGCTGGTTCAGTACTTATCCAACGCAGTGTGCCGTTAAATGTGCCCTCGATACCATCTACACTGACCGACAACGTTTGGCCAATGTGAAGTTTGGCAGCATAGGGTTCAGGTATATACACTCTGGCGTAGGGCGCTGCATCAGCTTGAATAACTGCAACGATTGCACTCAGTTGGACGCGTTCGCCTACATTGTAAGGTAAGTTATCTAGCTTACCGCTGCGAGTTGCACGAATGCTTAAGTCGCTGTAAACCTGCTGCTCGTAACGTAGGTTGGCATTGGCAGCATCGAGTGCCGCTTGTGCTTGAAAAATATCTTCTTGGCGAACACCTTTGATTAATATGGTTAGCCGGTCGTTGGCGGCGTCATATTCTGCATTGGCTTGATCGCGAAGCGCTAAAGCACGATCGCGTTCTGCTTCACTGACTAGATTTTTTAATAATAAACTCGCGCTGCGTTGATAAGACTTTTGTGCTTCTATTTTGGCGGCGTTAGCACTTTTTAATGCCGAATTGGCACTGGCGATATCTTCAGGGCGCTCGCCATTGGTGAGTTTTAGTAAGTAGGCTTGGGCTTTGACCACTTCGGCTTGCATTACCGCTAAGCGCGCGGCTTGTTTTTGGGTATCAAATTGGACTAATAAATCACCGGCGTTGACTTGCATGCCTTTTTTAATGGGTTGTGCAGTAATGATTTCTGCGGCGGTTGAACGAAGAATGACTCGATCGCGCTCTAAGGTACCTAATGCTTGTGAAGGGGTGGCTGGGGTGCAGCCACTTATTAATATCAAGCTGGAGAATAACGTTGAAAATAACGCTGAAAATAGAATGTGTTTCATAGTAAGTCTCAACCATCGTGGTCATTACACTATAGCAAACTTGTCGTGTAACAATGCATTAGCTTATTTGATGATTGCACTTGTAAAGCCAGCTAAGTGTGACCTATGCCACACTTAGCGAGTTTCCTTTGTTTGCTCTTTATTCGAAGTTGTTATCAAATTCTGAATCTTCAAATAAGTCGACAGCAGAAGTCGGGACAACATTTTTGAATTGGCGTGCAAAATGACGTTGCACCCCTTTTAAGTCGATATTGCCGATACCAGACGCAAAACCAAACCAAGCATACAGACCGCTAATGTCTTCAAACATCGGGGGTAAATATTTAGGGTGGGCAATAATGCCTTCTTGGTAAGCTTGATACAGAACAGGAATGTCTTCGATGGCTAATTTACCCAAAAACAGCATTGGGATTAGTTCTGGTAAACCTGTGCTGATGGCGCTACGAATAAAGTTAATGTTTTCAACATAACCGCGTACGTAGGAGATATCTTTAGTGAAAAAGCTGCCACCACCAACCATGCCACCACGAAACACCCGTTGAGTAACACGATAACTGTCTTTTGAACTCAGGTTGAGGTTTCTAAAGTATCGATAGACTTCAATAAAGTCGGCACCTTGTTCTGCCATGTCGACAGCAGATACTCGATCGCTAATTCGACGAGCACGGCCTGGATTTGAGCTTAATGTCAGCATTTCCATCAACACTGCTAAGCCTTCCTGCGACGCTGTCACTCGTGGTGAACCAACACTGAGCCAAGTTGCATGTGGTTGCGCCCGACCATTAAGTGTGGTGCCCACATGCACCCAGCCTTCGTGCACTTCATATACATTGAGATCCGATTCGCTGAACATGGCGCGGGTATTGAGCTTAACGGTATCGCCACCTACTGCCGCATCAGAGACAATACCATCGCTCAATTTAACGTGAATTTCATCGTTATGAAAATACTTCACTAAGCGTTCGCTAAGAATAGTTACCGCTTCAGGGGCGGTCACAATTTTAGGATGACGGCTACTCATGTGACGCGCTGCTGGCAGCGAAAATATATGGCTTAAGCGATCGCCCAGTTGGCGTACCGTATGACGATCGCCATGTAATTTGTCGCTCGCACTGCCGTACAATTCTTGGCTGAGTTTACCAAACATTGGCTTGCCGCGGTTATGCAGCATGTCTATTACTATTCGATATTGGTCAATGTTAGCCAGTAAAATTTTACCTAGCTTATCGCGTTTGCCTAAACCTCGCTCAACGGCACTTTTTAACCCTTGTAGGTCGGTCTGGGTCTGATCTGCGTTAAATGATAAAGGAATCGATTGATAGAAATCATTACTGACGTTGGGTAATTCTTTGCTTTGTTTGGCTAAAAAGTCATCTTCAACTTGTCTTGGCCATTTTATCGAATCCAAAATTTTAATCGGTGCTTGGATGCGAATTAATTCATCAGAAAAACGACGAATATCTTGTTGATAACGCAATAAAGAGTCAGACATTGTCTTTTCCTAATCTTGAGAATGTTGTAAGCAGTATTAGCACTTATATTAGCAGATGTTGATCGCAAAACGGCAATGAAAAAATACCTCAAATGTAGCACTGTTTTGGTGCGACAAATCAGTTTATATCGCAACCCCCTCTAGTCATATTATTTAAGTCTATAAAAATTATAGGTTATTTATTTGGCATTAAAACTGCTTTAGCTAAAGTAGTCTTGATTAAAAGGAAAACCTATGGCAGCGATGAGCTATTTAAGTGTGATTGAGCGTTACCATGAATATGAACACCTGGTACACGAATTATTAGAATCGATTTTGATCGGTGTGGGAGACATTAATCTATTCGAACAGCCTATTTCAGCTAAAATTTTTGAAGACATGGCGATTAGTTATCCCTTTGTGGAACTCATTTATTTACTTGATCAGCAAGGGATGCAGATTTGCCCTAATATCAGTGTCATTAATCAGCAAGTTAAGCTAATGGCTTGCGGTCATCATGCTGACCGAAGTCAGCGACCTTATTTTACTCAATTGACTGCCATCGACACCGTTCATATCACTCGACCTTATTTATCTAACTCCGGTGGTGGGCTGTGTTTGTCGGCATCACAAATGATTAAATCGGCCTCTGGGCAAGTGGTTATTGTGGTTATTGATGTCAACCTAACACGATTGATCGAGTTTATGATGGGCGACAGTGCTCGGCGTAAAATGTCACCGTTTTTTAAAAGCATTTATGCTGCGATTGTACTGTGTCTGTTTGTGTTGGTGAGTGTACTTATGTGGACCGTGATCCGCGATATTTATACCTTATTTAGCCAAATATCTGCGACCCATGATCCGCTACAGCCCTTTGGTATTATCATTTTTCTTACATTGGCTTTAGCTATTTTTGATTTGGGTAAAACCATTTTGGAAGAAGAAGTGCTTATGCATAAAGATATCTTCCGCCACAGTTCGACCCGAAGAACGATTACGCGGTTTATTTCGACCATTTTGATCGCGATTTCAATTGAAGCTTTGCTGACCATGTTTAAAGCGTCGCTGGGAGAAAAGCAATATATTGAACCAGCCATTCTGATGATGTTGGCGGTCGTTGGGCTATTGGTTGGGTTAGGGATATATGTGTACTTAGGTGCCAAAGCTGAGCTGCTACTCACACAAACACAAGCCGGTAAGCACACTAGGCGCGTACAAACTAAGAGTGAATCGGCGATTAATTAGCGCTTAATAGTGTTTAAGTTCGCTCGCTTAAAATAGACAGGGATAAACGACATTAGCGTTTATCCCTATTTTTTAGAAAAAGTCGTCGTCACCAATCGCTTTACGTAATTGTGCTTGTTCGAGGAAATCTTCTAACCTGCGTTTTACTTGGCGTTTATGTTGTAATGTTTCTGCGGATTTAACGTTTCTAGGCGTTGTCATCGCGTCCATTTCTGTGTCATCAGGCACTCTTTCACTAAGATTAGCCATAACAAAACCCTCATGTTGAATAAAAGCGTGGTATTAATTCAATGAGCATTTTCTAACTAAAAAAACCTAAATAGGGAAGTAAAATATTTTTCCTCAGTTGGACAGCTATTTTTACCTTTCTCTTTGAGCTTAGCAGTAAATGTTTTTCTTGCTAGTAAAACAAACTAGCTTGTGCGAAGAGTATGCTTGTGATCAACTATTCTGGATGTGCTGATGTGCTGATGTGCTGATGTGCTGATGTGCTGATGTGCTGATGTGCTGATGTGCTGATGTGCTGATCGTAGATAATGCTCCGCTTTCAATACAGATAAAAAAACGCCACCTTTAACTCGGTGGCGTCGATATGAAAAATACAGCAAAGCGCATATGCGATAGGTTGACTCGTTATAGGCTAAAGCCATATGAGTAGCCTAAAACGACTTTAGCATCATTGTCCGGTAAGTCCGTGTCAGAGGCCATAAATGAGACAGTTCCTAGGTCTGTTTCAGCGCTTAATGTGACATTGTAGTCTGCATAGGTGTCGCCGAATAAATCTTCAACGACATCGCCTTGTGAGTAACCGTAGTGGAACGCAATGCTGAGCTTTTCTGTTAACGGGAAACTGGCATTGGCTTGGATATAGTTCCAATCTGTTTCGTCACTTGCACCTGACACATCAGAATCAGCGTTGATCACTTGAGAATAACCCACATCTAACCATTTCCATCCAAGTACTAAGGCTACTTCACCAAAATCAATACTGCCACCAGCATCTGGGTAAGCATAATAAAGATAGCTAATGTCGTAAGTTAGGTCTTCAGTAAAGTTACCGCCATAACCACCATAAAGATCTAATTCGTAGCTGGTTTCATCACCGAAATCGACATTCGATACCCAAGTACCAGCATAAAATCCAGAGTCATGAGCATAGTCAATGCCGCCTTGAACGGCCGCTTCATTATTGGTTTGCGTGGTGCCACGCCATAAGTAGTTCGATGTTGCGCCAATATTGCCAGTGACTTCAGCAAGGGCAGAGCCGCTTAGTAATAAGCCTGTTGATAATGCAATAGCTTGATATAGTGATTTTTTCATCTTCATCCCTTAAAGTTTTATTATCACTGAGGCATTTATGTGTCATTAAATGAGCTCAATGTTGGTTTGTCTGAGGATCAATTAGCGAATCGCATGCCAATATTTTTTTATTATTTAAATTAGTGAGTTATATAATACTGGATCATTTTGTTGCATCTTTGTTGCCGCTAAATGATGCACTAATGCACTTTTATTGTGCAATGATACTTTGGGCTTAGGTATTTGCTTATATTGAGTCGATTAGCGTTTTGCTGTGCGAAAGAAGGGATTCTGAAGTGATCTATATTGTTCATGTAACTCAGGCATCTGGATAACAGAATAAGCAAAGCTGAAAAATAACCAATAAAAAACCTCCACAGAGGAGGTTTCTATCAAAAAAAGACTGAGTGTAATAATTAATTAACGCTATCTTTTAGTGTTTTACCAGCTTTAAACTTAGGCACAGTAGCTGCAGCGATTTGAATTTCTTTGCCAGTTTGTGGGTTACGGCCTGTACGAGCAGCACGTTGAGTGGTTTCAAAAGAACCAAAACCAACAATAGAAATTTTATCACCATTTTTCATGGCTTCAGTTACCGCTTCTTCGAAAGATTTTAGTGCGCGGCCAGCTTCAGCTTTAGTTAGTTCCGCATTCTCAGCGATTTTTGCAATTAATTCACTTTTGTTCATATTGATATTCTCTGCTTTCCATAGAAGTGTTTTTTAAAACATGAATAACATGCCACAAGCCATGCTGGTTTAAAAGCACTTTATCCCATAAATTCAGTATCTGTAATGGTTTTAGAGCAAAATCAGTACAAATAATGTCTTTTTTGGCTCTGTGGTTATTCTTCTAGCAGTTGGTAAAGAATTTTCTTTACTAACTGTGGTTCGAAAGGCTTATCACATAAGGCGTTAACTCCAGCACTAAATACATTACTTAGGTGGGTGTCATTGGCTTCTGACGATACCATTAGAATGGGGATATGTGATTGTTGACTGTGATTACGGATATATTGCGTTAATGCAAGACCATCCACCGAAGGCATGTTGTAGTCTGTTATCACTAAGTCATACATGTTTTCTTTCATTAGGTTGATAGCCTGCTCACCGTCAACCGCTTCAGTAATCAGTTGCATCCCTAAGTTACCAATAGTGCGTTTAATCACATTACGCGCCATTCGGCTATCATCAACCACTAATACCCTGATGTTATGCACGTCAAAGTGGCTTAAATCCAACTCGTCGTGGCTGAGTAAATCAATGGTCGAATTAAGTGCCGTCGCTAAGTGCTCAGCATTAAATGGCTTAGGCAAAATGGCGACAACACCTGATTGCCTAAAGATTTCGAGCTGTTCACGGCGACACTCACTGGACACCAGCATAAATTGAATATCATTTAACGCTGGAGTGCTTTTGATGTATTGCAGTAGCTCTGTGGCTTCACCATCGACAAAATGCAGTGCACTGGCGATTAAGTCGGGTTTATGGCGTTGAATAATCGTTTTGGCTTCCGCAATCGTTGCGGCAGTTTGAATGCTGCTCACCCCTTCTTGCTGAAGACGCGTAATGATAATTTTACGTTGAGTCTCTGACGGCTCAAGTAATAGGATGGATAATTCACTTGGGGATAAACTAGTCATAATTCACGTTCCACAGATATATTTATTATTATTTTGTTGTTTTAATGTTACGCATATGAATGAATTATACACTAAAAATGCCCTAAGGATGCCCTAATGATGGCAGTCAAACCAGAGTAATAGTGTCTTATGCTTACTTTTTAACGAGATAGTCTCTCGTCACGTTAGACAGTCCTACCCACCATTGAAATACCACCACGCTCAACAGTAACAACCACAGTGGGATCAGTGGTATGTCATAACCTTGAAACACAAGTTTTACGTCATCAGGGGTGATTTGATAGGCAATGATTGCTGTTGTGGTGATAGCTGTAAGTCCGAGAGTTTGTAAGCCTACGTAGCTGATCAGCAGTACTTTTGTCCATGCTGCACGTTTGATTAAACCAATGAATACCGGTATCACTCCCAGTGTTAATAAATCATATGCTTGATATGTTGTTGCGCGCCAAATAGCAATAATAGTGAGTACAACATACAGTGAGATAAGAAGCATGACTCTAATTGGCATTCGGGGGGCTGTGTTTTGGTTCATATTGATCATCTAGCTGGAAAATTTGAGGTAGAATATCTCACAAAATAGAGCGATGGATACATTTTGATGACAGAAACACATTTTTGGGCGCTGGTAACACGAGATCAACCAGAGCAGTCTTCTGCTGATCTTGAATTGCGTTTACGCGAACAATTGCAACTCTTGGATGATGAAGCGCTAAAGACATTTGATAAAATGTTAGGCCAGCAATTACGCCGTAGTTATTTATGGTCAGTTTGGGGCGCTGCATACATCATTACCGGTTGCGATTCTGACTATGCCTTTGCTGAGTTTAGATGTTTTTTACTGTCGTTAGGTCAGCAATGGTATGACAAGGTTATTGCTAATCCTGACTGCTTGGGTGAGTTAGCACAATGGCCGTTAGTGGATGATTATGCTTACCCGTTTGTGGAAGACTACGATTTAATTGCAGGTAAAATTTACGAAGACCGTAATGGGGATGAGTTGCCGTTTATGCCATCAGGCCAGAATACACCAGTGGGTAAAAAATTCAGCACCAAGCCAAAAGTGATGCGTCAAACCTATCCTTTATTGAGCGCACGATTTCCTTTTTAGTGGGATGAAACTGTTAAGCGTTGGTTCAGCTTAACAGGTCTATAGTTATTACATATGATGCTGGCTAGATGGCTAACATTCAATTTAATGACGATTATCCGCATTGCAATATGACCACAACAGTTTAGACAAACGTTAAACATGACGTGCTGGATTGATTGTTTAACTTACAGTATGAAGCGGTTGTGTTGTAAGCGTCTTAACCCCTTTGGAGGTCTATTATGAACGTAAAATATTTACTACTTGCTCCGGTATTGGTATGCCAAGTTGCCATGGCCGAAGATGCGCCAGAAGCGAACCCTGTTACCGAAGTGGGGCTGGTTAAAATTGAGTGGCAAAATCCAAAAGATTTTCGTGATATTAAAACCTCAAATGAACTTCAGTCGCGCTTTGAAAACCGTTTATTTGAAACCTTAACCAAAAACATCAATAAACAGGCTGAAAAAATCCTTAAGCCAGGGCAGACTTTGCAAATGCAAGTGACTAACTTTGATTTAGCTGGAGACATGCGACCAACATTTGGGGCTACGCCAGGTGATTTACGTATTGTAAAAGATTTATATCCACCCAGAGCGACGTTTAGCTACAGTGTAAATGAAGGTGACAAAGTCATTATTGCTGGAGATGAAAAAATTATCGACATGAGTTTTATGAACAATACGCGTAATTTCAATAACAGACCGTTTCAATATGAAACCAACTTATTTGATGATTGGTTACAAAAAACGGTAGCTCCCAAATTATAAGCTAAGCATTGTTGATTGTTTTTCATGCAGGTAAAATCCATTTGAAGCGATTTTTGCCTGCTTTTTGGCCTGGGCGCTTAACGTTGATATTTGATACTCTGTTGCTTGTTGGGTCACCAATGGTGGTAAAACCCCAATGGATAATGAAACCAAAGGGTATTGGAATTGCAGCCCCTGTCTGTCTTGGGCTTGCATTGATTGTGCTTGCCAGTGATCGCCATTATAAAAACTCATTTTCTGTTGCTCAAACCGTTCAATAATTGTTTGGCAGTTGGCTAGCGTGTCATCTTGCATGCTTATCATAACAAAATCGTCCCCACCAATATGGCCAACAAAACAATGTTCATTTTGATAAGGCAGCAACAAGTTTGCGACTAACTGAATGACTTCATCCCCCCGCCAAAAACCATAAATATCGTTGTAAGGTTTAAAATGGCTTAAATCTAAATAGGCAAGATAGTAAGATTTTTTTTGTAGCCTTAAGCGTTTTAGCTCTTCTTGTATTGGCACGTTCCCCGGCAAATTGGTGAGAGGGTTTGCGTGTCGCGCCATTTTTATTCTATGTTCAGTAATACGTTGTAATAAATCTTTAGTATGGCCAATGCCAATCAACTGCTGATTACGCAAAATAATGAACTGTTGCGCTACCGTGTTGACTGAGTCAGAGGTGAGTAATTTGCTGACATGGGTAAGCGGTTCGTTGGCATCAATGTGTAATACCTTGGTGTCCATTGCCATTTTCGCAGGCCGGTTTTCGTGTAATGCACGGCCATAAGGTGTGCTGAATAGCTCGAGTAATGTGCTGCGATTGACGATACCTAATGGCTTATTATTTTCGGTTACCACAATGGCTTGTAATGCTGGTTGTTCAGAAAAAGTCTGACTGATTTTTTTAAGTTGTGTACCAGGAGATGCTTTTATGGCGTTGGTGCATAAACTTTCAGCCGTTTCACAATAACGGGAATTGGGTTGAGCCATGGGAGTGCTCAGTTCACTGCTAAATTGCTGGTTTGGATGGAGCGCTGGTCGTCCAAGAAAGTAGCCTTGGCAATAGGTTACCCCTAATTGTTTTAGGGTGGTGAGTTCCTCATTGGTTTCAATGCCTTCTGCGATCACTTTACAGGTTAAGTTCTGGCATAAATCGACAATAGAGCGGACAAACTCTTGTTTTACCGCAGTGGTATCTATTTGATGAATAAAATGGCGGTCAATTTTGACATAATCTGGTGCTAATTCAGACCACAAGCGTAATCCAGAATAACCGGCGCCTAAATCATCAATAGCGGTTAAAAACCCTTGATTGCGATAATGGTTTAAACAGGACTTTAGCAAGTCGATATCGTCGGCAGGATATTGTTCGGACAATTCAATAACCACATCCGCCGGGTTGATCCCCAATTGTTTGATAAGCTGTAATGTCATGCCTTTTGGATGATTGGGATCGAGTAATGCTTTTGGTGAAATATTAATAAATAGCTTGCCATTAAGCTGGCGCGAGTGAAATGCATTAATTGAAATACTGCGACATAAGGTTTCAAGTTCGCTTAATAAGTTTTGTTTTTCGGCGGTAGTAAATAAGGCGAAAGGGGTGTGTAACGGGCTACTTTTAGGGCCACGACTGAGCGCTTCATAACCGTGCAATTGATTTGTTGAAACATTGAAAATCGGCTGAAATACAGCATCGATAGATTGCTGTTCGATGATGTTGTCAAGTTCACTTACGAGCTGTAAAGCCGTCATCTGTAGGTCTCATTCAATTAATTACCTAACGGCATCGCGTTCGGTATTGTTACCAATGAGAGACAAGTCTATTGCGAAAATATGACAAGATTATGTCATATGATGGAAAGCTCCTAATAAGAAAGTATTAGTGTCTGTTGATCTTTGTTAGTCATTTCTACTGCGTTATCGGCTCTTTGTGTAGCATAACTACACTACAAAGCCTCTGCCTTATATAAATGACTAACAATTCGCTGCAAAAACCACTTTGAAAGATCAACAGACCCTATGAGCATAGCGATTACTTGGCGAGTTTAAATACTTGTAGTGTTTGTAGTAAGGCCGCAAGCTTTTTGACAAAGGCTTCAAGTGTCTCTGGTGCAACATGAGTGCTGTTCTGCATCGCATCAAATTCTGCAACCATTTCTTGTACATAAGGTAAGAAACGATTACTACTAGTTGTAAAACCTTGATCTTCCGTAAAAATCGCCACAAACTTACCGTGGCCTTCTTTACGTAACTCATCGAGGCGAGCATCTGAATCAATGGCTTGTCTATAGGCGACTTGCAGGTTTTCTTTTATTTGTAGAAAAACATTGGTGTACGGCATAATTGCCTCATAGTGCATGTGCAAAGAATAACGTTAATTATAAGGAGCTGGTATGCAGGCAACAAGAGAAAGTAGGCTTATTTTCAATATCAATTTGATTTATGGTCGCTTACAACGAAATTGCTACGGTTTAGTTGTATTACTGCTGTGTTTTACATCGACATCGGCAGCTGCGTTGGATTCACCGGTATTCTATAAAATAGAGTATCAGCAACAGCAAGCGTATTTATTGGGCTCCATTCATATTGGTCGGCAAGACTTTTACCCATTAGCACAACATATTGAATCAGCATTTAAACAATCGGATGCGCTGGTCGTTGAAGCTGATATTAGCCAAGGCGATACTGGGGCGTTATTGCAACAATATGGTGGTTTGTCGGCAGATATTGCCGCAGACGTTAATGCGACTCGGCAAGAGTATTGTCAAAGTCATCAAACCTTATGCCAAGCACTGGCTCCGTATGCACCTTGGTTGCAGTCAGCGCAAATTAGCATGGGGCGTTTTGGGCAATTAGGTTACAGCGCAGAACAGGGTGTCGACGCTTATTTTATGGCAAATCGCAGTGGTAAAGCTTTGGTTGAGCTGGAAAGCATTCAGTTTCAATTCGAATTAATTTCATCATTTTCAACTGCGACTCAGCTGCAAATGCTGGATGATTCGATTAACGCTAGCGATGCTGAAATGCTTGATTTAATCTACGCTTGGCGCCAAGGCGATAGTAATGCTCTAGCAAAAATTATGGAATCGCAAGCGGGCGATGCTGATGAATTACTCGAAAAGCTGTTGTGGCAACGTAATCACACGATGGCGCAAAAAATCATCCAGTTGTTACAAAGTAAAACCCACAAACAATTATTTATCGTGGTGGGCGCTGGCCATATTGTCGGACAGCAAGCTATTCCTGACCTACTAAAACAGCAAGGAGCAACGATTACTCGCTGTAGCTTTTTACAGTGTTAATGTCGATGTGGTTCCAGCTATTCGAAAGGTAAGTTATTGAAAATAAGTTATTGAAAATAAGTTGTTGAAAATAAGATACTAAAGCCTGAGTTTGTTGTTAAGTCGATTGGCCTACAAAGTGAATGTAGCGCCCAAGCGACAAATAAGGTTCTTGTTGAGAATAAGCCAACTCCATCTCAATCAGTTGATGTTTATCAAAGCCAGGTGGCAGATTGTGTTTCAAGTAATCATTGATAACTCTTACGCCCGATTGACTCACCATCGACAGTTGCCATTGGCTAAACCAAGTGCGGACATCTTCAATATACAGCGGGTGGGTCGGGGTTAATCCGACCTTCTTTTTGACGTTGAAATCACGGTTAACATAGTCAAAATTACCTGATATTAAGCTATGAAACCGTAAAGCTTCTTTATTAAAAAACATCAGAGAAAATAAACCATTAGGCTTTAATAATGCCAGTAAACCTTGCAAGGTGCTGCGGGCATCAATTAACCATTCTGCTACCGCATGGCAGAGAATGACATCAAATTGACCATACTCTTCAACGGTTAATGCTTGTATTGGGCTGTGGATTAACTGTATCGATAATGCAGTATTTGCCGCTTCAATCTGTTGCTGTGCTAGGGCAAGCATTTGCTCAGAAATATCACATAGCACGACATCATGGCCTAAAGCTGCCAGTTTTTGACTCAAATAACCAAAACCGCCACCGGCATCTAAAATACGTAATCTTGGTTTGCCAAGGCTGGCTAAAGCCGGAACTAAGTCGCGCCATAATACAGCAGCACGGATTTCACCTTTAGTGGTACCGTAAATATTTTGGGCAAATTTTTGGCTGAGTTTATCAAAGTTTTTGTCTTGCACTGTATCGGCTGCGTTAGGTCAGTTAAGTCAGATAATTATCTCATTTTGGATTGAAAAAGGTAAAGGTAAATTAGTTGTAGTAAGCGAGTAGTCACAGCCATTGTGTCGAGAGTTTGTGAGTGGATGGCATCAATATATGTTGTCGCGACATACTGTTTTAAACGCAAAAAGTAATTAGCGGTTTAGCAACGGCAGGAGTCTAAGGTATAATCATCTATTAACCGTTTTGCAGCACATGCTTTTTGCTGCCTACCTAGGGTACAACATTTTGAGTCACGACTACGCTATCGAATTAAAAGCGATGCCTTCGCTTTTGTCTTTGTATCGCAAAATCCTGTTTGGACGTAAACCGGGATGGAACCAACAACCGCTTCCGAATATTTATGTACAAGCGTCGAATGTGGTGTTGTCGCAAGATAAAATTAGCCAATATGCTGCTGTGTGCAGTTTTGAATATGACGGTATGACTTTACCGCCAACGTATTTGTATGTTTGGGCGTTTCGTTTACATGCGATGATTTTTACGCATAAAGCGGTGACATTTCCGTTACTTGGCATGCTCCATTTAAAAAATAGTATTAGTGTATTACGCCCAGTGCGAGCAGATGAAACCTTAATCGTACAGTGTGAGTTAGCCACAAGTCGCACGACCGATGCTGGGCTTGAGTTTGATTTGGTGTCTAAAGTGTTTGTCGGTGAAGAGTTAGTTTGGCAAGCGCTATCAACTTACTTATATCGTATAGAGTCTGCAGGTCGTCGTGCTCGTCCACCTAAAGCATCAGGTATGGTATGGGAAAACGTTCAGCAATGGCGCTTAACCGATGATTTAGGCCGTCGCTATGCTAAAGCTTCTGGCGATTATAACTTGATCCATTTACATCCTTTGTTGTCAAAACGCTTTGGTTTTGAGCGAGTGTTAGCGCATGGGATGTGGTCTAAAGCGCGGGTGTTATCTCAGTTAATGACGTTTGTTGGCGATCGACCGTTTCAAGTTGATGTTGAATTTAAACTGCCAGTATTTATGCCGTCTGAAGTGACGTTTGCGTTTGAAAGTATTGAAAATGGTAAACGTTTTGAAATGCGTGATGTTAAAGGCCGCCGACCGCATTTACAGGGCAGCATCACTTATTTATAAGCCCTTTGGTTAGCTAACTTTATTTATTAATAAAAAGGCTCAAGTCGATGACTTGAGCCTTTTTATTGCTAACTGCAAAGCTTACTTTTGATATATGTGTACATCGCGTTGCGGGAACGGAATACTAATGCCTTCCGCATCAAAGCGTATTTTCACTGCGCGAGTAATGTCCCAGTATACTTCCCAGTAATCATCGGGTTTAACCCAAGGCCTTACAATAAAGTCGACTGACGATTCGCCCAATGTGTGGAGTTTGACTATCGGTTCTGGATGCGCTTGCACCTTAGGATGTTGTTCGACAATACTTTTTAATATGGTTTCTGCATGTTCAACGTTGTCGCTGTAGCTAATGCCAAAGGTCATGTCTACTCGGCGCTGATGTTCTGCGGTGATGTTGTTAATGGTATCGCCCCAAATTTTATTGTTTGGCACAATAAGGCGTTGGTTATCTAATGTTTTGATCGTTGTCGAGACTAGGCTCATGTGGCTAACACGACCGGTGACATTAGCAGCATTGATTAAGTCGCCGACATCAAATGGGCGGTAGATTAAGATCATCATGCCTGAGGCGAAGTTGGACAGGGTATCTTGCAGTGCGAAACCAATAATGACTCCCGCAATACCAAAACCTGCGAGTAACGGCCCAAGCTCAAATCCGAGCTGTGATAAGGCTATCAATAATCCTAGGGCAAACACTAGTTTACTGGACAAAGATATAAAGAAGTCTTGCAGTAATTGGCTAAATTGTAATTTTGATGCTCGTACCGTTTTAGAGATAATTTGAGTGACAATTTTGGCGACTAAACTTGCGGCAAATAATATGAATAGAAACACTAAAATCTTAAAGGTTAAACTGGGCCCATTATTAATCGTCTGATCTTTAATGACTTTACCCCAACCCTGTAGCAGGTTAGATGCAACGCTAAAGTTCAGCACATCTTGGGTGATATCACCAGACACACTAAACAATGTTTGTTTAAATGGTGCCACGTTCTGGCCCAATGTTTCGAGTATGCCCGCTGAAACCGCTAAGCTAGCGCTACTTTGCTCCAAGCGTTCTTTTAGTGCCACCACGTCAGCTTTTTGTTCGCTGGTAATATCAGCTCCAGCATCTGCGGCTTCTGCAACGGCTTTTTGTAATTCATCTTGAGTGTAATGCACTAAACTATCGAACTGATCGGCTCTATTGAGCATAAACTCGGTCAATTTTTGCTTTTGGACACTCACATCTATATTCAGTGTTTCTGCCCACTGCAGAGTGGTTAATTGTGCCTTGAGATAATGGTCGCGTTCAAATTCGCGTTGTGAAATGGCTAAGATGCTCTTATTGTCATCATCTTGGCTTAATCCAAGACGCATGGTCATAATGTGGTCGTTTAAGTATGCGCTGACATTCTCTAAAAAGGCCATTTGGCTTTGCACTAAAGTGACTAGATATTGCTGGTCAGCGTCGGGTGTTGCAATGAGTTGACCAATTATGTCGCGTAATTCAGACGATTTGTTTTTAATGCGATATTCAGTAAATGCACGTAGTTCACCTTTTGCTTTAAATAGTAACTTGGTATCTTGCTCGATCGTTTGTTGTAAGCGACTTATTTGAGTCTGGGTATCGGTTAGCTGGCTAGTGGCAACAATCGGTACCACTGCATCTTGTTCTGCACGAAGAGATGGCGTCATAAACACTGCCGAGGTGAATAATAATAACGTAAGTAAAATCCGTAGCATGGAAAGTGGTCCTTTGGCTCTGAGTTGCGGCTATGATAGTGGAAAAATCCTATAGGAGCCAAGTACAGTAATTGGTTGGTTAATTTGTTACACTGCCGCCATTATTGAACTGAGGAAATTATCATGTCGCTGCAATGTGCTCATTGCTATAAATCTTTTTCAATTGCGAAGGTGAAAGACAGTCGCGGGAAAGGTTTGTCCGTAGAAGTTCAATGCCCTCATTGTGCAGCATGGCTTGGGCATAATAAATATTTGTCAGTTGTTAAAATAGTAGGTTTCTATGGTGGGGTTGTTGCTGCTGCAGTAGGTTATTTTGTTGAGGGTGTAACCGTTATCACTACTCCATTGATTATTTTGGCCGTTATTATGGTTGGTTTGTCGCATATTATGGACCATTTACAGCTGATTGAAGCACCTGAAAATGATCCTAGTGCAGAGACTAGTGCGAAATAAGCTTGTTAATTAACTTCAATAACTTGGCTTTCTAGTGATGCTTCAACATAGTAAATCCCGCCTAACACGACAACCCCAACAATGATCATGACTAAAATGATGCCAATGTTTTCTTTAATAAATTGTGCCATGGTGTTTGTCCTGTAATGATGATGTTTTACACATTCGTTATGGTATGGGTCATAGCTTAAGGCTATCTTAAAAATAACGACTTAGTCACCTATTAGTTGTTATTGGTAGTGGTTAATATTAGTTGCTAATGAGCGTCGTTGTGAATGGGTTGTCATGAATTGTCACAATCTAAGGGTTGCTTTTCAGCTACGGTCTTTTACACTAACGCTCACTTTTATTAACCTGATGGAGTTGTGCTGGTGAGTTCCCGCATCAAAATAAGACAAACTATCGCAATCTGGCTCAGTGCCATTTTGATTGTGTTGTCTGTTGCTGCGTCTGCACACTCAGTTAAACATCTTGATGACGGCGTACAAAATCATTGTACCTTGTGTTTCCATCAGCATCAGCTTAATAAAACGCTTCACTCTTCCAATTTAGTTTTTGCTGTTTCTAAGCAAACGTTCGAACGCCAACACTATACGCTGCCTTTTTTACTTAGCGTATTCCAAGCCTACTATCAAAGTCGTGCCCCACCTGTATCTCGTTAGTCCAACATTTTAATGATTTATTTTCCGTTATCTGTCGGTTTACTCTAAACCCAGATAGGCGGCTACTTGTTGTATTTTGGAGATATTATGTCTGCGTTAAACACACGTGTTTCGTTATTGGCACTGGCTTGTGCTGTGAGTTCGTATTCTGCAATGGCAGAAGATTCTAGTTTAACTAATCCTAGTATTAGTGCGGTGCTCGATGGTTATTACCAAACGGGCGACCGACCATTAGCTGAGCGTGCTGAAGGTTTTGGTTTAGGCGAAACTGAGTTGGCATTAAGTGCCAATATTGATGAAATGTTTTACGGTAAAGTGACCGCAGTTGTTGAGTCTCATGACGGTGAAACAGAGCTTAATTTAGAAGAAGCCTTTATCCAAACGTTAGCGATGCCTTACGGTTTATCGGTTCGTGCGGGTCGATTTTTATCGGATATTGGTTATTTAAATAATCAACATTTACATACCGATGCATTTTCAGAACGTCCAGCGGCCTATCGTGCATTTTTAGGTGGTCATTATTTTGATGATGGTATTCGTTTAAATTATGTGGCCCCAACAGATCTCTACTGGACCATGGGCGTTGAAGCGTTTAAAGGTGAAAGTTTACGTGCGACAGATGAGCACGGAGAGCGTGATTTTGATGATGTTGGCGTGTATACCGCATTAACCAAGATTGGTGGTGACATTGGTATCGAGAGTTCTTGGCAACTAGGATTGAGCTATTTGCGTAATCAGAATGGCCAAGCTTATGCCGAAGATGAGCATGAAGATGAAGTGGTTGATGAGGAAGGACACACTGAACACAGCCATAGTGCATCTTATACTGGCGAAAATACCTACATAGCTGACTTTGTTTATAAGTGGGCACCTAATGGTAATTACAAATATCAAAACTTAACCGTGAGTGGCGAATATTTTAGAGTCACTGACATTTTTGGTATGGAGCCTGGACATATTCTTGAGGCAGATCATGAGGACGTTAGTACTGATGACTATCATCAAGGTTGGTACGTGAGTAGCGTGTATCAATTTTCACCAAGTTGGTCTGCTGGGATTCGTTACGGTCAAATTGATACTAATGAAATCCATGAAGATCACCTCGACCCACAGAAATTAAAAGAGTCTGAAGTCAGTTTTGCTTGGCATAGCAGTCATTTTTCGACCGTGCGTTTGCAATACACTCATCAGACTGGAACTAATTTCGATGGTTTCGAAGATGATAATATCTTTACTTTACAATATGTCATGTCATTAGGAGCTCACGGTGCGCATCAATTCTAAATTGCTTTTAGCAGTGGCTTCAATGTCGCTGCTGTTTACCGCGACAGCTAAAGCGGAACTGAACGTGTTTGCATGTGAACCTGAATATGCCGCATTAGCGCAAACTTTAGCGCCCGATGCGAGGGTGTATTCGGCCACCACAGCGATGCAAGATCCACATCAAGTACAAGCAAGACCAAGCTTGATTGCTAAAATGCGCCAAGCTGATTTAGTTGTGTGTGCTGGGGCCGATTTAGAAATTGGTTGGTTGCCAATGTTACAAATGAAGTCTGCTAATCCTCAGGTTAACTCAACAGATAAAGGCTTGTTTTTTGCAGCAGACCAAATTGATACCTTGGATAAGTTAACTCAAGTAGATCGTTCAATGGGTGATGTGCATGCAAAGGGAAATCCTCATTTGCATTTAGATCCCTTGCGGATGTTGACCGTTGCGCAGGCCTTGAGCGCTAAGCTTACTGAAGTTGATCCAGAAAATGCCAGTCAGTATGCCCAGTCATTGAGCGACTTTAGTCAACGTTGGCAGGCTAAAATACCGCAGTGGCAAGAGCAAGCTAAAAACTTAGCCGGTAAAAAGGTCATCGCTTATCATTCGAGCTTCCGTTATTTATTTAATTGGACTGGAATAGAGCAAGTGGCAGATCTTGAGCCTAAACCAGGCTTAGCACCCACCAGCAGCCATTTAGCCTCATTACTTACTCGTGCTGAAAAAGGCGATGTAATGGCGGTAATCGTCGCTTCATATCAAGATGAACGCGGAGCTAAATGGTTAGGTGAACGCGCAAATCTGCCGGTATTGGTGTTACCGATGTCGGTAGGTGGTAACGATGAAAGCAAAGACTTAATCAGTCTATATGATAGTTTGCTGACGTTATTAAATGGAGTGAAATAACACTATGTTTGATGTCGAGCTACTGTCTATTTTGTTGCCTGCGTTAGTGGCAGGGCTATTAGTGTTATCAACTCATGTGTTGTTAGGTCAACAAGTGCTTAAGCGTGGCATTATCTTCATTGATTTGGCTATCGCTCAGGTCGCTGCATTGGGGGCAATCGTATCGCACATAGATCATCGAGTAGAAGCGTTACCGTTTGCTCATGTTTGGATGCCAGCGTTGTTTGCATTAGCCGGTGCTGGAGTTATCGCTTGGATGGCAAAACACTTAGTCGGTGAACTCGAGGCATTTATTGGTTGTTTTTATGTGCTCAGTGCGGTGGCGGCAATGTTATTGTTAGCCAATGACCCTCACGGTGCTGAATTATTAAAACAGTTAATGTCGGGTCAAATATTGTGGGTGAGTTGGTCTCAGTTAGCATTACCTGCAGTAGTCTCTGCAGGTATTCTTGGGGTGATCATCGCTAAACCACGGATATTAGATGGTGCAGGTTTTTACTTTTTATTTGCATTAGTGATTACTTTGTCGGTGGAGTTAGTAGGCGTGTATTTAGTGTTTAGCACGCTTATTTTACCGGCTTTGGCATTAAATAAGTATCAAGGTAAAACCAAGTTAGTGTGGGCTTATGGCGTCGGCATAGTGGGTTATATTGCTGGGCTACTGTTGTCTGCTCGCTATGACTTACCCAGTGGTGCCGCTATTGTTGCGACATTAGCATTAAGTGCATTGTTGTTTAGAATGTTACTTAAACTACGTTCACCAACATCAGAGCATCAACCTGCTAAATAAATATCTGTTATCTAGCTGCCATATAAGCTTCTGTCATATAAGCTAAGTTACTCTGCCCCAGATCACAGGGGCAGAGTATTTCAGCGTACATATGTAAACAAAACGTTGAGTCCCTAGACTAGCATCGTTATACTGACGCCAATTTTATTGCAGGAGTATGCTGTGCTGCTTATCGCTCGTTCAATCATTCTCGTTGTGCTGTTATTTTTAGCCTTTATATTTTCAGTTGTTATTTGCCTTGTGCGGCCAATGCATCGCGACAATGTACATTTGGTTGCCCGTTTTTTTGGTTCGGTTGCACCGGTATTAGGCATTAAGGTCATTAGACGTGCTCATCCAGTCAGTGCAACATCGCAACCGTGTATTTATTTAGCCAATCATCAAAATAATTTTGATTTATTTACTCATACGTCAGTTGTGCCTAAAGGGACTGTCAGCTTAGGTAAAAAGAGCTTGGTGTGGGTACCCTTATTTGGGCAAATTTATTGGCTATCAGGCAATATCCTTATCGATCGTAACAATCGTCATAGTGCATTCGATACTATGGCTAAAACGGTAGATAAAATGAAAAATAAACTATTATCAGTGTGGATATTCCCTGAAGGGACTCGTTCACGCGGTCGTGGATTATTACCTTTTAAAGTGGGTGCATTCCATACTGCAGTCGCTGCTCAAGCGCCAATAGTGCCAGTATTAGCTTCTTGTCAGAATCATATTAACCTTAATCGTTGGAACAACGGTGTGGTGATTGTAGAAATGCAGGAGCCGATAGCAACGGCGGGCTTAGATAAGAATGATGTTAAAGCGTTAAACGCTAAGGTGCATCAAGTTATGTCGGCGCGTTTAGTTGAATTAAACAAAGAAGCAGAAGCATTAATGCAGCAAGCCAAAGCTTAACCATGTTATTGGTCGTCAAACATCCGTCATAAGCTCGCAACTTGTGTCAGTTTGGGTATAATTGATTAACATTTTTACGAGTCCTATTTACGGAGTAATCCATGTCTGTTGAGCGTCAGTTAAAAGAGCAATTTGCTGAGAATCTTGAAATTGTTGATGCCTTACTTGCTGATGGTTCAGAGCCTGATGCGGAATATACAATTGAACATCATTTTTCGGCGACTAATTTTGATCGTTTAGAAAAAGCTGCTGTTGATGCATTTAAGCTTGGTTTTGAAGTGAATGATGCCGAAGAAATGGAACTTGAAGATGGCTCGATTATTTTCTGTTTTGACGCTATTGCCAAGCATAAGCTAGAAGTGCCTTTGCTGGATAAAGCATGTGAACAGTTGATTCTCGTTGCGGGCAAGCAAAAAGTAGACTACGACGGTTGGGGTACTTTTTTTGTCGGTGATGAAGTTGAAGGCGATGAAGAAGACGAAGACGATGAAGAAGACTATGAAGATGAAGATGGTACATTTCACTAATAAATCGATGGTCTAATTCCATAAAAAAACGCTCATCAAAGATGGGCGTTTTTTTATGGATAACCAAAAAGTTTGCTAGGCGCTTATTTATGGATAATGCTTTTGTTACGGCCTTCTTGCTTAGCGACATATAAGGCTTTATCTGCACCCGATAACCAGGTTGAGCTATTATCTATTTCAGAATCTAAATCGTTAATGCCCAGACTCACCGTGACTCTAATGAGGCGGTTTTCGAATGCGACTTCTGATGCTTCAATACGCTTTCTTAATCGTTCGGTAAAGTTGAGAGCTTCTTCTGCTGTTGTCTTAGATAGCACCACTCCAAACTCTTCTCCGCCATATCGGCCTGCACAGTCAGTGTCACGCAATGCTTGCTTTAACAAATAGGCAATATGTTGGATCACTTTATCACCGGCAGGGTGACCATATTCATCGTTAATGCGCTTGAAATTATCAATATCAATCATCACCAATGATGCCGCATCGCCATAGCGTGAATAACGATCGAATTCTTTTTCCATGCAACTTTGCCAATGGCGACGGTTATGCAAAAGGGTTAAACCATCGGTTTGACTGAGTTGTTCAAGTTGCTCATTAGCGGCTTTAAGTTGCAGTTTATTAACCGCAATATCGGTCACATCATAGATAATAATGCTGATATGAGTGATTTGCCCTGTTAACGAAGCTAATGGCAGTAAGGTAATATTTTGGTACATAAAATCGGCTCGGCCAGTCACCGGGCGATAGTTTTTAAACTGAAATACGTATGGACGCTGTTCCCAACTAATAAAGGTGCGATTTTTAAGTAAAAAAACCGACTCCATTTTATGTTTTAGCCACGTGGCGGGTAAGTCGGGAAACTTTTCAAATAGATTACTACCTTTAATGGAATTGGGTGAGACACCGCTGTGGTTTTCCATAAAACCGTTCCAAAGTTGGATGTTATAGTCGCGATCGAGCACAACTAAACCAACCTCAATGGTTTGCACCATATCGATTAGCCAGTGGAGTTCGTTCATCGCACTTTGATCATTTGACATAAAAAGTATCCAACATTAGTCGAGTAAATAGCCAAGTTTGTAGTTCAGCGTAGGAATTGAGTCTTCAGTAAATAGCAGCAGAAGATCACATTCAATATTGTAATCTTCTATTCGATAGTTAATTTCCATCGCGAGAGTGCGCTGCCATTTGTCAGAGTTGTCGTGAATGAGCTCGTTGACACTGCAGTGTCTGCCAAGCACTACTGGATGGGTCTGACTGAATTTCATGTCGAGTTGTTCAGAAATACCATTTAAAAAAGCGCCAATGAGCACATTACCAGTGTCCATCATTACTTCTATTTCAGTACCAATATCATTTGGATTTTCTAATCCCATTAACTTGGCCATATCTTCAAAACTAGAATCATGGAACAGTAATAACGCTTCACCCGCGATACCTGCACCAATAAATCCTTGGCAAAGCCCAGAGACTGTTGAGTTTCGTTCGGTGGCTTTTAAGGCCATCGTTAATTCGCTGACTTCAAGCACATTAACGTTAGGAATAGGCAGTAGTACAAATACATCCAGAAGCTTAGCGAGCAAGTCAGCGGCTCTGCCCATGGCGACGTTGGCTATTTCTTGACATGCATCACGCATGTCAACTTTCATCATTGGCGTTTCTTCAACTTTATTACCCTGGGTAAGAGTCAAAATACCGTACTCTTGCAGAATATGGCTAATAGCCTCTGCACTAACGGGTTTTTGAATAAAGTCGAGGGCACCTAATGCTTTGACTCGTTCATGAGCCTTAATTTGAATATCACCTGACACCACAATAATCAGTGCCGGTAAATCTTGTTGTTGTACCGCTTGAAGTACTTCGTAACCATCCATGACTGGCATGTTGAGATCGAGAAACACAATCTCACCTTTACCCGCGCGAATGATATCAAGACCCTCTGCGCCATTGGTGGCGTAGCTAATTTCAACGTCCCAATCTTTGGGGAGAGTTCTTGCCATTTGTTTTCTGGCGAGCGCAGAATCGTCGCATATTAATATTGGAATGGTCATTGTTGCTGGTCTTCCTTATTTCGCCTTTAGGGGAAAAAAACTCGTTAATGCAACTGCGAGTGGTGCGAGGCGGATAGTTATTATTATAAGACTATTTACAGCGATTTTTTGTTCGTTAGATCATTATACTTATTTGCTTACAATATTGATAACTTAGTTTTAACATCTAGCTAAGTTTGTAACATTTATGTGGCCGTTGCCACAAAGTCATCAATGTCATATCAATCAGGTGTTACATGTTATGTAAAAACATGAAGATTAGATGGTTATGCTTATATTGATAATATATCAGGCTAACACTCAATGAAATTTTGTTCAAAATAACGTGTGGCAATATTTTGACCAGTGCCGATTATTTGTCATGTTATTACTATTCGCCAGATAGTCCAGATATGTTAGTCTAAAAACTGGACTGACCAGTAACAGGGTGTTTCATGGAAAGAGAGTTGATTAAGTTGACGGTAGATAATGGCATTGCCCATGTTTGCTTAAATAGACCCAGTAAAATTAATGCGCTTAATGTTGAAATGTTTACTGCGATTGATAACGTAATTAAACAACTCCGTGGCGATAAACGAGTTAATGCGGTTATTTTATCGGGTGCTGAAGGTAACTTTTGTTCAGGCTTAGATGTGAAAAGTGTCGCGAGTTCACCTACAAGTGCATTAAAGCTTTTATTCAAGTGGTTGCCTGGTAATGCAAATTTAGCCCAACGTGTGTCGTTGGGATGGCAGCGTTTGCCTGTTCCTGTTATTGCGGTTCTAGAAGGTTGTTGCTACGGCGGTGGGACTCAAATTGCGCTAGGGGCAGATATTCGTATTGCGACGCCAAACTGTAAGTTGTCGATAATGGAAGCAAAGTGGGGGCTTGTGCCAGATATGGCTGGTTTGGTGGCATTAAGGCAAATTATGCACAAAGACAAAGCGTTGATGTTGACCTATACCGCGGATATTTTAACTGCCGAGCAAGCGCTTGAGCTAGGCTTGGTGACTCAAATAAGTGATAACGCTTATGAGTGTGCCACGTTATTAGCCCAAAAAATCATCCGCACTTCCCCGGATGCTAATGCTGCGATTAAACGCAGCATCAATCAAAGTTGGACCGCTTCAGTGCGCAGCCTATTAGCCCGAGAATCACTAAGCCAAATAAGGTTGTTGCTGGGTAAAAACCGCGTGATTGCTGCGATTAGACAAACTAAAAATCCTGATAAAGCCTATCGTTCTCGTCAATCTTGGTGGTAATAATCTGTTTTCGCTAATGCTCTATTTTAGTCATGGCTACGCTGAATTTACTATCTTCCGATAACGGTTCTGGAAAAGCCTTCTATTTGATCGAGGGCTTCTTCCCAGCCACTCGGGCTGCTTAAGTCCAAGCTCATTTGGTATTGGCGATAATACTTAGCAGGTTTCACTTGATTGTAGTTGAGGCGGGTAGGTGCTTGTTCAATTGAATTCGGATGTGCATCGGCGGATTGAATATCAAGGATCGGGATCGACATGGTGACTAATTGTTCGGCGATCGATTTACGCTGACTTTGCGGATCAATTAAATACTCAAATTCGCGATAAGCGTTGACGATGACTAGCACATCAGGGATGGGAATTTTTTTGTCATAAAGCAGATTCGTGACCATGCCGGCCGTGTCATCAATAACAATTAGAATCTTGCCGCCAGGAAATAAACTGGTGGTTGAGGTTAATTGGTTCAGGGCTTCATTGAGATTACTTTGCTGAAAGTTACGTAATTCAAGCAATTGAGACGACTCATACTTTGGGATACTTTTATTGCTGGTTAATTGCAGTTGTTCGGTGCCTGCTTTAGTGATTTCTTCTGGTTTTGTTGCATAGTTAGGCCGATATAGCCCTTTTGCTGGGGTTAAGCTAATACTTGCCCAACCGCGGGCATTAATATTGGTTCGTAAGTAGCTGGCTAAGCCGGCAGCATCAGCATCGGTGTCCGACGCAGCAATAATCATCGCTGAACCAAAGTGTTTTTTACTCTGCCAAGACCTTACAAGCACTTCAGTTTGTTTACCGTCAATAGTGATAAATTTGATTTCATCGGTAGGTAAGTAGCCGTAAGGTTGCTGTGCCTTTGCGCCAGGCGCTGCCAGTAATATGCTTATCGTTACGATTAATAACCGACTAAATTGTCCTAGTTGCACCATAACCTCGAGCGAATAACACCATAATGCGGTTAGCTTAATGTATAACCGCGAATAAAAACAATGCCCTGATATACAGGGCATTGGTTACACGACATGATTAATACAACATTATTTAATGCTAGTTAGCCGTTATACGTGGCTGACAAGTACCATACGTATTGCATCAAGCTGTAATTGACTGTTATCCATGTAGCCCGTTATCTCGGTCATTTGATTACGAATATATTCTAGCTCGTCTTCACGAATGTTCGGATTTACGGCTTTTAGGGCTTCAAGTCTTTCCAGCTCGCCTGTGAGTTGTTGAGTCATTTTAGCTCGAGCATTCACTACTAGCTGCTTAAGCGACTCTTTTGCATACTCTTCACCTTTGGCCAATAACGGATGTAAAATAGGCTGTGAGGCATTAACAAGCTTGCTAGCGATGTGACGGTTTACCGCACTTAGCTGTTTGTCAAAACTGGCGTAGTCCACTTTATCTGCCATATTAAGACCATTTTTATCCAATAACACCCGGATAGGTGTCGGTGGTAAATAACGGTATAACTGAGTCGATTTTGGGGCAGAGGCATCAGCCATGTAAATTAATTCTAAAAACAGCGTCCCCGCGGGAAGCGCTTTATTCTTTAGAATTGCCACACTGGTGGTGCCCGTTTCTGAGCCAGTGATTAAATCTAAGCCGGTTTGTACTAAAGGATGCTCTTGGGTGATAAATGCAATGTCATCACGAGACAAAGCGGTTTCACGATCAAACGTCACCGTAATACCGTCTTCATTCAGCCCAGGATAAGTAGGGAACATCATGTGCTCACTCGGGCGTAAAATGATTGAGTTTTCACCGCGATCTTCTTGATCGACACCAATAATATCCCATAAACGAATGACCGAACCGATGAGATGAGTATCGTTATCGCTGTCTGATAAACGCTTAATTAATGCATTGGCACGCTCGCCACCGTGAGAGTTTATCTCTAGCAGTTTATCGCGGCCTTGCTCCATTGCCTGTTTAAGCTCTTTATAACGATGCTGGGTGTGATTCAGCAATTGAGTCATCTGATCTTCATCATCGTCGCAAAGTACGTTAATCAGTTCATCGGCAAATTCGTTAAACAACACATGACCGCTCGGGCAGGTGAGTTCGAATGCATTTAATCCTTGATGATACCAACGCATCAATCTTTCTTGAGCGGTATCGCGCAAGTAAGGCAAATGAATTTGGATATCGTTTTGTTGCCCAATACGATCTAAGCGGCCAATACGTTGCTCTAACAAATCAGGATTGAGCGGCAAATCAAACAAAATCAAATGGCTAGCAAACTGGAAGTTACGTCCTTCGGAGCCAATTTCAGAACAAATTAATGCTTGGGCGCCGCCGTCTTCTTGAGCAAAGTAAGCGCCGGCTTTATCGCGTTCGATAATCGACATATCTTCATGGAATACCGTAGCTTGAATACCTTCGCGGGTTCGCAGCGCTTCTTCAAGGCTTAATGCAGTTTCAGCCTGGCTAGCAATAATCAGTACTTTTTTACTGCGATGCGATTTTAGGAACTCAATTAACCAGTCTACCCGTGGATCAAACTTCCACCAGCTGGCACTGTCATTTTCAAAGGCCTGGTAAAGCTTCTCAGGGCTTAATGCTTGTGCTGCTTTAGCCAGTGGCTGCTTGGCACTGCCCATCATGGCGTTAACGCGTTCAGCGGTCACGTACTGCGCAGGCATCTCATATGGATAAGCATTAAATATACGCTTCGGAAAGCCTTTTACTGATGCGCGACTGTTACGATAAAGTACGCGGCCAGTGCCATGGCGGTCGAGCAATTCTTGGAGCAATTCTTGACGTGCTGCTTGCTGTGATTCTGCATCAACCTCTTTTGACTGGATTAAACGAATGCTTGGCTCGATGTCTTTCTCGCTAAGCAACTCAGTTAAGCTGTTAATGGCACTGTCGGGTAATTTTTTATCCTGACTTAATGCTTCAGCTGCTTCTGCCACATCTTTGTAGCTTGCTTCTTCAGCTAAGAAAGCATCGTAATCATAAAAACGATCTGGATCGAGCAAACGTAAACGAGCAAAGTGGCTTTGATGACCGAGTTGATCAGGGGTCGCGGTAAGGAGTAATACACCAGGGACCACTTCACTTAACGCTTCGACGATTTTATAAGCGCGACTAGGGGCATCTTCTGACCATTCTAAATGGTGAGCTTCATCGACAACCATTAAGTCCCAATCAGCGTCTACAGCTTGTTCAAGACGCTTTTTCTTGCGCAGTAAATCAAGTGAACAAATAATTAACTGCTCGGTATAAAACGGATTGTCATTATCGGCATAAGCTTCTACGCATCGATCTTCATCAAATACTGAAAAGCGTAAATTAAAGCGGCGCAGCATTTCAACTAACCACTGGTGACGAAGTGTGTCCGGGACTATGACTAAAATACGTTCAGCACGACCAGTGAGTAATTGCTGATGAATAATTAAGCCAGCTTCAATGGTTTTACCTAAACCGACTTCATCGGCCAGTAATACGCGTGGAGCGTAACGGCTACCCACTTCATGAGCAATCCACTGCTGATGTGCAATTAAGCCTACGCGTGGGCCTTGTTGACCGAGTAAATCTGAGCTGGCTAATTTGTGGCGCAATAACTGACATTGATAACGCACCCCAAAACGTTCTAGGCGGTCAATTTGTCCGGCGAATAAACGATCTTGTGGTTTATTAAAGCGAATATTATGGCTTAGCATGGTCTCTCGAAGACTGACTTTTTCTTGAGTCTCGCTATGAATACCATGATAAATCACCAATTGGTTTTTTTCTTCAAGCTCTTCAATGGTGATACTCCAACCTTCACCGCTTTCGACAGTGTCACCTGGGTTAAAAATAACTCTGGTTAAGGGAGCTTCACTGCGAGAAAACATCCGGTTTTCTCCAGTGGCAGGGAATAGCAGCGTAACCATGCGGCCTTCAACTTGAACGACTGTTCCTAATCCGAGTTCTGACTCGGTATCACTTATCCAGCGTTGACCTAAGGCAAACGGCATCTTTTACTCTCATTTATTGCGTGAAACAAAAAAGGGGGCGTATGTTAAACCAAACCCATCCAGATTGAAATTTTAGCATTGATTTATCGTTTAGATGTTCATTTTTACACCATCTTGACATGTTAGCGTCACATTGACGTCATAGTGTGAAGCAAAGGCGATGATGATGACATTGAGTTTTTACCCGACAAGTGACATATTTTATTAAGGCAGCATTGCTCATGGCAATGACCTGTTTTCAATAGAGACTTTAATTATCCCTTTAATGTTATACGTTTAGTTAAGTTAAGTGATACTGATATCTATTCATTGAGAGCACTCTGGAGGCACCATGCAACGAAACGACAAAAAGTTGTTTGTACTGGATACCAACGTGTTACTGCATGAACCTTTAGCGATATATTCGTTTAAGGAACATGACGTAGTTATTCCCATGACAGTGTTAGAAGAGCTCGACAGTATAAAGGACCGCAAACGAGATGTGAGTCGTGATGCACGAGTGGCTATACGTGCATTAGAAGATATTCTGGGTGGTCCCACGACCCCAGAGCAAATTTTAAAAGGCGTTGCATTGCCTACTCGCGAAGAACATTCTCAAGTTTCTGGTCATTTATCGATTTTCCCAGATCATCAAGTCGAGTTTATTATCGGCTCGCTGCCTGGAGACAATAACGATAACCGCATTATCAACACCGCCCTGCATTTACAAAAAATCCATTTTCCCCGCACTGTCGTGTTAGTCACTAAAGACATTAACATGCGCTTAAAAGCCAAAGGTGCAGGTATTGAGCGCGTAGAAGATTACCGCAGCGATCAGTTGATTGATGATGTGCGTTTTCTCGCCAAAGGCTTTTATCAATTCTCTGGGGATTTTTGGCAAAATGTCGATAAAGTCTCCACCGAACGTAGAGGGTTGCATACGGTTCACCAAGTACCATTGGAACATCTTGGTAATGAAAACTTTTATCTTAACCAGTATTTAATCGATGAAAGCTCGGATTTTTGTGGTCGAGTAGTCAGTAAAACCGATAAAAATTTACAGATGATCGATCGCGGCCGTGATCGCTTATTACATCATGAAGCATGGGGAATTAATCCTAAAAATATTTACCAAGGTATGGCGCTAGATGCTTTGCTAGATCCTGATATTGAACTGATTATTCTGACGGGGCCAGCGGGTTGCGGTAAGACGCTATTGGCAATGGCGGCGGCATTAGAATTGGTCGTCGAACGTAAGTTATATGACAAAATTATCGTCACCCGTAATACCCCCGAAATTGCTGAGTCGATAGGTTTTCTTCCGGGTAGCGAAGAAGAGAAAATGACCCCTTGGTTGGCTGCGATAACCGATACGCTAGAAGTGCTACATAAAAATGATGTAAACCCAGCAGGTAGTGTTAATTACATAATGGAAAAAGCCAATATTCAGTTTAAGTCGATTAACTTTATGCGTGGCCGCTCTATTCAAAACTCGGTGGTTATTTTAGATGAATGTCAAAACCTAACCGCGTCACAAATTAAAACCATGATCACTCGTATGGGCGAAGGCACTAAACTGATTTGTAGTGGTAATTTAGCCCAAATTGACTCGACGTATTTAACACCGGTTACATCAGGATTAACTTACATAGTCGAACGTTTTAAAAACTTTGAAGGCAGCGCCAATATTTATCTTAATGGTGTCGTACGGTCTCGTTTAGCGGAGTTTGCAGAGGAGCATTTGTAACGGCTTAACTTGCTAAGGAAATCACTTTATTAATCATGGTTATATCCTGTCTATATACATAAGGTTACACAAGATAACCTTATGTATTTTCAATCGCCTACAATATGCCTTAATATTTGTAGTCTGTATTACTTGCAGGTTGGACAAGTATCTCTGGAGCCATTAATACATGTGCTTGAGCTTATCTTCCTGATATCATAATCATTACTGTTATAACTGCCGTTTTTGGTGTTATTCGTTCGACAGCGGGTCTTTTTTTACGCTGTATCAAGGGTGGTTAATGAAACCGACTGAGCCAGATTTACAACTAAAATCTCCTATTCAACGTAATTATAACCGAGCGGTGTTCTACACCTATATCGGGGTGATTGTGATGGCTTTGCTGACCGCTGGCATTATGTTTGAACGTCAAAAAGAGCAGCAAATTCAACAGCGAGAAGAACAAGTTGCCCGTCATGTTATGCAAATCGACTTATTGCTTGAGTCGAGCATTCGTGCGGTGAAAAGTTTGCGTGATGTGGCGGTGGACCATTTACGTTTGGGGGAGTTTGTTCGTAAAGAGCGCTTACCAGAGTATGAAAAATTTAACGAAGATGGCCAGTATTTCACCTTAGAACCTAATTATGCCAACAGCGGCGTGCCGTTCACCAATATGGGACGCATTACGGGTGCGGGTTCATTAGATGATCGTAGCGAGAGCTTTTATCAAGAGCTTGAAATGCTGTTTGAACTGTCATTATCCTTCCCAGTCGCGAAAGAAGCAGCGCCTAAAGCTTCGTCGATTTATTATATTTCTAAGCGTCGGATGATGTCATTTTATCCATGGGAAAATAATGACTTACGCTTTAGGGATGAGCTGCTCAATAAGAAACAATTTCAATTAGCGACACCTTCAATGAACCCACAACGGAGTGTGTTTTGGAGTGAGGCATACATCGACTCGACGAATCAGGGCTTAATTACTACGCTTGGGTTACCCGTGTACCTTGAAGATGAGTTTATTGGTTCGATTAACCTCGACATGACGTTATCATCGTTAGATAAACAAATTCGCACCTATTTTAAAATGCCAGGCACGGTGATTTTGCTTGATCAGCAAAATAATATTTTATCTCACAGTGATTTTGACTCCAGTGAAATGAATAAGGTTTATCACATAAGCCAGCGAATTCCGGCAGAGTTACATTCATTATCGGAATCTGAGCTATTTGATGCCCACGAAGGCATATTGCGAAACGGTTATTATATTCATAGTGTGGCACTGCATAACGCGCCATGGCGATTACTGTATTTGCAAGATGAAGATGATTTATTTAAAGATTCTTGGGACAAGCTGCAACTGAGTTTTCTGTTAGTGGTATTGGCTTTGTCGCTGCTGGTTACCATAGTGCATTGGCAAACTCGCCGAGCATTCGTTAGCCCTGCTTCACGCTTATTAACCCATCTAGAAGCATGTTCACAAACGCCTATCCGTCCGCCAGAGAAAATTACCCGTGGTTGGGAACCGTGGTTTGCGCTAGTGAGTCGTATTTTTGAAGAAAACCGTCAGTATACTCATCATCTTGCCGAACAAAACAAACGTCTTGATAACTTAGTTGCTAGGCGCACTCAGCGTTTACGTGAAACAACAGAGCGCCGTGAGCGAGAGTTTGCACTGTTACGATCATTGATCGATTCGATCCCTGAAGCGATCGTGTTTAAAGACAAAGAAGGCAAATACTTAGGCTGTAATAAGTCAGCTGAAAGAATGCTGGGTTATACCGAAAATGAGATTATAGGCTTAACGTCGTCAGAAGTGGTGAGCCCAGAGCAAGGCTTGCGCATTGGGGAAGAAGACAACAAAGTACTGACTCAGCAACATTCCTTGCGTTACCAAGAACGAGTCAATATTGAAGGTAAACCGGTATTACTCGATACCTTTAAATTACCGTTTTACAATCGCCGTGGCGATCTATTAGGTTTGATTTCTGTTTGGCGCGATATTACCCGTGAATATGAAGCTGCTGAACAGTTACGTATGTCTGAGCAACGTTATCATCTTGCTATGGATGCGGTAGAAGATGGCCTGTGGGATTGGTACATTGATTCTGAACAGATTATTTGTAATCCGGCTTTTTATTCTATGCTGGGTTATCAAGCTAATGAGTTTCCACCGTTACTCGAATCAATCGATGAGTTGTATCATCCTGACGATCGTGAACGGGTCCAAGAGTACCGCTCTCAATATGTGCGCGATCCGGTTGGCACTTATGAAATCGAATTTAGAATGCGCGGTAAAAATGACCAGTACTACTGGGTGTTATCCCGTGGTCGAGCGGTTGAGTTTTCTGAGGATGGTTGTAGTAAGCGGATGCTAGGTACTCATAAAGACATTACCCGCCAGAAGAGTAACGAAGTCGCCTTGCTTGAAGCAAAACAAGACGCCGAGTTAGCCAACATGTACAAGAGCGAATTTTTGGCCAACATGAGTCACGAAATTCGGACACCTATGAACGCGATTATTGGGATGTTGCAGTTAGCACAACGCACTAGCTTGACCGTGCAGCAACAAGATTATCTTAATAAAGCCGGTTTTTCTGCCCAATCGTTACTGCGAATTATTAATGACATTTTAGATTTTTCTAAAATTGAAGCAGGCAAATTAGAATTAGAAAGAGTCGCGTTTCCGCTGGATAAAGTGCTTGATCATGTTATTGATATTAATGCGCTTAAAGCGCAAGAAAAAGGCGTTGAATTACTGCTATATGCGCCTGTTACCGCAGGGCTTATTTTGTATGGCGATCCACTGCGTTTAGGTCAGGTCATCGTTAATTTATTGTCTAATGCGGTCAAATTTACCCAAACCGGTGAAGTTGAGCTGGGTTGTGAAGATGTGGGTGAGCGTGACGACCGTATTACCATGAAGTTCTGGGTACGCGATAGCGGTATTGGGATCAGTAAAGATCAACAAGCAATGCTGTTTGATGCATTCTCACAAGCCGATGGTTCAACCACACGTAAATATGGTGGCACAGGCTTAGGGTTATCTATCAGTAAACATTTAGTGTCGATGATGGGTGGTACCATGCAAGTTGAGTCCGAACTGGGCGCCGGCAGTACTTTTAGTTTTACCATTAGCTTTGAAATTGCCGAAGAACAAGTGATCGAGCCGCTGGTAGTGCCAGAACAGTTAAATAACCTGACAACGCTGGTGGTTGACGACAACCCAAGTGCATTACAAATTTATTCGACATTGATGACCGACTTTAGCTTTGGTGTAAACACGGCTGACAGTGGTCAAAAAGCACTGGATATATTGCGTAAAAAACCAGTCGATTTATTGTTGTTGGATTGGATGATGCCTGAAATGAACGGCTGTGATGTTATTAAGGCGATAGATGAAATGGTCGCAGATGGTAGCTTAGCAAAGCGTCCTATTATTATCTTAATGACCGCTTATGCTGCTGAACCGTTAGACCATGAGCTGCAAAAAAATTCTGTTTATGCCGTGTTACAAAAACCGTTTAAGGCCTCGGCGTTATTTGATGAAATTATTAATGCTTTTGCCAAAGAACCCAAGCTAAATGCAATGCCGGTTATTATTGAAGCAGAACCCGCTAAAGCCTCTGGCTTAGTATTGTTGGTTGAGGATAACTTTATTAACCAACAAGTGGCATCTGAATTACTCAAAAGTGCTGGTTATGAAGTTGTGATAGCCGATAATGGCCAAGTGGCATTAGATGTGATTGATTCTAAACCATTTGATGCAGTGTTAATGGATATTCAAATGCCGGTAATGGATGGATTAACTGCCACCGCCGAATTACGCAAACGTTATAGCAAACAACAAATGCCCATTATTGCCATGACTGCGCACGCAATGTCGGGTGATAAAGAAAAAAGTTTAGCAGCAGGCATGAATGCGCATATCACTAAGCCGATTGTGCTTACTGAATTATTTGAAACCTTATCTCATTGGATTACATATAAACATAATCATAAAGACGATTAGTATTTTTGAAGATAGGATATAAACGACAGGGAGATTAATTATGGTCCGCCGAAGTATTTCATTGGCGCTGTTGCTGGCAATCACACCAGCAACATTACTTTCTAACGCAGCAATGGCTGCCAGCGACTCAGCCCAAAAAATAATTAATAATGCTGAAGTGGCAAAAGGCTTTATCAATCTATTTTATGATGCCAAATCCGCACAGCTTTATTTACAAGCGGATAAGCTCAATCAACCCTTTCTATTGCTGACCAGTTTACCTCATGGTGTTGGTTCAAATGATATCGGTTTAGACCGTGGCCAGCTCGGCCAAACCCGAATGGTACAATTTGAACAGCATGGTCCTTATGTTGTGCTCAAGCAGCTTAATACCTATTTTCGCGCCTCCAGTGATAACGTTGCTGAGCGTCAAGCGGTCACACAAGCTTTTGCTGAATCGATTTTATGGCGCGGTAAATTAGTTGAAGGTAAAACGGCATTAGTCGCGATTAATGACCTAGTGATTAATGATTTGCATGGGGTGTCGGATGTATTAACGGCAACTAAGCAAGGTTTGTACAGCTTAGACAGCAGCCGCTCAGTGATATTGCCGCAAGAGATTAAATCGTTTGAACGTAATGCTGATATTAATGTTAATTTAACCTTTAAAGCCAGCAAAGCAGGCAAGCAAGTTGAGCAAGTTACTCCAGACGGTAAATTGTTGTCTGTTCAAGTGCGCTATTCCTTTGTGCAACTCCCTGATGTGGGTTATCAACCTCGTCGTTATCATCCCATGAGCGGTTATTTATCTGATGAATATGCCGATTATTCTACCGCAGTTGATCAACCACTGACTCAACGCCATTTGCTGCGCCACAGATTAGAAAAAGTTACTCCGGGTGATGCTCCCAGTAAAGTGGTTAAACCTATCATTTATTACCTCGACCCAGGTGTACCTGAGCCTATTCGCAGTGCATTATTGGAAGGTGCACGTTGGTGGGAAAGTGCATTTACTGATGCCGGTTTCATTGACGGCTTTAAAGTTGAATTGTTGCCAGAAGGTGCAGACCCTCAAGACGTTCGCTATAACATGATCCAATGGGTGCATCGCGCCACAAGAGGTTGGTCATATGGCGCAGCAGTAACCGACCCTCGTAGCGGTGAAATCATTAAAGGTAATGTCACGCTTGGCAGCTTAAGAGTACGTCAAGATCATCTTATTGCTCGAGGGCTAACGGCTGGTTGGCCTGATCGTAAAGCCGCTGCTGATGCCGCCATGGCATTGTCGCTTGCCCGTATTCGCCAGTTAGCAGCGCATGAAGTGGGCCATACCTTAGGGCTTGACCATAACTTTGCTGCATCAACAAACGATAATGCTTCGGTAATGGATTATCCGCATCCGTACGTGAGTATTCAAGGCGATAAAATTAATATTGCCACGCCTTACACCGAAGGAATTGGTGAGTGGGACAAATACACCATCGCTTATGGTTATGGAGGCCTTACGCAGACCGAGTCTTTGTTAACGTCGACCCTAACTAAAGGCTTTCGATATATTGGGGAAGCAGACTCTCGTAGTGCCAGCGCCAGTAATGCATACGCCAGTTTATGGGATCGTGGTAACGATGCGGTAGCAGAGTTAGTACGTTTAGAAACAGTGCGTCGTAAAGCGATGGATGACTTTAACTCAGATGCTTTATTAGCCGGTGAACCTCATGGCGAATTAGCCGATGTATTTGTGCCCATATATTTGCTCACGCGTTATCAAATAGAAGCCGCAGCAAAGTGGATTGGCGGGACGGATTACAGTTATCAGCAAGTAGGTTCTGGCGTACGTTGGAATTATATTCGGCCTAAAATGCAACTTGCTGCGCTCGATGCATTATTGGCGAGTTTGCAAACAGAGAGCTTGTTAGTACCAAGTAATGTGTTGCAAGCGTTAGTGCCAAAAGCCGGTAATTATCGAAAAACTCGTGAAAGCTTTGGATCAAACTTAGGCGTGATAACTGATCCTGTGGCGATGGCAGAAGTGTTGAGCCGTCATATTGTGGCGCAATTATTAACCCCTGAACGTTTAAACCGTGTCAGTCAGGCCTATATGGAAGACAGTCAGCAACTGTCGGTGGTTCAATTAATCGATAAGCTTGCGGGTGCCAGTTTGTATCAAGACTTACCGAGTGGACAGGGCCTAGCGATGCAAATGCGCGTCAATACAGTGGTGATTGATAGTTTGTTAGCAACGTACCATAGCCCTAAAACAGCGCCCGAAGTCAAAGCACAGTTAGCCGCAAGAGTTGACTATATTATTAAGCAACTTAAACGCCGCAGTAACCGTGGCAGCGATTATCAATCGGCGCATTACGATTGGCTGTTTCAAGGTATCACTAAAGGCATGACAGATCCTACTTATCGATTAATCACCAAGCCGGTGGACCTGCCTCCTGGCTCGCCAATTTAAGTGTTGGCTGATAGTGTTTGGTGAGAGTGTTGAGTGATGTATAGCGGATAATACGCGACCTCTATTGGGGTCGCGTATTGCTTTGTATCAACGCAACAGCATGATGATAGTGTTTGGAGTATGGCTATTTTGTTTGCGGTAAAGTGGCTTCTGCAACGATGACTTTAGGGTTTCTAGGGTAGAAATCATCTGCTTTACGATCGATATGGCTAAATTGGCGAGTGTTTTTATAGGGCAGTTTCATAAAACCTGAAATGCCATGACCTTGAATTTTATTTGCGTGAGTAATAATTCGATCCAAACAGGCTCGAAATGCCGCCTGTTTTCGTGGATTTAATAAACGTAAGTAACTGTGGATTTTTAAATGGTTTGGTAGCGCTTCAAAAATAATACAGCCAGTATGGTGGATTTGATTTAACCACCCCAGTTCGGTCATGATTTCTGCTGGCAGTTCCAAGTTTTCTTCCGGATCTTTACCGTCTTCAAAGTATGAGTGCAGCCGAGATTTATCTTCTAAGGTGGGCACATCACCGACCTCAAAAGGCATTTGCAGTTCACCGGTTATTTTATATTGGTGCTCGGTACTTTTTCGCTCAAGGTGTAAGGTGTCTTTGGCATTAAAGAAGCAAGCCTTGAACACCCCAATCCGCTTAATTCCTCGCGCCATGGTGACCATATTATTTACTGCTAACACTAACGGCGCTTTACTGTCGGGATCGTAAATAGCTAAATTGGAGTCGATAAACACCCCAGACTCTTGCCAATGGATCACCAAACCCCCGACGATTGGATACTGTGCTAAACGGCCTACTGCGGCAATAAAGCCTTTTTCGGTATCGGCCATACCCACCATAAAATTGCGATAGTATTTTTCTAATTGCACATCATCCATTTTGGCAATGGGATCTAGAGTATTGTGCTCTTTCAAAAACGATTTACGCGAGCTGTAACTTACGGTTTCGACGGCTTTAGATCGCGGTTGAGCCCACACCGGAATGTCGGGTGCTAGCGGAGGTGTCGATAATATCGGCAAATGCATTCGATGGCTGTGGCGCAGGCTTTTGAGAAAGTAGTCACCCGCAAGATTGCGCCGTTCAACATCATCACTGAGCATTGCATCGAGTGTTTTTGCCAGTTCGATAGGTAATCCTATGCTGGTGGCTGGAATGATTTTTGTGCCGAAACGGCTAATTTGTCCTGATGCGAGCGCATATAAGGTTGCAGCAGCGCCTTGCTCGTCGAATCGAGGCGTAGATAACGCACCGCTTAGTTGTTCGTCACCAATAAAATACACATCGCCCATGCGCGCGTTAGTGTGCTGTTGGTCGCTTGATAGTAAGGACATGACATTGTCATCGACCGCGCGGCCGTGTTCATCTCGCTGAGCAAATACCGCAGATCCCCAATCGATTAACGACAATTTGTCGGTTTCAATATCATAAACCAAGTTAGATGGCTTAATATCGCCATGCACTAAAGGCTTACCCTTACGCAGATAATATAAAATATTGGCTAATTGTCTCGCAATACTGACGATAATTACCGGCGGTAAAGCCCCTAATCGCTGGCAAATTTTGTCGAGGTCTTCGCCTTGAGCTCGCTCCATTACTAAAATGCCTTGCTTACCGACCCGCTCGAATTTTATCGCCCCAGGTATATTTGGGTGTTTTACTTGGCTAAGCATATAGGCTTCTTCTTCAAGCCTATCTTGGACGCTTTGGGGTAAATTTACCCTTGAGAATTTAAACACATGTGATTGGCTAAACTCATTGATACCCGCAAATACAAAGCCATAGGCTCCCTTACCAATAAATTCAATTTGCTGATATCCCAATTTACTTAGCTGTTGCTTACACAAGCGGATCCAGGCCTTATGCTTGCGTGCATCATTGGCGCTGAGCAGATAGATGGACTGCTCTTCATTGATATAAAAGTGTTGCAGTTGCGGTGTTTGCAAAGGTAAGCCTCCTTTTTAAGCCCATTAAACCTTGATTAACCTTACTGCGGCAAGTGCTTCTTATATAAAACAACAGATTCCATCCACACATCAGCGCAGTCTATTTAAACATGGCTGTTCTTTTATTAAAAACCGCCCAGTATTGTTTTGTGAGCAAGCTTTTTGATTTGTAAATGGTCGCTTCCTATCTAAAAAATTATGATAAGTAAACCTTGACCTATATCAAATCAAAATCAATCAACACTCGGTACTATGGCTGTACTAGTTAATCAACGTTTTTGTGAGAGGTTATATGCATAATATAAATAAAGCTGATTTAATTCAGCTATTTAATTTTCCTCGGCAGCGAATTTTACAATCAATGGAAGTCACCCATTGTCCCCATGCAGTGTTTTTTAATCAAAGTGATGAGCAATGCATAACCTGTCATCAGGGGGAGGAGTGTTTATGGATTAATCATAACGATGAAATGGTTGCGCTTGAGATGAAGTCGGTTGACCAATTAAAGCAACAATTATTAATAGCGGTCGATTACATTGACTCAAATTTAAGCCCACACCACATGTCGCGCAGAAAGTGCCAATGTGAAAACTGTCGTTGGTTAAGGCAAGTACAAATGACACTAGACGGTAAAGCTTAGGCAGTTGAATGCCAAATCATTAAGGGAGGTTGCATCCTTTTTTTTTAGTCTTTAAAGTAGCCAGCATCTCATTAGCAACTTGACTGAAGAATAGCATCATGGAACCCAGCTTTTGGCATGAAAAATGGCAGTTACAACAAATTGGTTTTCACCAAAACCAAGTGAACCCTTTTTTAGTAAAATATTGGTCGCATATTGGTTTGAATGAAAACACTGAGGTATTCGTTCCTCTATGTGGTAAATCATTGGATATGTTTTATTTGGCCGAGCAGCGCCATACTGTGCTGGGATGTGAACTCAATACCCTCGCAGTTGAACAATTTTTTACCGACAATGATCTTACTTATCAAGTTAATCATACCGACGAACATGTAGTCTTTTCTGCCGATCAAGTCACCTTATATCAAGGGGATATTTTTACTCTACCCAAAAGTGCAACAGCGTCGATTAGTGGTTTTTACGATCGTGCTGCCCTGATTGCGTGGCCAGAAGAAATGCGCCAACAGTATGTTAAAGCACTCGCTGCGCTTATACCGGCGAATGTAAGTGGCTTATTAATTACCCTAGATTACCTACAAGATACTCTGAAAGGGCCGCCATTTGCAGTCAGTCCAGATTGGGTTAAAAGCTATTTAACACCATATTTTGATGTTGAATTATTGGAGTGTGTTGATGTACTGGCTGACAATCCGAGGTTTATGAATAAACACGTGCCTTGGCTTAATGAAGCCGTTTATAAGTTGACCCGAAAATCATAAACAGACCCTAAAACCTACCTATAACATCGGTAGGTTTTTTTATAACAGGCTAAGTCGGCTGTTTTCTGTAGACTAGCAAATGAATAATCAAAGGATCCGCAATGAACTTCAGTGATAAACCTGACCGCACATCGTCAAAAGCCCATAAATGGGAAAAATACAAAGGTACAGATATATTGCCTATGTGGATTGCTGATACTGAGTTTCGCTGTGCTGAGCCTATTTTGTCTGCCTTACATCAGCGCATTGATGATGGCCTGTTCGGTTATACCCTTCCAGCTCACGATACCGATGCCAGTGAGGCCGTTGTGGCGTGGTGTCAACGTCAATATAACTGGAAGATTGATCCTAGTTGGCTAGTGTGGACTCCGGGTGTGGTGCCTGCATTTAATGTGGCTATTCAAGCTTATTGCCAAGCAGGTGATACGGTTATCGTACAAACACCCAATTATCCTCCTATATTGGCTGCACCGGCAATTAATCATCTCAAGCGAACTTGTATCGGCTCGATAGAAGTGGATGGTCGCTGGACACTCGATTTTGATGCCTTGGAAGAGGCTGCTGCGGATCCTAAAGCCAGCTTATTTATTATGTGTAATCCAATGAATCCGCTTGGAACCGTCTTAAACCAAGCAGAACTCGACACAATTGCAGCAATATGCAGAAAACATGGCGTCATGCTGTGCTCGGATGAAATACACTGTGATTTAATTTTAGATGAGGTGCCACATTTACCCGCCAGTGCACACCCAGAATTGGCTGAGTATTCAGTGACATTAATGGCCGCCAGTAAAACATTCAATATCGCGGGATTAGGTACGTCTTTCGCTATTATTCCAAACGAAAAATTAAGAGTAGCATTCAACCATGCAGCCCGCGGCAGGTTACCATCGGTAACAGTCACAGGTCTTACCGCCACTAATGCAGCCTTCAGGCATTGCGATGAGTGGCATCAACAACAAGTGGCGTATTTAACTGAAAATCGTGATTATCTAGTGACTGAAATCAACAACATCGACGGTTTAAAAGCTATCTCACCCGCGGCGACTTTTTTACTGTGGGTTGATGCCAGCGGTTTACAAGTCCCCGATACGCAAGCCTGGTGTGAAGCCAAAGGTGTCGGCCCATCAGCGGGCAGAGACTTTGGTGATAAAGACTGTTTTCGCTTGAACTTCGGCTGTTCACGAGATTACTTAGTCGAAGCAATTAAAAAACTGCAGGGCAGAGACGTTTAACCACCGGCAAAACTTTTTTTTACGGGTAATATCAATATAAAGTAAAAAAATTGACCCTTTATCCAGTAGTTAATCGTATGAATATAGAATAAGAATTAAAGGAACGTGTTTCACGATGACATTACCTATACAAAACGCTCAAGGAATGGCTAAACGATCCGCAACATTTGTTGACTCTGGATCATTGCGCCGAACCCCTACACTGGACAGTGGCACCGTGGATGATAAGCGCCAAGAAATAGCGCTATACTTCACCAACACCTTTGATACCTATACGCAACTGTTTGATTGTTTGCGCGACGATACTGGTTTCTATCAAAAACCTATACCTTTGCGCCACCCGCTTATTTTTTATCTTGGGCATACGGCCACTTTTTTCATCAACAAGCTACTATTGGCAAAACTGATATCCGATCGGATTAATCCTCATATGGAATCTATTTTTGCTGTGGGCGTTGATGAAATGAGCTGGGATGATTTGTCTGAAGACAGTTATGACTGGCCCAGTGTTGCTGCGGTAAAAGACTACCGTGCAAAAGTGCGCGCCACAGTATTAACATTAATTGATACCTTGGACCTTGCCCTACCCATTGATTGGGAAAATACCTGGTGGCCCATCGTCATGGGTATTGAGCACGAGCGTATTCACCTTGAGACATCGTCGGTACTCATTCGCCAACATGAGTTGGCTAAAGTCCAGCCATTACCTCAATGGCCAGCTTGTAAAGATGCTGGCCAGGCGCCAAAAAATAAACTAATAAGCGTCGCAGCTGGCTCAGTTAATCTTGGACAATCATTTGATAGTGCATTTTATGGCTGGGACAATGAATATGGCCAACATCAGGCTGAGGTAGCTGAGTTTAAAGCCAGCCAATATTTAGTCAGCAATCAGGAGTTCCTCGAGTTTGTTGAGGACGGTGGTTATGAGCATAATCGTTTTTGGAGTGATGAAGGTCTGGCTTGGCGGCAATTTACTGAGGCAAAACACCCAGCATTTTGGCGTTGGCACAATGGCTGGCGCTTGCGCTTAATGACGGAAGAAATTGATATGGCTTGGGACTGGCCTGCCGAAGTTAACTATCATGAAGCGAAAGCGTTTTGTGAATGGAAGACTGAAGAAACTGGACAGAAAATTCGCATGCCAACTGAAGACGAATGGTATCGATTGTGTGCACAAGCGGGCGTAGAAGAGCTGGGTAGCAGCGCGGCCAATGCAAACTTGCATCTCGACCATTTTGCATCATGCTGCCCGGTAACACGCTATCAACATGGCAATTGGTTTGATGTGGTGGGCAACGTATGGCAATGGACTGAAACGCCTATTTACCCCTTCGATAACTTTAAAGTACATCCACTGTATGACGATTTCACCACGCCAACTTTTGATGGTAAACACAACTTGATCAAAGGTGGTTCATGGATTTCAAGTGGAAACGAAGCGCGTCTTAGTGCACGTTATGCATTTAGGCGTCACTTTACGCAGCACGCCGGATTTCGTTATATTGCCTCTGAAGTTGATGCAACGTCTCCTAAGGCTTACTACGAAAGTGACCAATTATTGTCAGAATATGCAGAGTTTCACTTTGGTGACACCTGGTATGGCGTAGAGAATTTTCCTAAAGCTTTAGCTGATATTGCACTTGAGGCAATGAAGGGTAAACCCACCGGTAAAGCACTTGACTTAGGTTGTGCCTGTGGCCGAGCAAGTTTTGAGTTGGCCCGCCAGTTCGATGAAGTAGACGGTATTGATTTTTCAGCAAACTTTACTCGCCTAGCAGCTAAAATGGCGCAGCAAGGCGCAGTGCGTTACGCCCGTGCCGAAGAAGGCGAATTAGTGAGCTATCATACTCGTACCCTGCAAGAATTAGGGTTGGACACTTATGCAAACCGTGTCGCATTTCATCAAGGCGACGCCTGTAACCTCAAATCCCAATTCACGGCTTATGATTTAGTTTTAGCAGCTAATTTGATTGACCGACTCTACCAGCCGAGTCGTTTTCTGGCGGATATGGCACAGCGCATCAATGATGGCGGCTTGCTTATTATTGCATCGCCTTACACGTGGTTGGAAGAACATACACCTAAGGAAGAGTGGATAGGTGGTTTCAAAAAAGATGGTGAAAACTACAGCACGTTAGATGGCTTGAAAGATCAACTATCAAGCCATTTTAAGTTGGTTGGTGAGCCGCGCAAAGTCCCGTTTGTGATCCGCGAAACTCAGCACAAGTTTCAGCATACTTTGTCTGAACTTACGGTTTGGGAGCGCTTGCCACGCTGATAAGTGTCTCAATTTCTTGAGCAATCAATTTGTGGTCTGCCAGTTGTTCAAACCAGCTGGTGGCCACAGCATCGCTTTGCAATCCCAGTAAGGTTCCCAGCACTATTCCTCGATGTACGTTGTCACCGCCTAAGTTAGTATTCACTCGCAGTGCTTGCCAAGGATCATTTTGGTATTTACAGGCCAGATACAAGACGACAGGCCAAGAATCTGAAATATAACATGCCCTTGAAAATATTTGGCCGACGACCTGATTGTCGGGCACATTACGTTTTAACAGACCGGCTAAATTAGTACTGGTTAGGCCTATGCTTGCTTCAAGTAAAAGAGCCTTAACGCCTGCTTCATCCGGCCCATCCATCAGAGCGCACAACAGTTGCACGTAGCTATCACATACCTGCATTAAAGATTCATCAGGATGGGTTAAGGCCAGATGCGCTCGGCAGGTAATCTTTATTTCGGCTTCGCTTATGCCCTTAAGTCGTTCTGAAAAAACCAAAGGTGCTATGGTCACCAATGCACCAATAGATGCCGTGTCGTGAGTTATCATGCCACAGTTTTCAGGCTTGCGTCCCTGCGCCAAGTTAGCAAAAAATCCTCTATGGTAGGACTCTGCATAAGTATCGGGATGAGCGGCGGGAGTCATTGTCATAAAGTCAATGTAGGCATTAACAAATGCTTGTCGGTCATAGGGTTGTGGCGAACTCGCCAGGGTGCGCATCACTACTCGAGCGCAATGGGCGTTGAGGGTGTTTTCACCCGCCTGCATGCCTTGATGATAATGCACATTCGGTTTGTCCCAAAACTGCGCCTTATCTTTTAAAATAATATCGCCTACCACTTGCGGCGACTGATCGTTAGCTGAATGCCCCTTAGACGACCGATCATTGGACTGTCGCCCCCCTTTATGTTTGGAGTGCAAGGACATAATAGATGAAGGGTGAAACTCAGGTGCGGCCTCAAAGTGCTCAATACCACCAGTAAAGGCACGCTCGATTTCCATTGGTTGATAATACCAATGCACTGGCATGGCCAAAGCATCAGCAATAAAGCTTGTTTTAAGTGCCCAGGTAACGCGAAGTGGCTGAGAAGGGTTGTGATTCATGATAATGCCTCTTTCACATGGTAAAAAAGAATACGTATCTGCATTAGATACAGCAACAATAGACTCCGCAACAATAGGTTGTGAATCGATAACGAATGGATAATTTTTACCATGTGAATATTGATTAAAAACGTATGTGGTCATACTAGATACGTTATTTATACAAAACTAGACGTTTTTTTAAGGCAATAGGCTAAATTTATTTCGCAACCAAAATCTTCAACCCGACAAGCGCAATAGCTTTTTGAGTATGGGGAGGACGTAGAGGATATCGAGGATGTAACCCATTGAGTTTATAAATGTGCCTGTAAATGAGCTTGTAAATGAATGTATAAATAATCATGTGCAGCACTCTGTGATGATATATCTTTTGAGTTGGCTTTTACTTGGTTGCTAACCTACTGGTTGTAATAGATAAAATGTTTATTTTTAATATCCTGCTTGTTTGTAGTTTACCCAATTACTTGTGCTGATATACTCAGCTTCATCCCAATTGTTACCATAATGTGTGCCAATGTCTGTAATCACTCCCAACTTACCCCGTAGCCCTAGTTTTTTGCAGTCTCTTATCTGTTTTAGCGTGATTATCATCACCATAGCGGGTGGACTTTTTGGTCTAGGGATCAGCCTGCATACACTGATGTTTCTGTGCTTGTTATGGATAGGACTCAACGCTTTTAGTCTTGGTTACGGCTATATACATATACGTGAGTTGATGACTAGTGCCCTTACCAGAGCCATGCCTGCCATCTATATATTTATATTGATCGGCATGGTGATTGCTAGTTTTATGCACAGTGGCACCATCGCCACGCTTATTTATTATGGTCTTAGTTGGCTGAGTCCGAGTTTGTTTTTGGCCGTTGGTTTATTACTGTGCGCCTTGATGTCGCTAGCAACTGGAACATCTTGGGGTACTGTCGGCACCTTAGGCGTGGTTTTTATTGGCATCGGCTCTGCGATGAATATTCCACTGCCTTTAGTCGCAGGTATGATTGTCTGCGGTGCAACTTTCGGTGATAAAATGTCGCCGATTTCAGATACCACAAACCTCGCTGCTATGAGTGCTGGCACGGATCTCTATCGACACATTTACTCCATGCTGTTCACCACAACGCCGACCTTTATCCTCACTTTCTTAATATTTCTAGTGATCGGATTGAACTATAGTGAACAAAATCTAGACTTGGCAGAAGTTACCTCAATTCAAACTGCACTTGCCAACAATTACAGCCTTACGCCGCTGATTACGTTATTACCACTGATTTTACTCGCGGTACTGAGCATTAGAAAAGTGCCCGCAGAAGTGACGATGTCATGCAGCATAATACTCGCCGTACTAATCGCGATTTTTTATCAGCAAGAAAGTGCTATCTCCGTGCTTAATGCACTGTGGGAAAATACGCCCGAATCAACGGGTATCCCCAGTTTAGATGCTTTGCTTGGTCGCGGCGGCATTAGCAGTATGAGCTGGACCTTGCTGCTGGCGTTAATGGCTATCGCGCTAGGCGGCATTTTACACGGTGCGGGATTTCTCACCGCACTATTAGCCGGCATCATAAAAAGAGTGCAGCGCACCGCCACCCTTATTACGACGACGATTATGTCCGGTTTTTTAGGTAACATTGCTATGGGAGAGGCTTATATTTCGATTATTCTCAGTTGCCAACTGTTTAAGCCCAAATATGAGCAACAAAATTTAGAGGCCGCCATTCTTTCGCGCTCAGTTGAAGAAGGTGCCACTATGACTACAGGCCTTATTCCGTGGACCACAGCTGGTGCCTTTTATACCGCCACTCTAGGGGTAGACGTACTTGACTACGCGCCCTATGCTTTTTTCAACTACCTTAATGCCATCATAGCAGTGGCAATGGCCGCCTTTGGTATTGGTCTTCTCAAACCGAAAACTAAACCAGCTTTGGCGTAAAGGATATTAATCTCTTATCAATCCATAGGGCTGTTAGCGTTAAGACTGTAAATTTAGCCAATGCTTGAGCTGAATCGACCGCCATAGCGTTTAACATTTTTTATAGCATTGTTTTTATAACATAGTATTTATAACATTGATTATAAATACTATTAGCTACACTTCGTCTTCAAAGATACTTTCAATAGGTAGCTTGAATAAACGTGCCGCTTTAAAGGCTAATGGCAAACTAGGATCAAACTTACCAGTTTCGATCGCATTGATCGTCTGCCTGGAAACATTAAGTAAGTCTGCTAGTTGTGCTTGGGTCAGGTCTTGCTCTGCCCTGAGTACTTTTAGGCGATTTTTCATTGGTACTTCCTATGGCCTAAAATAATACCGACTAAATAGGTGAGTCCCATAATGATCACCAAGTGAGAAATTTCCGCGTGACCAGCTATTAAGTTTGTTGTGTCTAAATTTGAGTAGCTCAAGCCAACAATTAGCCCCACCCCCAGACTGAGGCCCATCGCATTTAATTGAATTTTTTGCTGCAATTCATCTAAGCCAAGTAGTTGGCGTCTATTGGCTAAAATCATCCCGATACCCATCATGAAATTAATGCCAATGGCCATTATGGTGATGACATCTTGTTGCCAAATAAATTGTGGACCAAAGTTGGCGACGGCCATACTTATCACCCACGCTAAAGTCCATTTTGCTAAACGAGCTGTATTATGTTTGTTGGTATTTTTCCAGTCTTGATTGTGTGTTAGTGGCGACATTATCAACATTCCCTTGGTCGTGTTTAGTTGTCATTATGTCAACTAAGCTTGACTTTAAGTTATCGCAATCTATTAATGCTTGTCAAGTAAGCTTTACTTTTTCGAGGTGTTGTAAATTAACCTCAACTCGGGTTAAAAGGTGGGATATGTAAGGCAAAATATAATATTCGGCCTATTTCATATCAAACTTGTTATAGCCAGTTGCACACGTGTAAGTGAACCATTATGTTCACTTACAGATTAAAGTTTGACGAACAATCACACTTCTGTCGGCACTATTTTTGTATAGTGCCAAGGGATTTAATGAGCCTCAGGACCCTGTAACCGTTCGTTTGTCGCAGTCGTTAATCATCTTCGAATATCTTGTTGGTATGCATTGAAGGGCCTGTGAGTCTCATCGCAGGATATTCAGTAAAACCTTATAGTGTATCGATTCACTTAATAAAGTAGGACAGTGATCCCCATGAAAACTAAAATAATATTAGACACAGATCCCGGTATTGATGATGTATTTGCTATTCTCTTTGCCGAAGCACATCCCGATATTGATCTTAAGGCCATCACCACGGTTTATGGCAATGTGACCATTGAAAATGCGACCCGTAATGCGCTTTATCTTAAACAAAAATTTCAGCTGCAGGCCGATATTGTCACAGGCGCGAGTAAACCTATCGTACGTCCTCCAGTTGGCCCAACGGTCGTTGTTCACGGAGAAGGTGGCTTTGGTGATGTGAATGTCCCAGCCGAAGTAGAAGGTCAAGCTGATCCTCGGCCTGCGTATCAATACATCATTGACGCTGTAAAGGCGGAGCCTGGTGAGATTACTTTAGTGGCCATCGGTCCGTTAACTAACCTTGCGCTAGCGCTTCAGGCTGACCCAAGCATTGTCGACTTAGTTAACAAGGTGGTCATTATGGGTGGCGCTTTTGGTGAGAACGGCCATCGCGGTAATGTGACCCCTTTTGCCGAAGCTAATGTACACGATGATCCTCATGCTGCTGATATGGTGTTGACGGCCTCATGGCCTGTGGTTGTGATTGGCTTAGATGTGACTGAACAAAGCTTTTTTACTCGTGATTTTCTTGATCAATTGCGCGACAATGCAGGCGACGTTGGCCAATTTATTTGGGATGTTAGCCGGTTCTATTTGAGGTTTTATAGTGAAAAAGTGGGCTTAGAAGCTTGCCATGTGCATGACCCATCTGCAATTGCCTATGTGATTAATCCAGAGTTGTTCACGCTTAGAGAAGGGCCAATACGAGTCGTTGTCGATGGTGTTGCCGAAGGAATGACCATTCAGAAGATTGATGACCGTGTTTACCCGCATGATGAATGGATGAATCAGGCGCCGCAACAGGTTGCAGTCGCGGTCAGAGATGCCGAACTATTGGAGCTATATCGCGACAGTATTATCAATTATGCCGCAAGATTGAAATAGCACTGTCGGCATCTGGCGGACTAATACCGCTTACCTAACACTAGCGCAGTAATCACTGCGCTTTTTTCATGGGAGTTCGACTCTAGTGTTTTACATTAGCGCTTTACATTAGAACTCTGCACTCGCTATTAAGCATTAAGTCTTGCTGCGACAAGTGAGCCGTCTGGCATATTTGCTGCGCCGAGGCGCTCAACAGCGAGTGACGCATAAGCGTTGGCATATTTAGCGGCCTGATGCAGTGTACTGCCTCTAGCAAGCTCAGCGACTAAAGCGCCATTAAAAGCATCGCCTGCACCAGTGGTATCAACAACCGCGCTTTTTAGTGCATCTAGCAGGGTGAAGTGATCATTTTCATAAAGTAATACCCCATCAGATCCGAGAGTGATGACTACCGATGTTACGCCTAAGGCATGTATTGCAATCGCGGCCTGCTTAGCACTGTCTAGATTGGTTACTTCGATTCCTGTCATTAACGAAGCTTCTGTTTCATTAGGGGTGATCATATCAACCAAAGGTAATAACTCGAGAGTTCTCTGATGATACGGCGCCGGATTGAGGATCACTTTTGCGCCATTGTCTTTGGCAATGCTCATCGCGAGCTTGATAGCATCAAAATTGGTTTCAAGCTGGGTTAAAAATAATTGTGCACTAACAATATGGTGTTTGGCTGAGTGTATTTCATCATCGGTCAGCGTCATGTTTGCGCCTTCGTTGACCGCAATCATATTCTCGCCAGCTTGTTCACTAACGTAAATCATCGCGGTACCTGTCGGGCTAGTTGATGACTCGAGGATAATCGTGTTGTCTATGCCGGTACTGTTGAGGTGTTGGCGCGCAAATTGACTAAATTGATCAGTACCAATTTTAGTCATAAAGGTAATATGGGCACCATTTTTAGCCGCAGCATAAGCTTGGTTTGCCCCTTTGCCGCCAGCGCCAATACTACTGCTACTTGAATGCAAGGTTTCACCCGGTTGGGGAAAGCGTGCTAATTTTGCCACAATATCGACATTGAATGAGCCAAGTACAAATACATTATGTTTCATTTTGATTAATCTACCTTGGTTTGAGTCGAGTTCTTTGCTGTCATTCAGTATGCTGCGGTCGAGTAATTCTGCCAACATAGCGTCCAAGCTATACTTTTTGATATTCGCGCCTTCAGACTGACAGACTCCGCCATGAATTCGTTTTACTAGACCGTCTTTTTCCAGCTGCACGAGATCACAACGAACCGTTTTAGCGGTTACTGCCAGTAATGTGGATATTTTTTGGTTAGACAGTTTTTTATGCATACTGAGTAACTTGAGAATAACAGCCAGTCTTTCATTTCGACTTAGTTTTTTCATAATGGAATATAGTGCTTCAGCAGAAAATAAATTGTGATAAAGACCAGAGCTTAACATGCAAAGTGAACCAGTTGGTTCGTTTGCTATTGGTTGTTTGGGGGGGAGAATGATTTGGTCGCATTTATTTCAATGAGTCTGCTTAAATGAGTTTAGTCAAATCAGCTTAATTTATTGCGCTTAGTGAAGTGAGTTTCATTAAATGTACTTAGTAAGGAAGACGGGGTTTACTGCATATATTATATTATTCATTCTATTCACAGTGGTTTTTGAGAGTAAATATATGGTGATCGAGTTTGCTATCCTGTAGTAAGTAGTTGATTGTTTTGATTATTTATTGTAGCAGTCTGTACTGCTATTCTCATTGCATTCTTTGTGGATCAGCCCACTACTACGTGATGAATTGCTTTATTCAATATAGTCTCGCGGGAATCTCCATTGGTGGCAATAGTCTGTTGGCCCCAATTCAGTTTGTTAGGGCCAGTTAGATTGAATGGACTAAAAAGTGCAACTGCTTCCACTCAGCCTTATATGCAGCCCTTTCAATCGTGAGACTTTATGCGGTGAAGAGAACCTTTAGCCTTGTGAATACAGAACTGTGAATACGAGTGCTATCAAAACTAGTGCTGTAAATGTATTTCCTTTACCGGGCAAGGTATCTTAATTTTGGCTTGATTGAGTGCTTTGATTATGGCTAGGTTAGTGTGGTACTTCTCTTCGAAATAGCGTGTTGTCGGTACCCAATAACGTACACCAACTTCTATCCCCACAGTATTAAATCCATTGATGCCGACTAATGGTTTCTTGTCTTGATAAATTGCCGGAGCAGCGGCAAGCACGCCATTAATTAATTGGATAACATGACCCGCATCAGCTTGGTAATCAATGTTAATTTTGTTTTCAACCAATTTATAAGCGAATGAATTATGTAAAATTTCACCGACAATGTGCTTGTTGGGAATACTGATTTGTTCGCCTTCTTCGTTGGTTAATATGGTTTGGCCTAGTTTAATGATTTCAACCACACCGCTGACACCTTTAATTTCAATGGTATTGCCAACCACAAAAGGGCGGGTGACAATAATGGTAATGCCGGCAGCATAATTAGATAACATTCCTTGTAATGCCAAGCCTGCTCCGAGTGAAGCAGCACCAATAGCAGCCACCATTGGCGTTACGCTAATCCCTAGTTTGCCTAAACAGATAACAGCAACCATCACAATAATAATGATTTTAACTAAGTTGGAAGCAAAGTTACTGAGGGTGATATCAATGTTATGTTTTTTCAGTTGAGCGGCGACAACGTTGGCGGCTTTGTTTGCCACCCAAAGCCCCAATAAGAAAATAATAATCGCACCCGCAATTTGAAAGCTGTACGCAACAACAAACTCAGTGATGACGCTATAGACATTTTGCAGTTGTTGGAGCTCTTGATCTAAACTGGGTTCGTTCATTCTATGTTCCTTATTGAAGCACGTTAAGTTGTTATCAAATTGGATGATAACAACTTTTTACTCTAAGGTGTAAGTCTGTGATGAGTGTTAAATGCCATCACGGCGAAAATATTTCCAACGACTTTATGGGCATTTTCCTGACAAATGTCTATACTTTCTAGACGCAGAAACCAATCAATAACGCAGTGTATTAAGCTAGTAATGTGTTGCGTGTTATTGATATTTCTCGAAGAATAAAAAAGTATACTTTTTGCATAAAAATTCGTTGCGTATTGATTGAAAATATCGTTTACTGCGCATGTTTTTACAGATTCGTAATGACACTTTTATCGCCCTACTTACAGGAGGCACTGGCCTAATGAGCCAATTTCAATCGATTGATGTTGCAGATTATTATGACAAGGACACGTTTGACCGCATTGAGGCATTTGCTAAAGATAAGCCAACGCCATTTGTAGTTATTGACACCCAAATCGTTGCGAAACAATATGATGATATGGTTAATAATTTTCCTTTCGCTAATATCTATTATGCGGTTAAGGCAAATCCGGCCAAAGAAATTTTAACCTTGTTACGAGACAAAGGTTCAAACTTTGATATCGCGTCCATTTACGAACTTGAAATGGTCACGTCGATAGGTGTTTCTGCTGATCGTATTAGTTACGGTAACACCATTAAGAAACGCGTTGATGTACGATCATTCTTTGAACAAGGCGTACGTATGTTTGCTTCAGATTCTGAAGCCGATTTACGCATGATTGCGGAAGAAGCTCCTGGTTCAAAAGTGTACTTGCGTATTTTAACTGAAGGTACACACACAGCCGACTGGCCTTTATCACGTAAGTTTGGTTGCCAAAATGAAATGGCGTACGACTTATTAGTATTGGCAAAAGAGTTAGGCTTACAACCGCATGGCATTTCTTTCCACGTTGGTTCACAACAACGTGATATCGGTGCGTGGGATTCTGCTATCGGTAAAGTGAAAAGCATTTACGACCGTTTAAAAGAAGAACATGGCATTGTGTTAAAAATGATCAATTTAGGGGGTGGTTTTCCTGCCAACTATATGGATAAAACGAATGAACTAGGTGTTTATGCTCAGCAGATTAAGCATTTCCTAGAAGAAGATTTTGGTGACGAATTACCTGAGATTATTCTAGAGCCTGGCCGTTCATTGCTTTCAAATGCTGGTGTATTGGTATCTGAAGTGGTATTGATTTCGCGTAAATCAAACACTGCATTAGAGCGCTGGGTATTTACAGATGTGGGTAAGTTCTCTGGTTTAATTGAAACCATGGACGAAGCGATTAAATTCCCAATCTATACTGAGCGCAAAGGCGAGTTAGATAAGTGCGTTATTGCTGGCCCAACCTGTGACAGTGCCGATATTATGTATGAGCACTATAGCTATGGTTTACCGGTTGATTTAGCCATTGGTGACCGTATGTACTGGTTAACCGCTGGTGCTTACACTACGACCTATTCAGCAGTATGTTTTAACGGCTTCCCACCACTTAAAGATTATTATCTTTAATTAATGGTGTAGTTTGACGACATCCTAAAGGACGCACTAGCGTCCTTTATTTTTATGTGCGCCTAAACCTCTTGTTGATGATTTTTTAAAATATCTAATATTTGTTCTTTAAGGTGTAATCTCGTGCTTTTCATTAGTTTTAATTCAGCTGTTGCATCACTACTACTGTGCTTTTCTAGTGCGGTAATTTGCTCATCGAGTTGATTGTGGTCATTAAACTTTTTGATAAAGTGCTTATCTGTGACTTTAAGTTTAGAGATTAAGTCTCGGTACTCTGGAAACATAAGTTACTCCTTTAAGCTGAGTCAGCGGATTTGGATTCATTTTAATTTGCATTCATCAGATGTTATGCCAATAACAATGATGCTTGCTTTAGCAGCAACACAATTTGGAAATGAGATGTGTTGAATCTAATATTGATTAACTTTATGCTCAGTGGTTATGCTTACCTTCAGCCTAAAACCATTTTAGCGAGGTTAACTTGATGTAAATCACGTTAATGATTGTTAAGCGAGATAAGATATTTGTTGTTTCTATCGACCTTCAACTATGCTGAAACGGGTGTATTTGGTGGGATTTGGACATATATTAGTAATAATTTAACGAATGAATATTAACTATTATGAATTTATATGTGATCAAGTTAACCTTATCCCCCTAAAGACTAGGTTAAAGTCTGGGTTATAAGAATTTAATATTCAAAACTGAAAGGGGTTTTCACAATGTCCGATGTATTTCACTTAGGATTAACTAAAAAAATGTTAGATGGCGCTACCTTAGCAATCGTTCCTGGTGATCCAGAACGTGTTAAGCGTATTGCTGAGTTAATGGACAACGCAACGTTCTTAGCGAGCCATCGTGAATACACAAGCTACTTAGCTTATATCGATGGCAAAGCCGTGGTTGTGTGTTCAACCGGTATCGGTGGACCATCAACTTCTATTGCGGTTGAAGAATTAGCACAATTAGGTGTGAGAACTTTCTTACGCGTAGGTACAACTGGCGCAATTCAGCCGCACGTAAACGTGGGTGATGTGATTGTGACTCAAGCTTCTGTGCGTTTAGATGGCGCAAGCTTACACTTTGCACCGCTTGAGTTCCCAGCAGCAGCAGACTTTGAATGTACAACTGCTATGGTTGCAGCATGTCGTGACGCTGGTCTAGAGCCGCACATTGGTATTACTGCTTCTTCTGATACTTTCTATCCAGGTCAAGAGCGTTACGATACTGTTTCTGGTCGCATTACGCAGCGTTATGTTGGCTCTATGAAAGAGTGGCAGTCAATGGGTGTGCTGAACTATGAAATGGAATCAGCTACGCTATTTACAATGTGTGCAACTCAAGGTTGGCGTGCAGCATGTGTTGCCGGTGTTATTGTAAACCGCACACAGCAAGAGATCCCTGACGAAGCGACAATGAAGAAGACTGAAGTAAGTGCCGTGTCTATTGTTGTAGCAGCAGCGAAAAAATTATTAGCTTAAGCTAACGTTTTAATCATCACGTTATAACAAGAGATTGTGTTAAGGCTGATGGCGTTAAAACAGATTACGCAAAACAAATTGTCTCAAATCAATGAGTATTGAAATGTAATCATTAAAAAAGGTGCCTAGGCACCTTTTTTGTTATCTAATTTATATCAATAGCGGCATCAATTAGAAATGATATTGCGCAATAATTGAGTAGGTATTTTGGTCGATACCCGCAACACCGTATTTGCTTTGCCAGTAATCATATTCAAAACCTACCAACAGTTTGTTTTGCTTGTGATCACCGAACAGTGTTTTACCTAAGTCATACTTTATTTGTGGGTTGATGTGCAGGTTTTCGTCGTAGCCGTTGTTGTCGGCAGAAAATACCCAATCAATGAAGCCATCTATAATAATGTTGGCATTGCCCACTGGCATGTCGATTCTAAATACCGGCGTAAACTGCCAACCATCACTGATATTACCGCTGCTTATTGCATCTCGGCGGTAAGTGTTCAGTTGTAAATAGCTAAAAAATGGCACCTCAAGGTCTACACCAATACCATAAAGCATGCTGTGAACTGGACCTTCACCTTCTTCGTAAGTTAATGCTAAAGAGACATCTTTTATCGCACCAAAGCTCACTGGCTGACCCAATATTTTGCTAGCACTGAAGCGCGGAGATATTTCGCCATAAGTCGAACTATCAACACCGTTATTATTACCATTAAAATTAATAAAATCTTGGAATGCAAACCAATCGCCATACTTCCAAGCACCGGCTGTTTCTAGGGTAATGGTTGTTTGTCTTTCTGATGGCGCTAAGTCATAGTTTTCGCCATGCAAGACAGTAGCGCTAACATCCCACCATTGAACTAAATCGTCAGCAAAAACATTTTGTGAGAGTACTAATGTGGCTAAAAGGTAGATTTTTTTCATTTTTCTTCCGGTTAGTAAAATGATCAGAGACGTCAATTTTGACAGTTTAAAGGTAAGTTTTATAGCGATCGAGGTTAAATTTGTGACCTATTATTCCCAATCGTGCACAATGGGGCGCAATATATTCAATATTTTGAAAGAGCACAATTAAAACCGACCAGAATGTACAGATTTCATTGTTTTCATCATCAATATAATCTTATGACAGGTATTAGCACTGTCAATGCGATGTAACGCATAAAGGTGTTTGATTGGCGCTGTTATCTTACTTAAAACGAATACCACCATGGTGACAAATAAAATGTCACTTTGCAGTAATACTGATTTGTATAGGGGGACTTATTATTACAGTTACTCATTACTAGCGATACGTATTCGTGTGGTAATGGTAAGTTGATGAATCGTTTGTCCCGTTTACTGTTCGCAATAACGCTTTGACATAATATGTCGCATTAATAAATAAAGCTGTTATAGTGAATTTACGGACATTCTCATTTATGGGGGAGAATATGGAGCTTGCAAATCCGATCGCAGTCTGGCTGGTGCTTGGGCTGTTATTGATGATCTCGGAGATTATCATTCCGGGTGGTATCGTTATTTTATTAGGTGCGGCTTGCGTTATCGTCGCAGCAGCACAAGCTGTTGGCATTATCGATGGCTTGGTACAAAGTCTGACATTATGGTTTATGGCTTCAATGGTGTTATTACTGAGTTTTCGTCATGTGACCCAGCGTTTAGTGGGCGGCGATTCACATGTCGATAATACCGATGAAGAGGCGGATCTTTATAATCAAGTCGCTATCGTTAAGCAAGCCATCGGCCCTGGTCAAAAGACCGGTCGAATTAGCTGTTTGGGTACTGATTGGACTGCTTTAGGTGATGGTACCGTGATAAAAAAAGGTACCAAAGTCAGGATCATTTGTCGGGATAATATTGCTTTTGTTGTTGAACCTATCATCGATTCTGTATAGCGATTTAGTTGATAACCTTTTGTTGCCGCGAGTTATTACTGCGAATTGTTACCGCGAGTTGGGTTATTGAGTACTTAACTGTAAAAAATTCAGATTATTGTGATATGAATATTGTTTTGTCATTATTGTTTCGTAAATTTAGTGTCATGAATATTGTTTCGTAAATTAAGTATTGTTTCGAAATCGTCGTGTTGTGATTGCCGTTAAGTGTTATCTAGGAAAGTCAGATTAAAAGGGAGTAGATATGTTTGTGTTAACAATCGTTTTTTTATTTGTAATGTTCATTTTGTTCAAACTCATGTTAATTGTGCCAATGCGTGAAGTGCATGTTATTGAGCGTTTGGGTAAGTTTCGTACCGTGCTCGAGCCAGGGTTTCATTTTCTTGTTCCTTTTGTCGATCGGGTTGCTTATCGCCACGACACTCGTGAAGAAGTATTAGATGTGCCGCCGCAGAGTTGTATTTCAAAAGACAACACCCAGTTGGAAGTTGACGGTTTAGTCTACCTTAAAGTGATGGACGGCAAGCTGGCCAGCTATGGTATTGAAAACTATCGCCGTGCAGCGGTTAACTTAGCGCAAACAACCATGCGTTCAGAAATAGGTAAGCTGACCTTGTCGCAAACGTTTTCTGAACGTGACAGCTTGAATGAATCCATTGTGCGCGAAATTGATAAGGCTTCAGATCCTTGGGGGATAAAAGTATTACGTTACGAGATTAAAAATATCTCCCCTTCAATGAAAGTTATTCACACCCTTGAAAAACAAATGGAAGCAGAGCGTCGCAAGCGTGCCGAGATCACTTTGGCCAATGCTGAAAAAGCAGCAATGATCAATATGTCGCAAGGTGAACGTCAAGAGGCGATTAATTTGTCCGAAGGTCAAAAACAAAAGCGCATTAATGAGGCTTTAGGTACAGGGCAAGAAATTTCTATTATTGCCACTGCAAAGGCAGAAGGCATGGAAATGATCTGCAAGGCCTTAACGGTAAATGGCGGCAATGACGCAATGAACATGTTGCTTAAAGAGCAGTTTATTGGTCAAGTGGGCAAGATTTTATCTGAAGCTCAAGTCTCTGTTGTGCCTGCTGAAATGGCCAAGCTAGAAGGCTTTTTTGAAGGTATGGAGCAAGTAACTCATGCCGTATCAAACTCATCAGCAAAAGGAGCTCGCTAATGTTGATTAACGGAATTGATACTGATTTTATTGTGATGGCTATCTGGGGCGTAATTTTTGCTATTTTTGTGCTAAAACTATTCCAGTCTATCTGTCTTGTACCGACCAAGTCGGCTTATATTGTTGAACGTTTAGGTAAATATCACAATACCTTAGATGCAGGCTTCCATGCACTGATCCCTTTCGTTGATAAAGTGGCTTATATCCACGACTTAAAGGAAGAAACGATTGATGTACCGCCACAAGAATGTTTCTCCAGTGATGAAGTTAATGTTGAAGTGGATGGAGTGATTTATATTTCGGTTACCGATCCCGTTAAAGCCAGTTATGGTATTACCGACTACCGTTATGCCGCCATTCAACTTGCCCAAACAACTACGCGTTCTGTGATTGGTACCTTAGATTTAGATCGTACTTTTGAAGAGCGTGATGTGATATCAGCCAAAGTGGTTGAAGTTCTCGATGAAGCTGGCTCTATGTGGGGCATTCGAGTGCATCGTTACGAGATTAAAAATATCACCCCACCAGAAACAGTTAAAAACGCCATGGAAATGCAGGTGAATGCCGAGCGTGAACGTCGGGCATTATTAGCTAAAAGTGAAGGTGACAAGCAAAGTAAGATTAATCGTTCAGAAGGTGTGATGGCAGAAACCATTAACCGTTCTGAAGGTGAGATGCAACGCCGCATTAATGAGGCCGAAGGTAAAGCGCAAGAAATTCTCACTTTAGCTAAAGCAACTGCTGAGTCGATAGAACGATTAGCGGTGGTTATTTCATCTGAAGGCGGACAAAGTGCATTGCGTATGCAACTTGGTGAACAGTATATGAAGCAGCTAGATGGTTTAAGCAAACCTGATAGCCGTATTGTGTTACCGGGTAATCTAGTTAATTTTGAATACTGGATGCAAAGTATTGGCTTAAAAGACGATAAAAAATAATCGTTAATACTGCTATGTCACGCCACCGCGTGACGAACATTACATAAAAAAGGTTAGCGATTTCGCTAACCTTTTTTATTGTTTTTACCGCCGCAGTCTATTTAAATTATACCTTTACCGCTTTTACCGCTTTTACCGCTTTTACCGCTTTTACCGCTTTTACCGCTTTTACCGCTTTTACCGCTTTTACCGCTTTAACTGGGAACCATCTCTCGAAGTAAATGTTCGCAAAAGGCTTTTGCCACAGGCGATTGAGGACTTTTGGTCGAATAGGCCAAGCTGATATCGGCAAAGCCAATGCTGTGTTGCGGTAGAATATTAATTAATCGTCCCTGATTTACTGCCTCGTGAGCAATAACATGGGGTAATAAAGCGATACCCGCCCCGGCTAAACATAAGTGATATAACGAGTTAAAGTCGCTGCAGATAACTTTATAATGAGTTGGTACATTTGCATGCTGAAAATGCCAAGTCTGCTCTAGTTGCCCATGTGCATCTCTAAAGCCTAGTAATGAATGGTATTGTAAGTCATCGGTATTTTCGATCAGTGATGATTTTTCTAAATAACTTGGGCTAGCATAAATTTTACGCTCAAAAGTCGTCAACTTATGTACAGCAATATTTGCACCGTTTACTTGACCGACATCAATAATCAAGTCGAGCCCTAAACGATTGAGCTCTTTACTGCCACCAGACACAATTAACACCTCTAATTGGACTTGCGGATACGCATGAATGAAGTGAGCGATATATTCATCCATCAACTTGTCGACGAAAGGCAATAAACCAATGCGTAAATTACCTTGTACTTCATCATGACGATGTTTAAACACATATCCGGCATGATTTAATTGATTCACTAAAGGTTCGATTTGAGCAAGATATTGTCGACCTGCAGAGGTTAAGGCCATGACTCTTGTTGTGCGAGTAAATAACGGTGCCCCGAGCTGTTTTTCTATTTCTCCAATCCGGCGGCTGACTAATGCTCTGCGAGTATCAAAAGATTTTGCCGCTTTTGAAAAACTGCCTAACTTTGCTACAGCAATGAATAGCTCTAAATCTTTGATATTCAATATGGCAACCTATACAGCTGAAGCTGTGGACAATAAATCCATTTTAATGGACTTTTTAGTATTAATGGCATTGAACATATCGATCATAAACCGACATGTCACCAGATTTACTCGCCATAAAAAGCAAACTTAATCTAGTTTCTTTAGTCATGAATGTGAGTGTTTAATAGCCTATTAGGCCAATTACTTAACGCTAACATTAATTAATTGTTTATTTTATATAGTAATTTTCGCTTACAGCTTTGTCAATTTAGGTGTGATTTTCGCGGTTAGAACATCACAAGTGAGTGATTTTAGTGACTTTGATATTAATGTCGTCTAAAGGTTCACTCTGCTACCTAAGGTGATAGTGGGCATAAAATAGCTGAAGTATTGCACGCCATTATCTCGCTATTTAAGATATAATGCCTCGCAGATTTCTGGGAGGAAAAATGGACGTATCATCATTATTAGACGGCCTAAACGATAAACAGCGTGAGGCAGTCGGCGCTCCACTTTCAAATATGTTGGTGTTAGCGGGTGCCGGCAGTGGTAAAACCCGTGTATTAACCCATCGTATTGCGTGGTTAATGCAAGTTGAACAACAAAGTCCATATTCTATTTTGGCAGTCACCTTTACCAACAAAGCCGCGGCAGAAATGCGTGAACGGGTGGAAAAGGTTGTGGGCACTAACATGGGGCGGATGTGGATCGGTACCTTCCATGGTTTAGCGCATCGGTTATTGCGAACCCATTATCAAGATGCCAATTTACCGCAAAGTTTCCAGATTATCGATTCTGACGATCAGTTACGTTTACTGAAACGCATTCTTAAAAGCCTTAATTTAGACGAGAAGCAATATCCTCCTCGTCAGGCCCAAGGCTATATTAACGGCAAAAAAGACCAAGGATTACGACCTAAGCATATCGATGCGGGCGGTTTTCCGATTGAACAAAATTTACTGAATATTTATAAGGTTTACCAAGAGTCTTGCGATCGCGCAGGTTTGGTCGACTTTGCCGAAATCTTACTACGAGCTCATGAATTATGGCTCAATAAACCGCATTTACTGGCACATTACCAAGAACGCTTCCGTCATATTTTAGTGGATGAGTTTCAAGATACCAACGCGATTCAATATGCGTGGATCCGTGTGTTAGCCGGTAACACAGCCAATGTGATGATTGTCGGTGATGACGATCAATCTATTTACGGTTGGCGTGGTGCGCAAATTGAAAACTTACATCGTTTCTTAAAAGACTTCTCGGGTGCAACAACCATTCGTTTAGAACAAAATTATCGTTCAACAGCGAATATTTTGAATGCCTCTAACGCTGTGATTGCCAATAACCCAGATCGTTTGGGCAAAGAGTTATGGACCGAAGATAAAGATGGCGAGCCCATTTCGGTCTATTGCGCCTTTAATGAAATGGATGAAGCCAAATTTATTGTTGGACGCATTAGCGACTGGCATGAAAAGGGCGGCAGTTTGAGCGAGTGCGCCATTTTATATCGTTCAAATGCACAATCGCGAGTATTAGAAGAAGCCTTTTTACACAAAGGGTTAGCGTATCGTATTTACGGTGGTCTGCGCTTCTTCGAGCGACAAGAAATTAAAGATGCTATGGGCTATATGCGTCTGATTAATAACCAAAATGATGATGCGGCATTCGAGCGTGTGGTGAATACGCCAGCTCGTGGTATCGGCGATCGTACTTTGGATATCATCCGCTCAACCGCTAGACAGCATGAACTGACGCTGTGGCAAGCTTGCGTGAGTTTAATCGAAGAGAAAGTCCTTGCCGGGCGTGCGGCTAATGCCATCAATGGCTTTATGGAACTGATTATTGCGATGCGAACGGATACGGCAGATATGTTGCTGTACCGGATGGCTGACGATGTGATTGACCGTTCAGGCTTGCGTACCATGTATGAGGCCGAAAAAGGCGAGAAAGCTCAAGCTCGAATTGAAAACTTAAACGAGTTGGTTACTGCTGCGCGCAGTTTTGAAATGCCTGAAGAGCTTGAAGACATGGGCGAACTTAATGCCTTTTTGTCTCATGCAGCATTAGAAGCTGGCGAAGGTCAGGCTGATGCCTTTACCGATGCCGTGCAGTTGATGACATTGCATTCAGCCAAAGGGCTTGAGTTCCCAATGGTGTTTATGGCGGGCGTTGAAGAAGGATTATTCCCGAGCAAGATGGCACTGGATGAAGGCGATCGTTTAGATGAAGAGCGCCGTTTGTGTTATGTCGGTATGACCCGTGCTATGCAAAAACTGTACATCAGTTATGCTGAGTCTCGTCGTATTTATGGCCGTGAAGATTATGCTAGCCCATCACGGTTTATTAACGAAATTCCTGAAAAGTTTGTTGAGCAAATCCGTATACGTGCTCAGGTTAAGCCGTCAGTTAGTCAGCGTTTTCCTGCTAAGGCTACGGTTGCCACTAAAAAACCTCATGGTTTTAACGACACCGGTCATAAAGTGGGTTCTAAAGTGAAGCACTTTAAGTTTGGTGAAGGGGTCGTGACTAGCTTTGAAGGTTCTGGTGAAAAAGGACGTGTGCAGGTTGAGTTTGTCGATTTTGGCAGTAAATGGCTGTTGGTGTCATTAGCAAAACTAGAGCGTTGTTAACGTGTTTCGCTTGCTAAATCATGGAGAGATGACGCCAATGACATTGCAAGATAAGCTTCGTGCTTATGCACGATTAATGCGGATAGATAGGCCTATTGGTACCTTGCTGCTGCTATGGCCGTGTTTAATGGCACTGGTGTTAGCGGCTCAAGGGCTGCCAGACATTAAGGTGTTGTTAATCTTTATTGTTGGCGTGGTGATTATGCGCGCCAATGGCTGCATTATTAATGACTTTGCCGATCGTAAACTAGATGCTCATGTCGAGCGTACGAGTATGCGACCGTTGGTGTCGGGGGAAGTGTCTGTTAAAGAGGCACTGACTCTATTTACCCTCTTAGGTTTGGCTGCGTTTTGCTTAGTATTATGGCTTAATCCACTGGTAGTGCAGTTATCTGTGGTGGGGATTATTTTAACGGTGATGTACCCGTTTATGAAACGGGTGACCAACATGCCACAAATGTTTTTGGGCATTGTGTGGAGTTGGTCAATTCCTATGGCCTATGCCGCTCAACTTGGTGAAGTGCCAGTTGAAGCGTGGTGGTTATTTATGGCCAATTGGTGTTGGACGGTAGCGTACGACACCATGTATGCCATAGTCGATCGTGACGATGACTTAAAAGTAGGCATTAAATCAACGGCTATTTTATTCGGTCGCTTTGATCGACAGATTATCGGTTTGTTTCAATTTGCTGCACTAGGGTGTTTTGTGATGGCTGGGTTGGTGGCCGACCGTGGGATTATTTACGGCTTAGGTATTATCAGCTTTATTGGTTTTGCCGTGTATCAGCAACGATTAATTTTTGGTCGTGAACGTGCACCATGTTTTAAAGCCTTTTTAAATAATAACTGGGCCGGAATGGTATTGTTTATCGCACTTGCGTTGGATTATATGATTTAACGTTTGTGGTTTATTACCATAGGGCAGGGATGCATGAAAACAATTTATGGGTTAATCGGCGCGATAATGTGTTGTGGGCTATCTCTAGCCAGTGCGTCAGCTAACAATGATGCTGTACTGCCAGGCTTAACAAACAACGCTGTCGATGTGCATTCCACAGCTGCAGTAGTCAATATTCCTCGTACCCGCCAATTTGTGCTTAAAGATGGCGATCGTGACTATCAAGTGATGATCAAGCTCCCCAAAAAATACCAGCAAAATAGTTCACATCAATATCCAGTGATATACATGACTGACTCCATGTATAGCTTGCAAGTGGTGTCTGGTGCGACACGATTTCCAATGAACAGTAACATGATGCAGCAAGCTATTTTAGTCGCTATAGGCTATCAGAGGCCAAGCAAAGGTTCGGCGAGTCGGATCCGCGACTATACCCCAAGTCACGATGCGAGTTGGAAACTACCCACTGGCGAGGCCAAGCGACACGTTGCTTTTATCAGCCAGGTTGTTATGCCTTTCGTTGAAAAAAACTATCGGGTCGACAGCCAACAAAACACCTTTATGGGTAATTCGTTAGGCGGGTTACTCGGCGCATATATTTTATTAGAACAGCCAACGCTATTTGCATATTACGTATTGGGCAGTCCATCTCTGTGGTTTGACAATAAACAATTATTGCAGCAGTTTGCTCAGCGTTTTAGTCAAACACCAGCAATATCTGCCAAGGTGTTTATTGGCATTGGCGAATTAGAAAAACCACCTTATACCGATAATGGTCATCAGATGGTTGCAGATGCGCAGGCTTTTTTTAAACGACTCCAATCCCATCCATCGGCGCAATCTGGTGACTTAGCACTCAAGCTGCTAGTCATCCCCGAGGCCGATCATTCGATGGCTTTTCCTACCACCGCGGTTCATGGTTTAACTTGGCTGTTCAAGCGTAACTTATCTTGATACCCATTGACGGCAATTTTTAGTAACAATTTTTGTGCCAATCAATAGTAGTGAAACTAATGTTCACTGATATGTTAACAACTTGTATCTTCACGTTTATATTAAGAATAATGATATGGCGTGGGTCAGTAACATATACAGGGATAAGTATTCAATGAGAGCCACGGTTAAGTATCGGTTAGTCTTTTTAGTCTTAATGGTGTTGAGTTTTGTGATAGGCGTTCAGTGGACACCAGAGTCGTTAACAAGTGACGCTGATAAGTGGTCGTTATATCTTATTTGCGGATTGTATTTTGTGTTACTGCCACTGAGCTACTGGTATTGCATTATTAAAATGGGTGGCCAGAAACTGTGGAAACTGATTGTTATTTTCAGTTTGAGCAGCTTGGTTGCTCGGTTAAGTTTTCCTGCTGAAGTCGCGCATTATTTTGAGTTTATTGCATGGTTACGCTATCCGATTATTGCGGTGCTGTTGGTCATTGAATTGTATTTGGTGGTGAGTGTTGTTCGTGGCTTGATTAAGGTACGAAAGCTTAAGGGCGATCCTAGAGTCGGGGCGGTAGAAACGTATCGGGATGGCGATGATAAAAGCTTAACTATTGCGCTTATTCTCGCCAGTGAAGCGACTAACTGGTTTTATTCTATCCCTTGGTTCTCACGTCATCATCCACCAGTAATTGCCAATATCAATCTTGTTAGCGCGACACGCTGGCATGTGTGGTTAATGCTTATTGGTTGTGTTAGTGCGTCGAGTCTGAGTTACGTATTACTGGCATCGTGGAGTGAGTGGGTGGCGATTATTGTCTCGAGCATTATTGCCTATACCTTAATGTCTATCGTGGCTAACCATCGATTATCACGTTATTACTCTTTGTATTTAATCAGAGATAACTTAGTGATCAATAATTCATTGTGGGGATTTATGGTAGTGAACATTGCCGATATTGCTAGTGCCGCTGATCAACAATCAACTGAATTAAATAAAGATGAGCCAGAAACCATTATGATTGGCCGTGGGCAGAGTAATGTCACTATTACCCTCAACCGTCCGGTCATTTATCATGGTGGTATGGGTCAGTTACCCGAACCGATGAAAACGGTGCATTTGAGTGTGGATGAGCCGCAGCGATTCATTCAGGCGCTTAATAATGCTAAAACCTCGGTGGCTGTGTAACCGGAAACGTCATAAAAAATGCGCTGATAAAAGCGCATTTTTTATGGGTAAATCAGTACTTGCAAGTGAAAGCCCTGTAGTTGATTGGCTGATTAGTCTCGCACTAACTTAGTCTCGCACTAACTTAGTTAAGTCTGCAGGGCGATAATAAACTGATTTTAATACTTTGCCTTGGCGAACTACTTTACCCGCCATATCGACATCTTTAGCGCACTTAGCAATAATAAACTCACCTTTAGTGCTACCGACTATCTCAACACCTTGTTTGGCGTAAAAGGCGATGGTTTCATCCAATTCTTGCTGGTTACGGCATACTTTGCTCATGTTGCTTGAGTGCACTTCATCCCAGCATTGGATAAAGTCTATTTCGCGGTTTTTAGCCACGTTAAGCAATAAATCGATAAGATAGCTGATCTCTAGACGATCGCTTACCTGAGACGCACCTATGTGCACTAAACGACCCATTAATACATAGACAGAGTCAACAATCGCATCAGCTTGTTCCATGCGAGAGTCTGCTTCTGCAAGCTCGGTCATTTCTTCAATAATTAATGAGGTGTGTAAGGTATCAGCTTTGTCGTCTAGGCTAGCACTGTCGTTAACCGGTAAATCAAAAGTACTGCGAAACTCAAAAATATCGCGATATAAATGGTCATAGATAGGCTGAGTGAGTTGACTGAGTTTCATTGGAGTACCTTATTAATAAATGTGCGCTAATTTTAAATAAATGAGCCATGGAATACAAAGGCAATCAGTCGATTTACCGATAAAAAAACCGGCAAGATAGCCGGTTTTAATGGTTTTATTGGGAAAGCCTATTTGATAAATGCAAAAGCATCACCATACAAATGGGCTTCTTCAATGCCAAGCTCACGGAACAATTCTCGTGCAGTGCCAACCATATCAAAACGGCCAGCAATGTAGATATCGTAGCCATTCAAACTGACAAAATCCTGTTTAATCTGCTCGAGTAGATTAGCTTTTTTACCTTCCCAATTACCGTCAGCAAGTTCTACTACTGGAATAAACTCTAACCAAGAATGATCGGCATGCCATTGACGAGCGATGTCTTGATAGTACATAGCTTCTTCGTTACGACAACCCCAATACAGTTTAGTCTTAATGGTTTCGCCGTTAGCAATTTGTGCTTCAACGATACTTTTTATATATGAGAAACCGGTACCGCCTGCAATGAGGATGCGTGGTCGATGGCTCTCACTACGTAAAAAAGCTTCGCCAGCAGGTGCTTCAATATCAATATGTGTCGCTGTTTGTAAGCGTTCAACAACTTGCATTGGATAACTTTCGCTAACCGCGGCACCAATGTGCAACTCAATTAACGCTGCATTAGGCGCGGAAGCGATAGAAAAAGGACGTTTGTCTTTTTCACCCATGACCACAGTTAGGTATTGGCCAGCCTTAAAGTCAAAGGCTGCTTCGGGTTTAAGGAACACTTGGTATACAGCGTCATTAAACGGGGTGACTTTTTCTATCTGACAACGAATGGTTTTCATCTAACGTCCTTTAAACCCTTTTATAATTTTTTATCAACGAGTTAATTATAGCTATTTACGCCCGGATCGGATCGCTGTAGTTACAATGTTGGCATATCTTGTATGCCGAGATCATCCCAAATTTGGTCAATTCTCTGTTTTGTCTTTTCATCCATCACGATAGGGGTTCCCCATTCTCGCGTGGTTTCACCAGGCCATTTGTTAGTGGCATCTAAACCCATCTTAGATCCTAAACCAGCAACGGGTGAGGCAAAATCAAGATAATCTATTGGAGTATTATCTACCATCATGGTATCGCGAATAGGATCCATTCGTGTAGTAATGGCCCAAATAACATCTTGCCAATCACGGCAATTGACATCGTCATCAACAACAACGATAAATTTGGTATACATAAACTGGCGCAAGAATGACCAGGCCCCCATCATGACACGCTTAGCATGACCAGGATATTGCTTACGGATTGAAATCACAGCCATACGGTATGAACAACCTTCAGGCGGCAGATAAAAATCAATAATTTCTGGATACTGCTTACGTAAAATGGGGACAAATACTTCGTTCAACGCCACGCCTAACATGGCCGGCTCATCAGGTGGACGACCGGTATAGGTACTATGATAAATGGCGTCTTTACGATGAGTAATGTGAGTCACGGTAAATACTGGGAATGAGTCAGTTTCGTTATAGTAGCCAGTGTGATCGCCGTATGGACCTTCTACTGCTGTCTCATCTGGATCAATATAACCTTCAAGAATAATCTCGCTGGTGGCTGGCACCTCAAGATCGCAGCTAATGGCTTTACAGACTTCAGTTCGTTCGCCGCGCAGTAAACCTGCAAAAGCATATTCACTCATGGAGTCTGGCACAGGCGTGACAGCCCCTAAAATGGTCACCGGATCGCTACCTAATGCCACTACGACAGGATAACGCTCTCCCGGATGAAGCTGTTTAAAGTCTTTAAAATCTAAGGCACCGCCACGGTGATCAAGCCAGCGCATAATCAGCTTGTTTTTACTTAATAACTGTTGACGATAAATACCTAGGTTTTGTCTTTTTTGACGCGGCCCTTTGGTGATGGTGAGTCCCCAAGTCACTAATGGGGCGACATCTCCAGGCCAGCAATGTTGGATTGGCAACGATGTTAGGTCAACTTCATCACCGGTTTTAACCACTTGCTGACAAGGCGGATTACGCACTGTTTTAGGCGGCATATTTAATGCCTGCTTATACATAGGTATTTTGGCGATGGCATCTTTAAAGCCACTTGGTGGCTCTGGTTCTTTTAAGAATGCTAATAATTCACCGACTTCACGCAAAGCCAAAGGGTCGTCTTTACCCAATGCCATAGCAACACGTTTAGGCGTGCCAAATAAGTTAACCAGTACTGGCATGGTATGGTTGGTCGGATTCTCAAATAACAGTGCGGGGCCTCCAGATCGTAAAACACGATCGGCGATCTCTGTCATTTCTAAATGAGGGTCAACAGGGTAGCTAATGCGCTTTAACTCGCCATTTTTTTCCAAATGATCGATGAAGCTGCGTAAATCTTTAAAACTCATGTTTACCGCCTGTAAATGAAATCCAAACCAATATGGCGCGCACTATAGCATTTTTCTAATATAGGGTTAATACCAATCCATATAAATTGGTATTGCTCTGCGGGGTTCAATACTGGTTAGGTTGGATATTAGTTCTTTTCGTTTGAGAGTAAATATCTGAATGTCATTTAATCAGTTCATCAGGTAGTCAGCTATCTAAGGCTATTGTGCCACACCATTAACTGTCATTGATTATTAACTAATCATTTTGAAAGGCTATAAGCGTTAATACCAATAATATAATCACATCAATTGAGGAGGCATCAATTGAGAGTTTATCGAGTGAATGAAATTCTCTAAGTCGTTTGATTATGCTATTGGAGTGAATGATGGTTATAGGTGTAAATAATAATTGAGTAGACCTATCATTTCAGAACCATAACGGATATCGACTTTAACTCGACTTAGCGTAAACTGGTGGATGTCGATAATGTGCTGGAGGTGATGTATGCCGATTAATAGATTCCCTGTGTTGCTATGGTCTTTTGGGAGTGGAGTTTGTTTACTATGCAGCTTGACTCTGTCTGTGCAGGCGAAAGTGCCATTGGATATTGCTCTAGGCGATAGAGTGTCACATTCGGTAGGTTATCAACATCAAGGTCGACGTCATTCTTCGCATTATCGTGACCCATGGCGCTGGGGATTTGGTTGGAATAGTGTTTGGGGGCCGACGATTGGGCTTAGTCGATATAATGGCTATGGCAGTCGATATGACAATCGATATAACAATCGCTGGGGTATAGACGAATATCGTCGCAACAACGATAATTATTACCCTTATCGAACGGTTAATATTGCACCTCGCCAAAGCTACCAAGTCGTTGAACCTGCAGTGATATCTGCGCCGCAGCGAACGACTACTCAAGTTCAATATGCTTCTGGGTTAAGTCGTTTACCTGAAAATGCCAAAGTGATTCAGCGCGCGAACGGTACCGTTTATGAATGGCAAGGCGTTGAATATTATTTTGACTGGAACACTCAAACCTATGAGGTAGCCAAAGTAGAGGCTCCATAGCTGCCTGCATAGAAACAATACTCAATGCTATGGTCTGCTTTAGCCTGGTACATCGCTGTATCGGCTGCAGTGATGAGTTCTCGGCTATTTAAACCATGTTCTGGCAGTACACTAATTCCGATACTGGCGCCAACTTCTAAGGTATGCTTCCCAATAATAATCGGTTGCTTAATACTGGCTAATAGCTGGTTTATTTTATGTTCAATATCAATTGGTTCAGGAAGCATATCAAGCCAAACGATAAATTCATCGCCGCCGAGTCTGCCCACTATATCGGTAGCGCGTAGACTATTAACCAAACGTTTTGCAATGGTCATGATCACTTCATCACCAATACTATGGCCCAGGGTGTCGTTAATATTTTTAAATTTATTAAGGTCAATAAATAATAGTGCCGCTTGATTTTCTCCGCGTAAATCCCTTGCTATAGCAGTATCAATTTGTTTTATGAATGCGCGACGGTTATAAATACCGGTTAGTTCATCATGTTCAGCTAAGAAAATGAGTTGGTCTTGTTGTTCAATTAATTTACGGGTTTGGCTGTCTACTTCTTGCTTTAATTCATCCTTTTTAATGGTGATTTGAGCAAGTGAAAGCTTCATTCTATTGAAGTTATGGGCGAGTGCAGATAACTCATCGGTATCACTGAAATTAATTTGACTCTTTAGGTCTCCAGCCGCAAGTGCTTCCATCCCTTGGTTGAGTGAGGCTAACCCTTTCTTAAATCGAATGAGTGTCATAAATGACCATACGGTGACCAGAATCGCTAATATCAATAGCACCATTCCGACAAGGAATAATAACGTTTGTTGTTTTTGGCTCGCTTGTTTAATCGATAATTGATGAAGATTAAACATTTCTTCAGTCATCTCTTCAATAACCATGCTGTATTTTGCTTTAAATAACCGTTCAGCTGTGAGGGTGGATGACACATCGACTTGTTTACTATGAAAGCTATTTTGAGTATTAATGAGTGCTCTAATATTGGTATTCAGTCTATTCAGGTTTCCAATAATGAGTTTTTGTTGCGTACCCCATTGAATGTCTTCTGAGAGGTTTTTGGCCAGTTCAGCTTGGCGTATATTTAACTCTGATAACCCTTGGTCATCTGTATACTCTTGGTAAAGCCACAGTTGACTACGCAAACTATCAATGTTGATTTGTAACTTCATTGAGTAATTGAGTTGACGGTATATTTGTTGTTGATAATAGTGAACTTGTATCAGTGACAAGCCGACAATCAATGTAAGCAGTGAACAGAGTGTTGCAGTGAGTTTTAGACGTTTAGATAACATCATAAATTACCATCCCGCCTCTAAATTGGTGAACTTTTCAAACAATTTTCGGTCAAGAATCTGCCTAAAATCAACACTATTCTCTTCAGAGACTAATTTATTATCAATTGCCCATTGGCTTTGAGTTTGGATGTTAGAAAAGAGTGCATTACTGAGTGATAACCGAAAAGTATAGTCATTCCAGGAATAACTAAGTTGGGATTGATCGATATCTAATACACGGCTAATTTTCGTCTGAGCAAGATCTGGGTGTGTATGAATATAATCGGTTGCGTCGTTAATTGATTTGAGTAGCGCTAACTTTTCTGTAGTTGATAGCCTTGTCTCTTTAAGCTCGATTAAGTTGAACGATAAGTGGTATAGGCCGCGACTGCTGATGACGTTGGTATTTGAGGGGACTTGTTGTGTTAACAAATAACTTAAGGGCTCCCAAGCTGAAATAATATCAACCTCATTATTTAATAACGCCGGAATAAGCTGCTCCGCAGGTAAATATACTCGCTCGATTGGCTGCTGAGTTTTGTTATACATAATCAATAAACTATCGAAGAAAAACTCACTGGCACTGCTTTTTACTATCCCTATGCGTGCGTGGGCTAAATTATCCAGTTGTTGATATTTTTGCGGTGTTAAACTCAGTAATTTGAGATCATTATCTGATTCGACAAAACTGGCTAATACAGAAAAGTTTGTTTGTTTAAAACTATTAAACATGACCACCGTTTCTGAGGCCGTGGCGAGGTCAACTTGTTTATTCTTCAGGGCGTCAAAGCATTTCACTCCGCTGTCGAATCTCACTAGCTCAACATTAAGCCCATTCGCTCTAAAGTAACCTTGTTGTTGTGCAATAAAAAAAGGTGCAGAAAGAGGTGTGCCAGATACCGCAATTTTAATGGGGTCTTTTAGGGCGGAAGCGGTAAGTGATTTGCTTGTACCAAGGTCACAACTGACAATGCCGATTAATATGAAAGTTAAGATAAACATGTTCAACACTTTGATCATAAAGATACTTCAATAAGGAGTGAATAAGGTTAAGTGTAGCGAATGTATTTTTTTTTGATGTTAAATTTTTGCAAACAAAAGATTTTTTAATAATATCAATCAATAGCGTTAGTACTAAGGTATGAGTGATAACATTAATTTATTTATAGTGAGCAATAGGGAAAGCAAGATTATATTTTATTTGTTTACTAATTTCAATGCATTATGATTTGTCTGATGAGTCTGTGTCACTGTTGAATATTCAATATGCGGGGATATATCTCCGCTAATATATTTTCTGCTTGTTGAAACTTTAATTGGTTAATTGATTGTGTTAATAATTCAATATGTTGTGGTGCAATGAGGTTAAGTGTGTTGGCTATTTTGGCAAATGTATTAATGGCATTCATATTATAGTGATTAACTTCTTCCATTAGCGTGTCATATATCATAATAAATTCGCTGTTCACTGCTAATATCGGCTTGTTCTCTTGGCTATTTGATGCTTGTAATTCCATTTCTAGCAAGGAGGCTAGCATTATCGCTAGATCTTTATTCGTGGTTAATTTCGCCAATAATATCTTATGAAACTGGCTAAATTCAGTAGGAGAGTAGTGTGCTAGTTTAATTTCATGGTTTCGTGCGTAGCAGGCTAATTCGGTGAAACCTAAAGTAGCAGCAGAACTTTTTAGTGTATGCAGCATAGGTGCAAAGTCTGCCGGAATGTTCGGTGAAGCCATGGTTTGTTGGATATACAAGGTTAAGTCATTAATCAACAGCTGAACAGACTTAAAATAGGTGGCTTTATTGCCGCTAAAACGATTAACAGCCTGATGATATTCAAGCTGATGTTCTGCGCAAAATAGCGTGATACGTCGTTCAGTATTACTCATGTTCATTTCAAACTCATCTAATTAGTCTACCTGTATTGCCTATGAGTGTTTCAACAGCCTCTCAATAACGATAACTCAATTGTCTATCTGAATATGGTCGCGCTAGTATGTAGGCAGATATTAAGATGCACGTTGGATACATGCTGTGCAAATATATTACTTAACGAAACTGTGTACCATTTTTGTGTTTATGTCGTTTTCGCGTATTCATATCTTTTATGATCAAGCACATTTGGTATCGACTAAGTTAACATAATGTACTTATTATGTAGGTGTTGTTTTCATTAAATTAAGGTAGTGGGTTACGTTGCTGCCTATTATTGATAGACGTAAAAAAATTAAGCTATTATAAATGTATGTTGGTTACAGATAACCTTAAGATTAAATGGATGTTATCTAGCTGAAAATAAGGGAGTTATTTTTCTATGTTGTTATCGGGTTTATCCAATACTGTTTATAAAATTCTGATTATTGACGATAATATTCAAAATATATTTATGCTGGAAGATATTTTGTCGCCTCTTGGTAATATCTTTTTTTCAGAGTCTGGCACTAATGCACTCGCGTTAGTGGATAAAATTAAGCCTGATGTCATTTTACTCGATATTGAGATGCCTGACATGGATGGATGGGAAGTGTGTCGTGCACTCAAAGCTAATCCATTATTTAGCGATATTCCAATTATTTTTATTACCGGCCACACCGAGCCTGAATTTGAAAGGTTGGCGCTAGAAAGTGGTGGGGTCGATTTTATTACTAAACCTTTTAACGCTTCTATTTGTTGTTTACGAGTCCATACACAACTTAAATTTAGGCAGCAAAACCAATTAATTATTAAAGCTAAAGAAGAGCTACAACAATTAGTTAATCAAGTCCCAATGCTTATTACCTATTGGGATGATTTAGGTCAGAATTTATTTAGTAATGACAACACTGGTTTGTGGTTTGATAGCTTGGTCGGTGATGTTAAAAACAAGCATATTTCGACTATTTTTCCTGAAGCGCTCAGTAATGCAATTTTAAATCATCACCGTCATATTACCTCAGATGCATTAAAGTACATTGTCACAGTCCCTAACCGTGACGGTATGAGCTTTTATGAAGTCTTTCAGTCCAAAATGAAATCAAGTGCTGGAGTCGATGGTTACTTGGTTACTGTTGTTGACGTCTCTGAAGTAAAGCATGCTAAGCAAGCGCTGTACTCTGAAAAGGAGCGTCTTCGAGTAACACTCAATTCTATTGGTGATGCTGTTATTGCGACTGACACAAGAGGGCTTATTACTTTTATGAACCCAATTGCGGAGCGCATGACGGGTTGGCGGTTAAAAGAGGCATTACATCAAAAAATTGAAAATGTGATGCATTTGAAAGATTCTGATACTCAGCAGCCATTATTGAACCCGTTATATTTAGCTCTTCGCGAGCAGCGCATTGTGGCAATGGCGCTAAACAGCCTACTTACGTCACGTGGAGGGCATGTTTTTTATGTGGAGGATTCAGCCGCGCCAATCCGTAATGAAAATGGTGAAATGATTGGCGCCATTATGGTGTTTCATGATGTGAGTGAAGCGATGGCGATGGCGATGAAAATGAGCCATTTAGCCAACCATGATCAGTTAACTGATTTACCAAACAGGATATTACTCCAGGACAGACTGAGCGTAGCGTGTTCTACAGCAAGATCTTATGGCACCAAAGCAGCTGCACTATTAATCGATATTGATCATTTTAAATACCTTAATGATTCCTTAGGCCACCAATATGGTGATGAGCTCATTTGTATGATGGCAAGACGAATACGCTCGTTAATACCTGCATCGTATACATTAGCGAGATTAGGTGGTGACGAATTTGTGATTTTAATGAGCGAGACTCGCTCTGTTGAGGCCTCTTCGCAATTAGCATCTACATTAGTTGAAGCGATGCATGAACCTTTTATTCTTGATAATCAGAAGTTTAATGTGTCGATAAGTATTGGTGTTAGTGTGTTCCCAAATGATGCTTTAGATGCCGAGGAATTAATGAGACATGCGGACGTGGCAATGTACCGTGCCAAACAGGAAGGCCGAAATCGCTTCTGCTTTTTCTCGCATGATTTAGAAAGTTCGCTTATGGAGCGCCATCATTTAGAGACTCGTTTAAGAAAAGCATTAATTAATGATGAACTTTTTGTGCATTATCAACCTAAAATTGATTTACAGACAAACATTATTATTGGTGCTGAGGCTCTTGTTAGACTGGCCAATGATGAGGGTGAGCTTATCTCTCCCGCAGAGTTTATTCCATTAGCGGAAGAGTCCGGTTTAATTATTATGCTAGGTAAACAAGTGCTTAATAAGGCCTGTGCTGAAGCTAAACGTTGGTTAGAAATGGGCTATACGATTCCTATTTCGGTAAATGTGGCTGCGGCACAGTTTGCTGATCCCGACTTAGCCGATATGATCAAGAAAGCACTATTGGAGCATAATTTACCGGCACATTTACTTGAATTGGAAATTACCGAAACTGCATTGATGATTGATGCAGCGGACATGCAAAACAAGTTGAGTGAGTTAATATCATTAGGGATTAAGATTGCTATTGACGATTTTGGTACTGGTTATTCCAGCTTGGCCTATTTGAAAAAGTTTAATGTTGATGTAATGAAAATTGATATGTCGTTTGTGAAAGATATGCTCAACAATAAACATGATTATGAAATTGTGAAGACGATTATTTCGTTGGGTAAGTCGATGGGGTTAGTGCTAATTGCCGAAGGTGTTGAAACTGAAGCGCAAAGCCACGCATTAGTTGAATTAGGATGTTTTATGGGTCAAGGTTATTTGTTTAGTCGCCCACTCAATAGCACTGATTTTGAAGCCTTCATATCGCAGAGCAGTAAATATCTTAAAGGTGTAAATTCCGTCGATGAATAAGCGGTGGCTTATTCAGTTAAGCTTAAGCTGTTTTTGAGTTAATAGAAATGAAAAAGCCCCATTGCATCCTTTGCGTTGGGGCTTTTGTTTGCATTGTCTGTGGTTATATTTATGCCACTGGGGTATCCAACACTCCAATGCGATCAACCTGTACCCATTGATGCTCCAGAGTGTTATCAAGCTCGTGATTATTATTGTTTTGAGCTTGTCAGCCAGAGGCTGGAATAAAAATGACGTTATTGGATTATAGAGTCTGGGGACCCAATAACGCCTGAACTGTTATGTTAGCTGTCTTCTTGACTACTAACGGTAGAGCGATAAAGCGGCAAGGATGCAAGATATTTTGCGCTTATTATTAGAATGTTTGTTGCTGTACGTTATCAACTTGCTTGGGGACGCGTTGATAACATGGTCAAACATCCTTGCCAAAACGGTTTTGATATTTAGATCCGTAAAACACCTTAATAAAAATGACGTTATT
>NZ_JBEOPL010000007.1:0-204229 GCF_040310065.1 Shewanella sp. TB7-MNA-CIBAN-0143
TTGAGCTCTCATTGACCGCCCCCTCTATTTAATTATTGGATGATTTTAAGGGGTGACAACAATCCTGACACAGGGGGGACTCGCCAGACTGATATGGATTTTATTACAAAAACAAGTGCCTTATGCTCCGCAATATGCAGCAAATCAAGGTGTAAACCATGGTACTTGTTAACACTGTTGTCGCTATCTTGCAGAGCTCGGTCTGGCCAAGGACTCCGAGTCCGACTGGGTGATAAGAGCCGCAAGATAGCACATTAAATATTCACCAGGGTTGTTGTGAACGATGAAGAAATGGCTCAGTCCAACCAGTGCTAGCCCGAATAGGCCAAGGATAGGAAAGCCGAATCCGCATGGGTGTTTCAATTGACAGGCGCAGTGGTACGGATTTCATTAGGGGCGCAGCTTGGCTGTTAAGCCCGTATATATGGCAGTACAACCGCTTCTAGCGGTAAATGAGCACATCAAAAGCAACGATAAGAGTGAGAATGTTGTATAGAAAACTAAGGCCAAAAAGCCTTCGGTGAGCAGAGTATTATCTTGACTCACCGGGAGCGTCCATATATGGCCATGTTAAAAGAATTGCCATGTTAAAGAATCATACGATGAAGGAGTTAATTTAAGATACTGAAAGTATAGCGTTAAAAAATTAGCAGAGGGGCTAAGGGAGCTTGCTGACTACAGAAAATTAGCACGATAACTATCACATCAAACAGCGCGTTTTCTCGAGCTGTTAATTACATAATAAAGAGTCACTCTCAGGTGTTCGGGCTTGTTCAACACTTGGGATAAGGACGCGGCTTCGCGCGGCCTATCCTTATTAGTTATATTTTTGTCTGCACTACACTAGCAAGGAGTTTAATATTGCTTCTTGTTCAGCGGGAAGCTCGCACATACCTAAAGTTTTAGTTTTGTACCAACTATTAAAATCAGGGTTCGTAATAATTTTAGGTGATTCTAATAGCTGTAAATCAGCTTCAGAACCGTATTCTACGGTATTTTTAAAATCAAACTTTTCAAGCCATTTATTGGTGCCTGCTGGTTTGAAACAAGCAGAACATTTGTAGCGGTATGCGAGTTTATAAATGATATTCTTGCCAGATTTTTCTCTTTCAATGACATAAATATACTTACCAGTAGCAGCCTTTTCAGCTTCATGCTTTTTGCTAGTATAAGAAAATGGTGTTTTTTTAACGCTTTTATAGATACTCGTAACATCACCTAGTTCTTCCGGAAGATGTCTTACTACAAATGAACTCATAAATTCCCTTTAAAAAATATAACGCCTCACTAATAGGCTAAAAATTGTTGGTTATAATATGCGAGGTACGAGCAAGAACCAACTGTTTCTTAGTCCTTTTGAGTGACTTGATACTCATTGAGCCCCCTCCCTAGCAAGACGCATCAGCGGTATGCTTAAGGTGACTAAACCAACAGGAGAAAGCTCAATGAGATTTTATAATAACTCACATCCATACTACTGTGGTATCGATTTACATGCACGTTTACTTTATGTCTGTATCATTGATTCTAAAGGGGAAGTTGTAGCTCATAAAAAGATAGGTGCCAGTAAAGATGACTTATTACTCATTCTAGAACCTTATATCGGCAATGTAATTGTCGGAGTTGAGTGCATGCATTGCTGGTATTGGGTGTCCGACTGGTGTGCTGAACTTGGGATTGATTTTATCTTAGGTCATGCGCTTTATATGAAGGCGATTCACGGTGGTAAAACCAAAAATGATAAAGTCGATTCCTTTAAAATTGCCACACTACTGCGTGGTGGTAACTTTCCAATAGCTTATGATTATCCAAGTGAAATGCGCGCAGCTCGTGATCTACTGCGCCGAAGAATGAAGATTGTCCGTCACGGGGCCATGCTCAAAGGTCATGTGGTTAACACCAACAGCCAATACAATTTACCTGCCACTGAACTTAATCTTAAAAACATCTCTGCAAGACAAAAACTTCGCGAGCAATATCAAGATCCTATCGTACAACGCAACATTGATTTAGACATGGCACTACTTGATTGTTATGCAAAGGAACTCGCACAGGTTGAATGGTTCATTGAAAAACAGGCCAAAAACCATAATCCCGTCTATTTAGAATTACTGAAAACAGTACCAGGTATTGGCAAGATTTTGTCACTGACAATCCTCTATGAAATCGGTGATATCAGTCGATTTGAGTCAGTACAAAAGTTTGCTTCATACTCTCGATTGGTCAAATGCAAAGCAGAATCAGCGGGTAAAACCTATGGCACCAATGGCAATAAAATCGGTAATGCTCATTTGAAATGGGCATTCTCAGAAGCAGCGGTGCTTTACCTGCGAGGCAATGACAAAGCACGTAACTACCTTAATCGATTACAAAAACGAATGAGTAAAGCAAAGGCGTTGTCTGCACTGGCACATAAGCTTGGTCGCTGCGTCTATTTCATGCTGAAGAACAAAACGGTGTTTGATGAACAACGATTCTTAAAAGGATAAGTCGCGCAATAAGGTGAGCTGAACGTCTAACTAGATACTCTTAAAAAGAGAAGCGAGCATGACCGTGAATGATGTGGCTAATGAAGCAATGACTTCTCACCATCATCACTATGCCAAATGCTATTTAAGCTACGTTGCCTTGATTAGACACCTTATTGGCGCGCATTAATAAATACAATCAACAAAGTCGTTTACACCCTAAATGAGCCTGAAACTAACTGTGCAAAAAGCACCTCTGACTTGAATAGTGCCATCTTAGGGTTAACCGATAAATGTCTAGTGCCCCTGATATTTCAACGGATTGAAAAGAGTCAGGCAGCGATAAGATCGCACTAAGAGAGCCTCTATATGTGTTTGCTGTAAACGATGATTTGACAGCTAAATGACAGACGAAGTAGATGAATTTGTTGATTGATTTTAATTTGACTGCAAAAGCAGTCAAATAAGTTAGGCTCGCCTATTGACTGGTGGAAGGCTCATATGTGTTAGGCATGTTTTGCACCTAGCTTTGACCAACTTTGATAAGTACCAATTGAATATAACATACCGATACTTAAACATATTGTTGAACTTACAAGCCAAAATTTAATGCTATTCTCAGGAAACATAGGCATTAATGCAACGAATGACACACCACGTAATACATAAATAGATGATATAAGAACTAAAGCCGTACGCAAAAAAGGAAGCTTAGTGATAAACCTTGCTCCAGATAATCCATATAGAGACCAAATTGAAAGAACTAAAACTAAAACAGATGTAACAATCGTAGGATAAGATTCCCCTGCTTCAGCCATCTTAGCCATTTGCTCCCCCGCACCGAAGAAGCGATACCAATCACCACCAAATATAATACAGCCCAAATGAGCTAAAGCTGCAACTGCACTGAATAGTGCGCCTAGTATGAGAGGTTTATTCGGTCTTGAATCTAACACAATACTTCCTGTATATGCCTAACAGCGTTTAGCGAGAATTCCAATAAACATCCTGAGAAGCTCACCAAAACTCAACATCCATACCACTTTATTTATTAATAATTTTAGTAACTTATCAGCTTAGTTAACTCGAATCAATCACCCTTTAGTCTGGACGAAAGCGAGAATTTAGATAACCGAGAATGATATGGCTCGTCATATAGATCCGATTTTTTAACAAAATAAGCTAATTCAATTGGATAGCATTGTCCTTTAGGTAAAACCGAGAATTTTTGCGATTACATAACGAGAACAAAACTGGCATTTTTACAAGAATGAATTATAACTGTATATATATACAGCTATAATGTTAGTTTGAATCAAAAGGAGTTGATATGTCAACATCACCATTTCTCGAGTCAATTCGTACCGAACTTCGCACTCGTCGTTACAGTATCAAAACAGAGAAAGTATATTTATATTGGATAAAGCAATTTATCCTTTTCAATGACAAAAAACATCCTCAAGACATGGGTAATGCCGAAATTGAGCGTTTCTTAAATCACTTAGCAGTCAATCGGCAGGTAAGTGCTGCAACACAAAACCAAGCTTTATGCGCAATTATTTATCTATATAAACATATTATTCGAAGAGAGATATCGGATTTACGTTATTCGTTTACTAAGCGGGAGCAGTCCATACCGACAGTGCTAACCCACGAGGAGGCTAAAAACATTATTAGCCACCTTTCTGGCCAATATTGGTTAATTGCATCACTTCTATATGGTGGAGGATTACGAATAAATAAGGCATTAAAGCTAAGAATTAAAGATGTAAACATACAGAATAATACGTTATTTATTTTTAGAGGCAAAGGTAAAAAAGACCGTTATACATTATTGCCAAAATCCTTAAGCCATTCTTTGGATAACCAATTTAGTATGGTAAAAGCTCGCCACCAGCAAGATTTAAGTGAAGGTTATGGGTTAGCATCTTTGCAACCTGCACTATTACGCAAATATGGTAATGCCGCTAAAGATTTATCTTGGCAGTATGTTTTCTCCTCATCGACGCGCTGTACACATCCATATGATGGCTATATTTGTCGTCATCATATTCACGAAACAACATTTAGAAAACAATTACGCAAAGCAGTATTAATCAGCCAAATACCGAAACAAGTAAAAGCACATACCTTTAGGCATACGTTTGCGACTCAACTACTGCAAAATGGTACCGATATTCGTACTGTTCAAGAACTATTAGGCCATTCAGATCTTAAAACGACTGAACTGTATACTCATGTTATAGGTTCTCGCTTTAGTCATACTACCAGCCCAATAGATAGATAACGCCCACAAAAAAGGACTCTTACGAGCCCTTTTACACTGAGATGATAACAACCGCTTTGGCTGCGGCTTACCGCCTATGAGACTTAGCTACGCAACCCAATCCCGCGCGATATCAAATAGTAAGCCAGTATCCATAAGCTGACACAAAAACCAACCATAATTGCGATGGATAACGGTACACTTAAGTCAGCAAAACCTAAAAAACCATAGCGGAATACGTTGATCATATACACAACTGGGTTTAAGCCCGATACACCTTGCCAAAAAGGTGGCAATAACGATAACGAATAAAATACCCCACCTAAGTAGGTTAATGGTGTGAGAATGAATGTTGGAATAATACTGATGTCGTCAAAGCTTTTGGCAAATACCGCATTAATTAACCCGCCAAGTGAAAATAACACAGAGGTTAAAAACATGGTTAGCACGACCAAACCAACATGATGTAACGAGATATCAACAAACAACATCGCCACTGTGGTAACAATTAAACCAACACTTAGACCACGGGCGACGCCGCCACCGACGTAACCGGCTATCATCACGTAATGTGGCACTGGGGCCACCATGATTTCTTCAATGTTGCGTTGAAACTTGGCGCTGTAAAACGATGAGGCTACATTAGAATATGAGCTGGTTATCACCGACATCATGATTAAACCTGGCGCGATAAACTCCATGTAGGTAACGCCGCCCATTTCTCCGATACGGCTACCAACTAAATTACCAAAAATTAAAAAGTATAACGTCATGGTAATGGCTGGCGGCACTAGTGTTTGGATCCAAATACGGGTGAAGCGATTAATTTCTTTGGTTAAAATACTTTTAAAAGCCACAAAATACAGACTGTTCATTATTTTGACTCCTTGGCTTTTTCTACCAGCTCTACAAATAATTCTTCTAAGCGGTTAGCTTTGTTGCGCATCGACAATACTTCGATATTGGCTGCTGTTAACTGAGTAAATAATTCATTGATATTGTTCGATTTGGCCACATCGACTTCTAAGGTATGTGCGTCAGTTAAGCGGCAATTCATATTGGTGAGCATTGGTGCTACGTCGAGATCGTGTCGTAAATCGAAAATAAAGGTTTCAACATCTAGCTTACTCAATAATGCCTTCATGGTGGTGCATTCCACCAGCAAACCGGTATCGATAATACCAATGGTGCGACACAACATTTCAGCTTCTTCAAGGTAGTGGGTGGTTAAAATAATGGTCACACCTTGCTTGTTGATTTGCTTTAAAAATTCCCACATTGAACGACGCAGTTCAATGTCGACCCCAGCTGTTGGCTCATCTAAAATCAATAATTTAGGTTCGTGCATTAACGCACGGGCAATCATTAAACGGCGTTTCATACCGCCAGACAGTTCACGGGCTTGGGCGTGACGCTTTTGCCATAAATCAAGTTGGGTGAGGTACTTTTCAGCACGCTCTAATGCAACCGCTTTTGGTACCCCGTAGTAACCTGCTTGGTTAACCACTATTTGTTGCACGGTTTCAAACTGGTTAAAGTTAAATTCTTGCGGCACTAACCCGATGCATAACTTGGCATGTTCGAGCTGCTTATCAATATCAAAACCAAATACCGACACTGTACCTGCGGTTTTCTGTACCAATGAGCTGATAATGCCGATGGTGGTAGATTTACCCGCACCATTAGGGCCAAGCAGGGCAAAAAAGTCACCTTGCTTTACCGTCAAACTGATCGACTTAACGGCTTCTACGCCACCTTTATAGGTTTTTTTAAGGTTTTCGATCACCAATGCATTGTTGGTGTTACTCATTGTCATACCTCTAATCCATGAATTGCGAATTAAACACTTTTTATTACGTGCTGCTTATGACGTAATGTAAATGAGAAAGACGCTGAAATATTCTGACGCCCAAAACAAAACTCCCGCCTGTAGCGGGAGTGTATACAAATCTCATTAATCTAATGGAACCACTTTAGCGATGTAAGGCAAGTTGCGATACTGCTCTGCGTAGTCGATACCGTAACCCACAATAAACTCGTCTGGGATGGTAATACCAATAAAGTCGACATAAACATCGACTTCACGGCGCTCTGGTTTATCTAATAATGTACAAAGCGCTAAGCTTTTTGGCTCACGGAGTAATAACATCTCGCGCACTTTGTTTAAGGTGTTACCTGAGTCGATTAAGTCTTCAACGATTAATACGTCACGGCCGGCGATGTCAGACTGTACATCTTTAAGCACTTTCACATCACGCGAGCTGTTCATGGTATTACCATAGCTTGATACTGACATAAAATCGATTTCAACATGGCCTTTGATACGGCGACACAAATCGGCCATAAACACGACAGAACCTTTTAATAAGCCAACCATTAATAAGCGTTCACTGTCGGCGTAATGAGCATTAATACGTTCTGCTAGCTGGTCTAGGGTTTTATTGATTTCTTGTTCTGAAATCATCATTTCAATGGTGTGCTTCATAAATCTCTCAATTGTCGATGTCGTGTGACTGAGTACGTCCGTATCCCCAGCGACTCGTTAAGTCGTGTTCAATGCCCAAATGATCAAGTATTCGGGAAACCATGAAGTTTACCAGATCTTCAACCGATTTGGGATTATGATAAAAGCCTGGGGCTGCTGGCATGATGGTCGCACCGTTTCGCGTAAGGCTTAACATATGTTCTAAGTGTATGGCACTAAACGGAGTTTCACGCGGAACAAGGATTAACTGCCCGCGCTCTTTTAATACTACGTCTGCTGCTCTTTCGAGCAAATTATTACTCATGCCTGTCGCGATAGCGGCTAATGTGCCAGTTGAGCACGGACAAACCACCATTTGCTTAGGCGCAGCACTGCCTGATGCTGGCGGCGAAAACCATTCATCTTTGCCTAATACGACTAGCTCACCTTTTAATGGCTCATCGGCATTATGCAGCTGTTCAATTAATTGCTCTTTGGCTTTTTGTGGATTTGCGCTCAGTTGCAAGCCATGTTCGGTGGCTAATACCACCCGCGCTGCACTGGATATCATTAAAAAAACTTGGTAATCGGCCGCTAACAAACATTCCAGCAGCTTAATGCCATAAGGAGCGCCAGATGCCCCCGTCCAGGCAAGACTAATTGCTTTAGCTTTTTTGGCGTAGGCCATGTTGTACCCTCTGTCGGCGAAAGCCTTACGCTAAAGCCTTAATAATTTTCTGGTGAATCCCATTAAAGCCACCATTACTCATGATGACCACGGTATCACCTTGGTTTGCTGTGGCGACGACAGTGCTAATAATATCTTCAATGTTGTTAAACACAGTCACAGGAATTGGCGCGTTAGCCATACTGGCATGAATGTCCCAACCAATATTATCCGCTTGATATAGATAACCTACATCGGCTAATGCCATCGAGTTGGCGAGAGTATCTTTATGTACTCCACTTTTCATGGTGTTTGAGCGCGGCTCTAGCACCACAATAATGTTGCCATTAGGATTGTCACTAGATGCAACTTTAGCCCGTAACCCTTGTAATGTAGTGGCTATAGCGGTTGGATGATGAGCAAAATCGTCATACACCGCCACACCGTTTACTGTGGCTAATAGCTCTAAACGACGCTTTGGTGGACTAAATTGTGCCAACGCCTCAATAGCATGACCTGGCGCTACGCCCACATGACGAGCAGCCGCTATTGCCATTATGGCATTTTCAATATTATGCTGACCTATTAATGCCCAGTTTAATACTCCTTGCGACTCGCCCTTAAACAGCACTTCAAATTCATGGCCATCGTCGGCAATAGTACGCGACTGCCAAGCACTTGGTTCACCTTGTTGAGCTGAATCGCTGGCTAAGCTTGTGGCTTTAGAATAAATTTCTTGCTCGCTCCAACAGCCCATATCAATCACTTGTTGTACGGCTTCAACGTCGCTAGGCCAAATCACTTTACCCTCGCCCGGCACTGTACGAATAACATGATTAAACTGGCGTTGGATCGCCGCTAAATCGGCAAAAATATCGGCATGATCAAATTCAAGGTTATTGATCACTAAAGTGCGAGGATGGTAATGAACAAACTTAGAGCGTTTATCAAAAAAGGCACTGTCGTATTCGTCGGCTTCGACAACAAAAAACACTGAGTTACCTAAACGTGCTGACACACCGAAATTTTGCGGTACGCCGCCAATTAAAAAACCCGGCTCGTAGCCGCAGTACTCTAAAACCCACGCAAGCATGCTTGAAGTAGAAGTTTTACCGTGTGTACCCGCTACCGCCAATACCCAACGGTCTTGCAAAATATATTCAGCCAAAAACTGCGGCCCAGAAGTGTATTTTATGCCGCGATTTAATACTGCTTCTACACACGGATTACCGCGGCTCATGGCGTTACCAATAACCACTAAGTCTGGTTGGTTGTCGCCTTCTTTGCCTAATTGAGCCGGATCAAACCCCTGGATTAGCTCAATACCTTGTTGCTCAAGCTGGGTGCTCATCGGCGGGTAAACGTTGGCATCGCTGCCGGTAACTTTGTGGCCCATTGCGCGGGCAAGTAGGGCTAAACCGCCCATAAAAGTGCCACAAATACCTAAAATGTGTACGTGCATACTCAACTCTAATTGGTCCGTAATATGGCGGTTATTCTAATCTATTGCGCCACAGAATGTCAGTTAACAATGATTGAAATTAATCTAGGGTATGTTGTTAATACAAAATAAAAAACAGCCCCATACTGAGCACGGTTGTGAGCAAGGTATTACGGGTGACGTAAGCCAGCACAGTGGCCACTAGCGCACAGGTTAAATAAGGATTATGCACACTAATAGCCAGCTGGCCTTCGGGCACAAATACGATAGGGGCTAATATGGCGGTTAATACCGCAGGTGCTGAATAGCTTAAAAACGTTAAGGTATTTTTACTTAACCGAATAGGCAATTTAGGTTCTAGCAGTAAGTGCCGACTAACAAATACCACTGCTGCCATTGATAAAATAATCAGCCAGGTCATGCGTTATCTTCCTTAGCGTTAGGAGTTGAATCGACATCGGTTGCCACTGCACTTCCTTCATTAGTCAGTTTGGCGTAGGTCATGCCTGCAGCCATACCCGATATAGCGGCAATTAACAGCCCTGCTTGGATCGCGAATACTGCGCACACCACAGCTAACGTAAGCGACACTAAAACGCACACTAATATTGACGGCTTCTTTACTGTCGGTACCACTATGGCAATAAAGGTGGCTGCAATGGCAAAGTCGAGCCCGAGTTCGCCTAGGTTGTCGATAGACTGCCCTGCGACAATGCCGAGCAATGTAGCAATATTCCAGCCGACATAAAAAGTTAACCCGCCGCCCAAAGCGTACCAACGATCAAACTGATGTTGGCCTGGTTTATCACCACTGTGAGTTTGATTAGCGATAGCAAAGAGTTCGTCGGTGAGTAAAAACCCTAGCCCTAAACGCCATTTAAGCGGCAACGGGCTAATATGAGTACGCATGGCCATGGCATACAATAAATGCCTTGAAGTAATTAGTAAGGTGGTTATCAGAATACTGCCGATACCAATACCGGCTTTTATCATGCCAAGCGCAACTAACTGGGCGCTGCCAGCAAAGATAATGGCCGACATTGCTTGGCTTTCAACGGCTGTAAGGCCAACTTCAAGGGCAAACGAGCCCGCTAAAATCCCCCAAGGGATCACCGCTATCGTTAGCGGCATAACGGCAAGCGCGCCAGCTAAAAATGATTTGGTTTTAGTGGTAGTGATACTGATAGATTCGGTTGCGCTCACATCATCTCCTTATGCTGCACTGATTACGCTAACGCGCTAAGTGACAAGAAGATTAGCTTAACGTGAATAAATGAATAAAGCCCCTGAAAACTGATCATTATGGAGAATTTTCAAACTATGCTGTGGGTTAAGATCTTGAGGGGCTTCATTATTATGTATAAAATCTATTAGTGAAATATAAAAAAATTGATACATTAACTTAATATCAATAGGCACAAACAATGATAACGTGAACCTTGCAAATTGTATAACCAACATTCTAATTTAATAAATTAGATATCAAAACCCCTCTTTCAAGATGCAAAAATGACATTTTACATCTTTAAAAATAAGCAATAACTAAATATTAAGGAACTAAATATTAATAACTAAATACCAGCGAGCTAAACTCCCGATCCCTTACCCCCTATTTTCTATTTCTATTTCTATTTCTATTTCTATTTCTATTTCTATTTCTATTTCTATTTCTATTAAATATACAGGAATTATTATAATTTCACTCATTAGGCAATAATGCGAACCTTCATATTAACTCGTTTTATATTAAATTAGCTCATGGGTTAATTCACGAATTTGCTTTTTTAACCATGCTGCATCTTCATTGTCAACACTAGGATGAGTGACTAAAACCAATTTTAATGGCTCTACAACCTCAAATAGACGATTGCATTCGTACTCAGATAACTGGCAAGCATGTAAACCAGAGTCATCATCTAACATGTCATACACTGCTTTGTAGGGTGTTATTGCCAATGACTGACAGTCTGAGAGGTAATCAAATAAAGAAGACACGCTGGTAATGGTCATTTCGGTATTCAGAGATAAATCCTTAGCCTGACAATACTCCTGGAATGGGTTGAGTATGGGGGCCTGGATACCAATAAGCGTATTGATATATGGGTATTTAGCAATGGTTTCTAGAGAGATGTCTTGCTTTAATATAGGGTGCTTTCTGCAGCTGAGTAAGTATTGTCGGTTCATTGTCGCAAGCACTTCAACCTGTAATTTTTGGTCAAAACAGAGGATCTCTTCAGGGCCTTTGCAGCAACACATCACAATACTGTGTGGATCGCTAATCACGCTTTCCAGAGAATGACTATTCCAGCTACTCACATTAATATGGATATTTTTATTATGTTCTTTAATGGATTTCATCAATGCTCGCGGATAGGCATAAGCAATCATTCCAGGAATGACTAATTCAAAGTATCGATTATGCGATTGTTCAGCACTATTAACTCGATTGAAATTTTTAGCACAGTCCACTATTTCTTTAGCAATGGGATAAATTTTTCCCGCATAATCATTTGGGACTAATCCGTATTTCCGTCTAATAAACAGCTCATCACCAAATATTAGTCTTGCTGTGTGTAAACAACGACTTATCTTCGAAGCTGGCACATCTAATATTCTAGAAACATGCGTCGCTGATTTATTTTCATAAAGACTCACTAATATAGATAGTGTTAATAAATCTAATTTATCTAAGTCAATTGGCTTCATCTTAGATACTCCATTTTAGGTATATAACCTAGCATTCTAACGCTTTTCAAAAGAGTTCATAATGTTATTTTAAGTATTCAATGATTACTTATTCCAGATCATAAAAATAATTTTCTAACACGACATATTTCACATAGAATGCTTCCATCGATTGGAGCAATGTTTAGTAAAAGCTAATTTCATGTATTGTAATATCCAATTAAACAACTAGAATTTCGAGAAAACAGATATTCACATATTGATTTATTAAATTTCAATATATCAATATTTTAAAAATTCAAATTTAAACTTAATAACTTTCAAATCAACTTTGTTTATTTCAAATATATATCAACTTAAAATGCAGAAAAAAACAATAAGACCTAAATCATAACTACGATCGAATAAATTAAAAGCACATCATTTAATTGATTACGATCAATTAAAAACCAAAATATAAGGATAATATTAATCGTACGTCAATGACGTATGTTTAATTCATAAAACAATAAATTAAAAACGATTTTTTGGAGGATAATATGATTACTTCAGTCTTTTTAAGTTATGCATTTGTGTACTCTGTGCTGTTTATTGTAGTTCCCTTTATATTAGTAATTTTCATTATGACTTGTATAAAGTTCTTCAAAACTGACACTGAAGAGCACTCAATTAAGTTCAAAAAAATGCTTTTTGATACTCAGAGCTTTAACTTTTTAAAATCACTAAAAACAATGGTGGGCGGCAAATATGATGTTTGTTGCAACGTTCCAATCGATACCGTGTTCGAAATGGATGCCCAAACCGCAGCCGAAAACCATACACGATTCGATTATGTCGTGATAGATCATGACTCGTCGGAAGTGAAATTGGTTATCTCTGATTTCAGTCAACAAGATGATGCTAACGCAAAAAGTTTGTTTGAAAAATTCAACGTTAAATTAGTTGAAATCGTTCGAGGCAAACCTTACGACATGCAAATGTTAAAGCTATCCCTACCGGTATGAAGACCCTGTCGGGTGAAGACAATCTGTTTTCACCCGATATTTTTTGATAATCCATGATTGTAGAGAGGACTGATTATGTCCCGGAATAACTGGCTACTGATGTTAAGTGTAGGCGTATTGTCGTTTGCCCTTATTAGTCAGGGAGCAAATAGCGCTAACTCTACTGAGAAAATTAACAATGACTCATGTATGAGATGCCATAAACGCAATGGTGCAATGCTAGGCCACCATGCCCAAGCACAGCTAAAAATGAGCTGTAGTTCATGCCATGGTGAGCAAGGAAATCACCCTAAAAAACCCAATGACCTGATGGTATTTTCCGCGGGAAACGACATTACAATAGACGCTAAAAATGACGTTTGTTTGAAATGCCATTCGCCTAAAAAGATATCCCAAGCAGAGTGGACTCACAACGTACATGCTCAAAAAGTGAGTTGTACATCTTGCCATAAACTGCATCCTGAATCTGACCCCATAATGGGCTTAGGATCAAAAGATCGCAGTAATGTGTGCCGAAATTGTCACACGGTGCAGAGGTAAGTAATCATGGAAAACTCAAGAAGGCATTTCCTTAAAAGCACCTGCGCATTGGTTGCAGGCGTGTCGGTATATCCACTCAGTGGTAATAATGCCAATGCCGAAATGGAACCCGCTATAAACAACATAAAGTACGCTTTGTTACATGATGAAACTAAATGCATTGGCTGTAATGCCTGTGTTGAAGCATGTCGAGAAGTGAATCATGTACCTGAAGGTGTCACACGACTAAGCATTGAAAGAACTGGGCCGTTTGGAGAATACCCTAATCAGTTTTATCATTTTTCTCGACATTCTTGTGAACATTGCGAGAACGCACCTTGCGTTTCTGTTTGTCCAACCGGGGCCGCCTTTATTAATAAAGAAACCGGTATTGTTGCAGTAAATGCAGATAAATGTGTCGGTTGCCAATACTGTATTGCAGCCTGCCCTTATGAAGTGCGTTTTATTAATCCTGTTACTAAAGCTGCCGACAAATGTGACTTCTGCCGTGAAACTAATCTCAAACAGGGTAAACAACCTGCCTGTGTAGAAATATGTCCGACAAAAGCATTAGTGTTTGGCAATCTTAAAGATCCCGAGTCTGAACTGGTTGCGCGATTAAAGGCGAATCCGACTGAGCGCTTTAAGCAAGATTTAGGTACCCGACCTAAAATATTTCGTATCAAAGCGAAACAAGGGGAGATTATATTATGAGTGCTTTTCATTTTGATACATTGGTTTGGCACTGGCCCATTGCAATATACCTATTTTTAGCCGGGGCATCCGCAGGCGCCATGTTCTTCGCTGTTTTATTGAAACATTTTTGCTTAAAAGAGAAAGCATATCAGTCTGGATTTATTATCGCTGCTTGTATTATTGCGGCAATTTCCGTTTTAGCTGGCTTAGGAGTGTTGGTATTAGATTTAACAAAACCTTGGGACTTTTGGAAGATTCTAGTGTTTTACAATCCTACGTCGGTGATGTCGATGGGTGTGATTATCTTAATGCTATATCAAGTATTTATGTATGCTTGGATTGCAGTAACATTCAGACAACCCATTGATAAATTTTGTGAAAAACATTTACCAATCGTCTGTACGTTAACCAGACTGCTAGCGCGATATGAAGCAGGTATAACCGGTTTACTAGTAATTTTCTCAGTGTCGCTAGGTGCCTATACCGGATTTTTATTATCGGCTCAACCTCACTTCCCGATGTGGAATACAGGAGTATTACCCTTACTATTTTTAGCTTCTGGCTTGTCTTCAGGTGCCGCTGCATCACTATTAGGTGGTGTGTTACTCAAAGGCAATCCCAATGGTGCTGAAGTACGTTTTATTCATAAAATAGAGATCCCATTGATTTTAGGCGAGATACTCCTTATGTTCACCTTCTTCCTAGGATTGGTCTTCAGTGGTGGCCAAAGCAAGGTTGCGGCATTCAATGCTATCGGAGTAGGCTTTTGGGGATTTATATTCTGGTTCGGCATTATGGGACTAGGATTGTCGGCCCCATTAGCGATGAACTTATTTATGACCGCCACTTCAAAACGCAAGTTTTCCTATGTTGCCGGAACAGCATGTCTAAGTTTATTGGGCGTCATATTATTACGTAACTTTATACTTTATACCGGTCAAATGGTGGTAAGTTAATAAAATTAACGGTGATAGCACGCGTTAGCAACCGTACTGTCACCGTCTATTCGACAGAAGATACCGCTGTTTGTAACCTCGCCCCTTTATTGAGTCTCATTTTTTTGAATCACCATTTTTTGAGTCACCCTCGCTTAACTATTTTTACCAATTGATTTTAATTGGCATTAAGACAAGCTAACAATTCAAAACCAGCCATTATTACCTCGTCATTCAAAGCCCATTAGAGCTATTACAGCTGGGTAAACTGCCTGATCAAATTATGATACACATTATGCAGGTTATCTAACTCGGCGCGATCTGTGTTATTGGTTTTGATCAAGTTTTGAATGCTTTGATCGAGCTGATACAAGGTTTGGCGTAAAGTCACATCGGCAACCATACTTTGCATCCAGGTAATAGCTGCTACGCGTTGCCCTCGGGTTACCGCGGTCACTTTATGCAAACTACTCGACGGGTATACTACGGCGTATCCTGCAGGTAATTTAATTTGCTGCTGGCCAAATTCAGTGGCAATAACTAACTCACCACCGTCATACTCTTCGGGTTCACTCAAAAATACCGTCATGGATACATCACTGCGGATCACTTCAGAGGTATTGGGGATCCGCATGATGGCTGCATCGACATGGTAACCATACTCTTCAGTTTCGCTATAACGATTAAAGCACGGCGGAAATATTTTATGCGGTAACGCTGCTGATACAATTTTAGGCGTTTCGCCAATACGCGCCAGTAGTTGATTAGCCAGTTGGCGCACATTAGCGTGTTGCGCATCTGCTTGATTGTTATTTTTAACCGACGCCGCCATCCCCATTGCGGTTTTACGACCGTCGCCCCACGGACATTCAGCCAGTTGCTGACGATAAGCACCGACATCCTGTTTCGAGAGAATTTGTTCAATAACAATCATGCAAATACCTTTAATTAAAACTCATATGTCATCGACAATTTAGCATTACGGGCGTCACCTAAGTACATAAATGAGCCAGAACGATAAGCTGCCGTCCAGTATTCTTCGTTCAATATGTTACCTACGTTGACACGGAAAGTTAAATCTTCGGTGGCATTGTAACTGGCAAATAAATCAACTACTTGATAGTTAGGCACCACAATGCTGTAACGGCTATTGTCGCTATCATAACCTGCTGCAGTATCTGGTTGTCCACCATACATTTCACTTTGATAAGTGTAACTACCACCAAATACGAATGACTCTGTTAGCTCATAACGCAGTTGCAAATAAGCGCTTTCATCAGCAAAGTTACTCAGTACTAAACCAATATTAGCTGGATTGTAAGATTCTAAAATTTCAGAATCCATTTTGGCAGCCGAGAATTGTATGCTGAGTTTGTCAGTAATATTGCCGACCATACCAAACTCGATACCTTTAACGCGGTTTTTACCGGTATTAAGTGTCCCCAAAGTTGAGTAGCTGTCGCCAACACTTTCCATTACATCACTTTTAGTGATTTGGAAGATTGATGCTGAAAACATCATTTTGTCGTCAAACAACATCCACTTGGTGCCAAGCTCTAGGTTTTCAACGATTTCGGCATCGGCTTCAGCAGCTTGCTCTTGTGTACCACAAATACCACCGTAACCACAGTTAGCACCTAAGTCAGACTCACCGCCGTTGATGTTGGTAGCAGTACTGTAATTGGCGTAGATATTGGCATCTTCAGATAAGTCGTAAACTAAGCCAATATTGCCGTTATACATGGTATCGGAATAGGCATAATCCACTTCGCCATCACGACCTGTGGTGTTGTTACTGTAATCAAAGCTGTCTTGTCTAAAACCAAAAAATAATGCTAACTGATCGGTTAATTCTACCGTATCCATCATGTATGCCGACACGGTTTCGATGTCGTATATCGCATCTGATCCACCATCAACATAGCTGCGATTGATTAATTGGCCGATATTATCGACAGTATTGCCGTCACCATCAATAATACAATAAGACTCTGATACGCCACCGCGACCATTGGTCAAACAATTTCCATCATTGTTGTTGGTGATGCTATATACGCCGTTATCAACATTTTCATCGGTGTATTCAAGGCCAAATACTAACTTGTGATTAAAACCCAGTGCTTGAGTGTTCCAAAATAAGTTGAATTGAGTGCTGACATAATCAACATCTTGGTTACCTTGGTGAGTACTAAGCGTTAAGGTGCTGGCACCAGGCGCTGTTGGGTCGGTATCGGCCCGCGTTGTGCCGCCCATACCTGTTGTAATATAGCCATTTTCGGTATGTCCAACGCGTGTGGCGTTGTACAACGTAATGCTGTCATTTAACTCATATTCGGTACGTAAGGTAAACGTGGTGACCTTAGAATTTAGAAAGTCACCATCTTGAGCATAAACAGGAATATCTTCTAGCGGCTTACGAGTATCTCGATCAAAATAACTGCCTAAATCTGGCACATCTTTCGCGTCTAGGTAGTAACCATCGGCGGTAAATGACAATGCATCGGTGGCTTCATACACACCCGATAACTGAACACCTTGGCGTTCACTCGTAATGCCTTCGCGGCCCGGCTTGTCTTCTTCAGCCGCTAAGCCATTAAGGCGTACTGCCACTTTGTCTGATATCGGTAAGTTATAGTCCACCGTTAGACGAGTGTGATCGTCAGTACCAATACCCAGATCGACACGGCCAAAATCGTAAGCTACTGAGGCTTTTTTAGTCACACTGTTAATGGCACCACCTGATGAACCACGGCCAGCAAATGTTGAACTTGGACCTTTGGTAATTTCAACTCGCTCGGTGGCAAAACTTTCACGAGTGGTCATGCCAGGGTCGCGAAGTCCATCTACAAACACGTCGCTACGTGCTTCGTGACCACGGATAATATAACGATCACCGAATGCATTACCGTTTTCACCCGTACCAAGGGTGACACCCGCTTGAGCTGACAAAATGTCTTTTAAGTCCGTATTTCCTGACTCTTGAATTTGGTCTTGAGTTAACACGGTAATCACTTGAGGCGTATCGACAAGTGCAGCCATTCGGCGTTTGTCGGCTGAGTTATTAAACATGTAAACCGAGTTTTGCACACCATGAACACGAATTCGCTCTATTGATTCGTCCGTTTGCGCGGGTTTACATTTCGCCAATATATCCTTATCGCAAGTTTCATTTTTGGTGTCTGCAGCATATAGCGCTGGGCTACTGAATACTAATGCTGCAGCAACGGCTTGAGCACCTAACGATAACTTACTGTAATTACTCGACTTCATGCTTAACATCATCCTGTTATTAATAAGCGTTAACTAAATTTCATTTATGTGATGCACTTTACATAAATGAAACAAAGATCGCAAATACAAATCATTATCATTTGTGTAAAGATTCATTGAATATGAAATTAAACTAACAAAAGGACAAAATAAGCAGATAGGTAGCCGTTATTGATAACTGCGTTTATTGATAAAAAGCTTCATTAATAACAGCTTGAATACCGCTCGGATACAGCGGTTTTATCGACATAAGTTAACTGACTTGATAAAGCTCTAACGGTAAACCGTCTGGATCGCTAAAAAAGGTATATTGTTTACCGGTATATTCGTCAATACGAACGGGTTCGACTGAGATGTTGTTCTGCTGCAAATGGGCCACTACCACATCGAGAGCATCAACTTTAAACGCTAAATGACGTAAGCCCTGGGCTTCGGGATAACTGGGTCTTGGCGGCGCACCATTAAATGAAAATAACTCAATTTGGCTACCATCGGGCAAAGCTAAATCAAGCTTGTAAGAATCCCGTGCTTTGCGGTAATGCTCAGCAATAACTTTTAACCCTAAAACGTGCGTATAAAATGCTTTTGAACGTGGGTAATCGGCACAGATAATCGCGACGTGATGAATTCCATTTAGCATGGCTGTCCTTGTAAATAGACTATTAATAATTAAAGCTGATAATTAGAACTGATCATTAGATTTTGAACACAGAAAAATAAAACCCTGATAGAACAAGTCTACCAGGGTTAATATACGCTTTTAAAGTCATAAACAAGACTAAAGCAAGGTTAGTGACCTCCAGAGACAGTGGTTTACATTAAACGCCGATTTCACCGCCGTCATCTTTAATAAACATCACTGTGGCCGCACGTGGACGAACCGTTGTGCCTGCAGGCGTTTCTTCATCTGCTCTATCAGAGTATGGCCAGTTGCCAGGATGCTGAATATTGGCAAACATTGCGGTGTAATCTGGCGACATGGCAAAACCAGTCACTTCACAGCCGTTAGGGCCAACAAAGAAACGCTTAAGCTGAGTTTGGTTTTCAGCCGTTACCACTTGTTGGTTACCGTCTGCATCTACCATCGTTGATGGCACAATCGCTAACATTTGATCGTTGGTTTCTTCGGTAACTTCAGAGGCACAATTGTCGGTTTGCACCCACAAAATACCACGTTGATCGAACGCCAAACCGTCTGGACTAGCAAACTGGTTTAAGTCAGTTAAGCCAGATAAGTTAGTCTCAGCATCACCATCTGCAGGTGAACCGAATATAAAGATATCCCAGCTAAATTCCGTTGCTGCATCACCTTCATCCCAACGGATAATATGACCAAAGTTGTTATTTAAACGTGGGTTTGCAGGGTTGGTGCCGTCGGTACGCTTACTGTTGTTGGTTAACGTTAGGTATACCGTTCCTGTAAATGGATCGACAGTTATCCATTCTGGACGATCCATTGGTGTAGCTCCCACTAAGTCAGCGGCGCCAGCGGTATTTAATATAATCGCGGCTTGTGAGTCAAAGCTACTCGCAAGCGTGCTTCCGTCGGCAGTCACCCCATCTAACGTCAGCGGTAACCATTCACCGACACCATCTTCGGTAAACTTAGCCGCGTATAAGGTTCCGGCATTCATGTACTTATCGCCTACTGTTAAGCGGTTAGTGCTGTTAGCATCTGCTGGATCCCACGCTGCGTCAGAAACAAACTTATACAGATATTCAAAACGAGAATCATGGCCTGAATAGAATGTGATTGGTTTGCCTTCTTCAAGTTTACCAAAGGCACAGCCCTCGTGGCGGAAGCGACCTAATGCAGTACGCTTAATGGCGCGCGAGTTAGGATTGTATGGATCAATTTCAACAATATAACCGTGGCCATTGGCTTCGTTACGGTAATCGTTAGTCGCACTTGAGCCCGTTGGCGTCACATCAAAACGAGCAAATTCGTCTAAACGTTCATCGTCATCACCGGCTAAATGGCTCCAGCCATAACGAGTGTCAGAAGTCGAAATACCAATGCGGGTTTGCTCTTGCGTTAAGGTGCCTTTATTAACAAAGTAACCAGGCCAGTTTTCTTCACATGTTAAATAAGTGCCCCAAGGCGTATAACCATTACCACAGTTATTTAAGGTACCGCGCGCTTGGCTGCCATCGGGCGAATAACGCGTTTCAAGGTATGAGCTGTACGCTAGTGGGCCAGCAATATCCATCACGGTTGCACCAGTAAAACGACGGTTATGGCTGTCGTTTTCGACCACTTGCCATCGTCCAGAAACTAATTTAATACGTACAACTGAAATACCATGGGCGTTGATTTCTTTGCGGATTTCATCAATTAATGTGCGCTTACCATCAGCATCAAACGTTGGGCCTGTTGGATGTAAAGCATCCTGGTCAATGTATTCGTGGTTAATACACAATAAACCGTCATCTGCCGAATCATTCAACGGGAAGAAATGCATACCATCATGATGCATACCTACTGAGTTTTCCTGATCGATAGCAGTATTACTGCCATCGGCTTTCCACGCTGCAGCTTTCGAATTTAAGGGTGTTCCCCAAGGTGCTAACACATAAGCTGAATAACCAGCAGCTACCGCAACTGCATCGGTTTTAGAACCGGCAATAGACTCAAAACCTAATACGGCAGAACTTTTTGTTGGTGCTGTTGGCGTGGTCGGCGTTGTTGGCGTTTCTGCAACGGTGTCATTGTCAGAGCCACAAGCACTTAATCCGAAGCCACCAAACGCCGTCATAGCACTAAGGCCTAAACCACGCTTAACAAAATTACGACGTGATAGATGATTATCCATCACTTCATTGAAGGGGGTATTTTTACTGTTGTTAAAACGAGTTGGATCAAATGTCGCCTTGCTCATAAATTGTCCTTAGATATGCTCTGAAAATAACGGATCAAATATAGGTATAATTATTTGTCAGTTAAGATAAGCGTCTAATGTGACAACTCGGTTCAAACTAGATGACATTAATGTGGCAGTAAAAAGACACTCACCACACTGTCATGTGTGATGGAATCAATATAAAACTCATGTTAGCGTTTTTTACCGCGTGAAGATGCCGCTAATGCCTTTTTACGTGCTTGTTGTTTTAATGCAGATTTGGTTGTTTTACGGGTAACTGGAGCAATTAAATCAAGGTCTGGCTCAAAACCTGCCAGCCATTGCTGTGGTAAACGTCGGTCTAAAAAGGCTTCTAGTTTAGTTAATAATGGCTCGTCATCGATGCTTAATAATGTAATAGCTTGCCCTGCTTTACCTGCTCTGCCTGTGCGGCCTATTCGGTGGACGTAGTCTTCAACTTGAAACGGTAACTCCATATTAACGACATAATTCAACTCGTTAATATCTAACCCTCTAGCAGCCACATCGGTGGCGACTAACGCGGCCACATCACCGGCTTTAAATGCTGCTAATACTTGTTCACGTGCTGCTTGAGTTAGGTCAGCATGAAATGCTTCAGCCGCTACACCAGCTTGATTCATTTGCTTTACCAGTGCATCAGCACCTTGTTTGGTGCGGCTAAATATTAAGCTTTGCTGCCAACCTTCTTGGCTGATTAAATGACACAGCATGGCGCATTTTCGGTTAGCGTCGACATTAAACACTCGCTCAACAATACTGCTGGCGGTGGTATTTCGCTGAGCCACTTCAATCACTTGTGGTGAGCGTAATAAGCGTCGGCTAAAACTGAGCATACGGTCATCTAAGGTGGCTGAAAATAGTAATGTTTGTCGTGTACTTGGTAAACGCTTAAGCACCTCGACAATTTCATCTTTAAAGCCCATGTCCAGCATGCGATCGGCTTCATCAAATACCAAATGGGTTAATTGCGACAATGACAACGCACGCTTACGCAGCAAGTCTAATAACCGCCCTGGAGTCGCCACCAAAATATTAGTGCCATTGGCTAACAGGCGGATTTGTTCACCAATGCTAACCCCACCATAAACCATCACGCTAGTGACTGAACTGCCATAAGCATATTGCTCAATACTACTGTGCACTTGCTGGGCTAACTCTCGAGTTGGGACTAATACAAGCGCGGTAATAGGGGTTAAATGAATATATTGAGTATCTGGCTGAGCGACTAAAGCATCTTTATGAGTCAATAGTTGATGCAGTAACGGTAATGCAAAAGCAGCCGTTTTCCCGGTGCCCGTTTGCGCCCCCGCCATCACGTCTTTACCGCTTAAAATAACCGGAATAGCCTGTAGTTGGATCGGCGTAGGTTGCTGATATTTCAATTCAGCTAGACGATTAATCAATATGGGATGTAACGATAAATCTGCAAAAGACATAAAAACTCCAAACATGTGGATGGGCAGTTTATCACGCTCATTCAGATGAAAACAAAGGCTCTAGGCAGTGTTTGCTTGGATTATCGTTAATTAACACGGCAGTTAAATGTGATACTCAACACATCTTAAGCAGGTCGAGCTTTTTGCGGCAGATATCACTTGACTAAAAAAGTAAGCCTTATACAATTTAAACATGCAAATAAAAAACATGTTTAAATTTAGCCACTAGATTTCATCACAACATTACACAATCAGCTCCCATAACGAGGTATCACCATGAGTTTTTCAATTAGCGGTATTTTCAAGCCTGCCAAGCAAGCTGAACCAGTTAGCAATGTGGCACCTACAGCCCAGGACACTGCTGTAACAGACTCGAACTCTGCAACAGAAAAAGTATCTCAGGCTGAAAATACTACCAAAAAACAAGCTAATGGTGGCAGTTGTTGCGGTGGATGTGGCGGCGGCAATCATTAATCCACGAGAATATTAAACGTTACCACGTCTGAATAAACGTAAATTGTCTTTACTGATTAATTGCGGATACTGCGCTGTAACGTCGAAAAAGCCATTGGCATACGCCACTGCCACTGAGCCTTGATTCTGTTTCTCGATATAAGCAAAAACTGGGCTCGAAATAAATTGCTTTAAAAACATTTCCACTGCTTTTGTGGCAATGCCCTTGCCCCAATGTTCACGTCCAATCCAATACCCAACTAAACGCATTTGTGGGTCGGACTTTGCTGCTGCGTCGGTATTAATCCACGATAAAACATTACCCACTAAAACATCATCGATCCAAATCCCTTGCGCTATCGCCTTTTCATTAGCCAATACTTTTTGCTGCCAATGCAGGTTAAAAGCCTTACGTTTACGCGGCACAAAATCTGCCATTTTATTAGCAATAGGGTCGTTTTCAAATTCAAACAATATATCTAAATCTGCTTCAGTAATGGGATGAAGAGAAATATTCATTTCGGGTTCGCCTTTTCTATGTTGTGTCACCAAGATCATTTATATTATAGATAACCTCAGCTCTAAAAAGAGATGGGATAAATCGTTAAAAACGGGTTTAATTCAAGTCTGCAATATCAAACTTGCCATGTGTTTTGCTAACAAGGCATATTGGACGTATCAATAGCTCGCCTATTGTAAGTCGATTCAACACTGATAGCGGAAATGCCTGTTTGATGACCGTTTATTATCCATAATTGAGGTTATATACTCTCATTCATCGACACGCTTGACGATGAATAACCGTATCAACATGCATTAAAGGACTACAGGATGAAAAGCATTAAAACATGGCAATGGTTGGGCTTTGCTGGCCTTTTACCTTTTATTATTCTCAGTGTATTAGCCTTCAATCATAGCCTATTAGCACCCGAACATACTATGCTAGGGTTTGTTAGCTATAGCGCAGTGATTTTAAGTTTTGTTGCCGGTACTCTGTGGGGCAAAGCGGTTATATTAACCTTAGATGACAACATCGCTAAGTTACTTATCATTAGTAATATCATCGCTCTCGCTTGTTGGATTGCACTGTTAACACCATTTGCATTATCCGCGCTTATCCTACTCGCCAGTGGTTATCTGTATCTATTGTATATTGAATTTAAAGCCAAACAATTATCAACCACCACCAGCTACCTCACATTACGCACAATATTAACCAGTGCTGCTGTAGTATGCCACATTATTGTTATGCTCAGTCTTTTTAGCGTTTAACAACATGTTAATTCGAACAAAAAGCCCATACTTTACAGCATGGGCTTTTTTGTTGATCGCAGCAAGCTGGATTCATCATTTATAAACCAGTTTGACACTGTTCTTGCTGGTTTATCATCGGTGATAAAATCGGCATCATGCCTTTAAGTACTTGTAATGGCAGTGCTGAAGTAAAGCTAAAGTCGTCGGCCTTCTCCCCTGGCACAAACGCCGTTAAGGTACCAAAGTGACGATCGCCTAAATAGAACACAAACGTTGCAGTACGGTTTATAGCGGTTGAAGACACTTTACGGCCATTACGAATTTCAGTCGCAATACGGTTATCACCAGTACCCGTTTTACCACCCATAACAACAGCCTGGCCATTGCTATCCACCAAGCTGCCTTTGAGTCTTCTCGCAGTGCCATTTTCGACCACATTTGCCAGTGCTTTTTTCAACGCTCGCGCAACTTCTTGATGCATCACCCGCGTTACTGTTTGCTTATTATTAGCCAATGTCACCTCATATGGTGTGTCCTTGGCAAACTGCAGCTCATCAATTCTCACTGTAGGGTAACGATAGCCATCATTTTGAATAATACCCATTAACTCAGCCAATGCTGCAGGTCTGTCGCCCGAGCTGCCTAAAGCTGAGCCTAATGAAGGCACCATGTATTCAAACGGATAACCCATTCTCACCCATCGCTGATGAATACTTAAAAAAGCTTCAACTTCTAACATCACTTGAATACGCACATCACGTGCATTTTGATGACGCGTTCTAAACAGCCAGCGATATACTTCTTGTAGCTGCGGCTGCGCATCCTCTAATACTTGAGTAAGACCCGTTTCTGGATAGTCATTTAAATAACGTAATACCCACAGCTCTAACGGGTGCACCCGCGCAATATAGCCTTGATCAGCCAAATTGAACTTTTCTTCGCCATACTTGTTGTACAGCACATTAATTTGTTTATCAGTAAAGGTTTTTGCTGGTAAACGCCCTGCAAGAAAAATCTTTAACTCACGGGCACCATCGTAAGGTTTTAAATAACGATAAACCGCCGTTAACTTGTGCTCTTGTTGTTGAATACCATCAAATAACACCTCAAGACGTTGCTCTGGTGCAAGCTGACGATACTTGCGATAAAAACGTTTTACAAACGAACTGCCCTCACGCTTAGCAAATGCTTTTAGGTATTCTTCACGGCGCGGATCTTTGTCGTTACGCAATAACTGCGACACACTGCCTTCACTGTTATAACTACTACTGTAATTAACAATGTCTTGCATTAAGCGCACAAAAGGCAAGTTTATTGACTCTTGCAATGCTTGATATAATGTTGGTACGCGGCTGTTTTCTTTTTTATTAAAATTGTTAAATACATGCAAACCACCACCGGTGAAGAAACGTTCTTCTGGTGAAGCCGAATATTCGCGCTGCAGTGCTGCATCTAACATTCGGGTTAAATTACGGTCTCGGGTAGTAATTAAATAATCAACTACCCAGCGTGTAATATGGTCTTTACGTTCCACATCCACTTGGCGTAAATCAGCCACCGTCATTGCCGAAAAACGCTGTTGTAATTCGGCAATAATGTCTAAATATGTCGCTAATACACGTAACTTAGCCGTTGAACCAAGCTCCAACTTACTGCCTTCGTTAATATCAAACGGCTGATCAATACTGTCGGTTTGAATCCGTACCCGATTGGCGCTGTCGGTGCTTTCATATAAGGTAAAGCTGTACAACACTTTATCTAACTGCTGCACAGACAGTAAACGCTCACCCAGTAGTCCGATACGTTCAGCCGAACTGGGCTGAGCTAAACTACGTAAGTAATCACTAACTTGTTGTTGCAAGTCACCATGAAAGGTACTGTTAATCGATAAATCGTAGCGATCGAGATCAAATAAACTTAATCCCAACATACCCGCAGTGCGAATACGTACCGCATTAACCCCTTTATTGTTAGCGAGGTTAGTCGCCGCTAACTTACTAGAATTAAATTGTAATGTTTGCTCAAGTGCCGACACCATCAATTGCGTTTCAATCAGACCATCACCGCCCAGTAAACGTAAATAGCTGTCTACTAACGATTCTAAATCCTCATGACCTTGGCGTAAGTAATACGATGGCCGACGCTGAGCAATCATTAAGGCCACGATTTGACGAAACACCTTGCCACGCTCAGCAGCATTTTGCTGAGTATGACGGCTCAATAGTATTTGGTTAGCTTGATTAAAATCTGTTTTAAACCAGGCCCATAAGCCATCACCAATACCATGAACTTCACCAAAACCAGGCGCCGATGATAATGGCACTGTGTTGAGATAATCTTGTACGATACGTTGGCGAGCGCCAATGGTGCTTTCACCCTGCTGATACACTCGCACAATTGCCGAACCAATTTGTAATAACTTATCCTTAATACTCAAGGTTAAGCCGTGGTTAGAATGCCTAAATTTTTCAATTTGGGTGGCCAAGGTACTGCCACCTGCTTTAGACATATCAGCCCCAAAAATACCCGCTACCTGGCTGGCGGCAGCCAACACAAATCGAGGCCAGTCAACCACAGGATTGTATTTAGCTTCTGGACTCAACATTTCACGGTTTTCGATAAACAATAAGGTATTAATGATTTGGTCAGGGATTTTATCTTGGTCTTGATACACTCGTTTAGGATAGGAGAAATCGAATACCGTCATGTCACGGCAATCTTTTATCATTAAGCCTGATTGGGCTTTTTCATGATACGGCGGGAAAAAACCAATATTGGTATAATCCATCAACATTGGTGAAAATGCCACTTGCTGAGTGATTTGATAATTACGCTCAATTAAACGCGCTATTTTCTGCGGTAATTGGCTATAACCATGGCGATCATCAAAAGGACCATACTTAGGATAAATCACTGCATCGCTGCGATAATCACGTACTTTATAGGTTAATTTAGTCGCATATTGATGCAAAAAATAAGATTGATAATACGATGTCCGCACCTCAAACTCGATCAGATAGGCTGTTGCTAACAATAATACGATGAATAACCAACCCGCTTTACTGCGACGAACCGGAGCCGGTTTGGCGGAAGATGTATTAGGTCGATAATTATCAAACTGACTGTCTGTATGTGGACTAGACACAAACTCTCCATCTAACGCATAAAATCACAATAACGCACCATTTAACTTTTGGTTGAGATGTTCAATACATCGCGTAACTAATTGTGATAATTTTATCAGATGGGTAAAGCCATTAGATATAGACAAAAATAACTAAATGTTGTTTTTTAGCCCATTAAAGACCTTATTAGCACAATATCGATATTTTTATATAAAACACTTACCCAAGTCTAAGGATTGTTTTGGACAATAGCACTTCAACAGCGACTATTTATCCGCCATTAAGATTAGGTTTAGCCATGTGGTCACAAAACCAATGGCAACAAACCGTCTACGGCAATAGCCAAGCACATCGCCTCGCGCGCTATGCCGAAATATTTAATACCGTTGAAGGTAACACTACTTTCTATGCCACGCCGTCGTTACAGAATGTACAAAATTGGTACGCCGCAACCCATGACGATTTTAAATTTACCTTTAAACTGCCCAAGCACATCACTCATGAATTACAGCTACAACATGCAGGGCCGGCCCTACAACAATTCTTTAGCGTAATGGAACCGCTAATTAACCGAACCGGGGTGTGGAAAATTCAACTTCCGGCCAGTTTTGGGCCACAATCGTTGCCACAGTTAGCGCAATTTTTAACTCAAGTACCACAAGGCCTAACCTATGGCGTCGAAGTACGTAATAGCGCCTTTTTTGCTAAAGGTGAAGCAGAGCAAGCATTAAACCGCTTACTCATCGACAATAACTGCAATCGTATCATTATGGATACGAGGCCTGTTTTTGCGGCCGCGCCAACCACAGCCGCAGTGATAGATGCCCACCAAAAAAAGCCTAAAGTGCCAGTACACGCCATTGCAACCGCAAACAATCCTGTGGTGCGCTTTATTGGTCATCCGCAAGCGGAAGCCAATATACATTTTTTCCAAAACTGGCTTAAACAGCTGCCTTTATGGATCGCGCAAAACAAACAACCCTATTTGTTTATCCACACCCCAGACAATCACAATGCACCGCAATTAGCGGTCGATTTGTACAGTTTACTGCAACAACAGTTGGCACACAGTGCATCAGTATTAGCCGACATTAACCTATTACCTCAACAACAGCACACCACAACGCAACTGGGTTTTGATTTGTGATACTCACCTATATGACATAGGAAACCTCAACGACTGATAATAAACGTTTATCAAACAGCTCTTTGTCCGGTTATTTTATGATATTATCTGCGCCGATCCAGCCTGCCTTTGCAGTGCGTTTATGTTGATAAAGGAACCACCATGAGTGAATCTGCAACCCGTCTAAATAAGTACATTAGTGAGAGTGGTATTTGCTCACGCCGTGAAGCAGACCGCTACATTGAGCAAGGTAATGTTTTTATCAACGGTAAACGCGCCAAAATTGGTGACAGCGTCGAATTTGGCGATAAAGTCAAAGTGAATGGTCACGATATCGCCCCTCGAGACGAAGCCGATCTTGTTTTCATCGCCCTTAATAAACCAGTAGGTATTGTGAGTACCACCGAAAATACCGAACGCGATAATATTGTCGATTTTGTAAACCACAGCGAACGCGTATTTCCGATTGGTCGTTTAGACAAAGATTCACAAGGGTTAATATTTCTCACCAGCAATGGTGACTTAGTCAATAAAATTCTCCGCGCAGGCAACAATCACGACAAAGAATATGTGGTCACGGTTAATAAGCCGATCACCGAAGCATTTTTACAAGGTATGCGAGCAGGCGTGCCGATGTTAGGTGTCATCACTAAAAAATGTAAAGTTGAACAAGTTTCAACGTTCGTATTTAAAATAATTCTAGTGCAAGGGCTTAATCGTCAAATTCGTCGAATGTGCGAACATTTCAACTTTGAAGTGACCAAGCTAGAACGTCAGTCAATTATGAATGTGTCGCTTAAAGGGCTGCCTGTAGGAGAATGGCGCGATTTGGATGAGCAAGAACTCAGCACGCTAATGAAGTTAATTGAACATTCATCTTCAGAAGTCAAAAACGCGCCCAAAAAAGCCAAGAAAAAGCCGACTCAAAGTTTACGAGATAAAATTGAAGGTCCAGAGCACTTTATGCAAGGTCGAGGCGCGAAACCTAAAAAGCCGGTGGCGAATAAAGGTAAACCAAGTCATTCAAGAAAACCTAAACGTTGATCCAAAAAAACAGCATAAGTGATACACCGCTTAGGATAAGCTTACGGGTTAAAAATAATCATTTTACCGTATGCAATAGTCTTTTTATGTTGTAGGATACTGCTCTGAGCATTATTTAAACAATCAATATTGCTCAAATGTAAATAAAACATCGGTTTACAGTAAACATTGTATAATCACTCATGCTAATAGATTACACAAAATGCATTTTTTATTGATTTGATACATGCTAGTGTTGCTGCAAGTTTTCAATAAATAGCACAAACAAACATCGAAAAAGTATAAAACAACAGCAAACGGACGCTGGGTTTTTAAACAAGGAATGTGACATGTTCAGCAATAACCTTATAATCGTAGATTTCCCTGTCCATCTTCATGGACAATTTCAAAATCTCGCTAGTTTGATTGAATTTAACTTAATTCCAACCAATGCGAACTGCGCGTTATCAGAATTGTCTGCTGCATCAAATGCCGAAAATGGCAGCGCCATTATGGTCCATTATCTTGATAATCCATTACAAGAAATTGGTTACTTATCTGCTGAATTATTTAAAAGCGACCTGCACATTGCATTTTGTTCTGCTTTGAATGTAGAACTAGAAGTTATCCTTATTTCATCTGGATTTCATGGCGCCATTAGTGTCTCTGACTCTATCGCTCATCAAATACAAAGCATTAAACAAGTGCAAGATGGCGACATTAGCTTTAACCCTAAAGCCGTTTCTAAATACATCCTCCAAAGAAAGCGTATTCCATCATCAGGTAATCGCGCCAAAATACTTGCCGTCACCACAAAAAAAGAACAACAAGTCTTATCACTTATACTGCATGGATTAACCAACGAAGAAATGGCCAAAGAGCTCAACATCTCTGTTAATACCGTCAAAATGCACGTACAGAATATTTATAAAAAAACCAAGATTAAAAACCGTGGCCAATTATTTGCTTTCGCTGCCGGTTAACTTATTTACACCTAACAATTCAACTAAAACCGAAAATAAACTCACCTATGTATCCCTTAAGAGATATATAGCTAAGTTACTTAATATTCACTCGTTAGAATTTTCTATAACAGGTGAAAACATTTCACCTCATAATGTAAGGACACATTAATGCACCATAAAAGCATATTAGCCATATTAATCTCTGGCGCACTCTTAGTCGGTTGCGGTTCATCTGACGACGATTCTAATACCGAAATCACGCAACCAGATTCAGGTACACCTCCCCCGATTACTACGCCGCCAGTAGCATCAGAATACACTCACCAGGTAAACGGTTTAGCGGTATATCAAGGTGCATTATCTGGTGCGACTGTTTGCGCCGATTTAAACCAAAACTTAGCCTGTGATAGTGATGAACCTTTTACTATTACAGATGTTGACGGTAACTATCAAATTGATTGGAAGAGCGAAGTCGAAACCCCAGACTATTATTTAGTGGCTAACTGGCAGGCGGCGACAGCAACACAAGCAATCCAAGCCCGCTCTTTAGCACTTAAGGTTAAAAATCCAACCACCCGCTCTGCGCCAAAATCTATCGTTAGTGACGCAGGAAAAGGCACTTTAATCGCTAGCCCACAGTACAATGGCGCGATTAATAACCTGACCCATATTAAACTCTCTCGGGTGATTGAGATGAAGAGTCAAAGTCTGTCTAACAGTGATATTAGTCAATTATCGGCTGAATTAGACACTCTATTGGCTATTTTGTATCAATTAGATGCAGACACCTTGTATTCTATTTCAGCGGAAACATCAGCCTCAGCTAACTTTATGCGCATAGACTATGCCATTGCTTATTTACAGCAAGTCATCGCGACTCAAATTCCAAACTTAATCGCAGCAGAAAAAATTCTTGCTGCGACTTATGCAGAGCTTTGGCAAATATTAAGTGATAGCGGCCTTTCTATCGAAGAGTTCTTCTCAGACGACATATTTACTTTAGCCGCAAATATACTCTTTAGTGATTCAGCTATCGCATTAGGATTTACAGAATTACCTATTGATTCACGTATTTTGTCACAAAACGATTGGGATGTTGTGCTAGGTAATATCATTAATGATAAAGGTTTCACTAATACCTTATCGCTAGCGTTGCTGTCACAGTTCAGCACATTCTCACTAGACAATGATGAGACAGGAAAGACAGTTATAGGATCAGCCTCTATTGACGGAATTGGGTATGTTACCGAATTCCCTAAAGATATAGATGAGCAAGAAATAGAAATTGAATGCTGGAACACAACCCATAACGGTTGGTATACCATTGCACCATTGCCGACGCCTGAACCGTTTATAGATGGTAATAGTTACAAAACAGTGTATGAATCAACAGATGTTAATGTCACTATTAATGTAGAAAAAATACTCACACCAAGTGATAGCTGGAGCTCAATACTTAACATTATTCCTGATAGTCTTAAATTCAACACGCTAAATTGGCCACAAACATTATATTCTATAAACGTATCTCAAGAAGCTGATGTCATGTGTCGTGAAGTCAATAATTATGAAATCTACGACCTTCCTGATTACGAGACGGCTGATATGATCACAGTTGATGATATCGCTAGAGCACAATTTGATAGTTTATATCCAGAGTTTATCATCGTCGATGAGCAACAAAGTAAGATCACTCTGCTTGATATTAACCTGCAACCAGAAACGACATTTACAGTAGAACGCAGCATTAGCCCAAGTAATCAGCCATTAATTATTACAACTGAGGACGCTATAAATGACAAAGTTGCTGAGCACATTCTTCCGACATATTATTTAGTTGCAGATCAACAGTTAATTGAAGTCAATTTAAATAAAGCTTTCGACACGAAAGACGCAAACAATCAACTAATGATGACTTATGACAATTCAGAACGCTTTACCCAAATATTATACAATCATTTATTGTCACTAAAAACAACACCATAAGAGGCTTATTGCTTACTCGCAATGTAAAAAACCATTAGCAAAAGCTAATGGTTTTTTATCATCAAGCCACAAATATTAGCCTGCTTTAATCATATCGTTTTCTTTATCAATAAAACGACCAACAATCGCTAAGACTAAATCAAACACACCATAGACAAAGGACCGTTCTGCTGCCATAAAAATGATGAATCCCTAATGCACTAAATATGCTAGATAGAATGACTGCTATAGTCATACACCCCATCCAACTCAATAACCTGTTACTTATTAACAATCAACAAAGTAAACACTGCCAATATGTAAAGTGACATATTAGATACTGGCATTACAGCTCATCACCATCTTCTTCAGCTTCCATACGCTCAACATCTTGCTTGGTGTAACCCATGGCTTCGGTTATATAACATATTTTCACCAGCTGAAACATTTGCACAAAAGAGCTAACCCGTCCTGCATGCATTTGTACATTTAATAATGCCATGGTGGCACCTGCATCATCGCCGGGTGATACTGTAGCGCTCAATTCAGATAACGACTGGTTATTAGCAGAGACCTCATCAATGAGATTGTTATATTCTGTGACGTTTTCAGGCAAATAGCAGGTAGATGTTTCAGGTAATTGCGATAAAAACTGCTCATACTCTTTTACAAACAACCTAGCTTGCACCAACGTCTGCTCACCGAGTGCTTGTAATTCTTGCACCTTGCCACTTTGGAATACAGCCGACGCATTGCCAGAATCCATAAGCTGATTAAACTCTTGCATCAAGACTAGCTGCTTATCGGATAGCACTTTTGCATCTTGTGCTATGGGTTTGGTTTTAGCTTCAAATGCATCAATAGCAGCTTGGTTACTCGCCAATGCAGCAAAACTCATTGTGGTAATGGCAGTAGTCATGGCCACCAGTAAGCTGGCTTTTTTCATCATGTTCATCGATAACATCCTGTTAGTTGAGATTTAAATAAATGCTTATAATAGATCCAGTATTTAGCGTTTCAGATATGGCATTAACCAACTGTGAATCGCATAGCTGTGCTCTGTTGGTAATCTAAAAGCTAACCATTCGGCACCTAATCGAGTCACTAAATACGTATTTCGGGTAATGTTTACTACACCAATGATATCTGAACGTTTATAGGTTTTTTCGTTAAACACACCATGTTTAACAATCAAAGTATCATTATAAATTCTGAGTTTTGTCCCCGCTGCGCGGTAAAAAAATACCCAAGAAAAAAACCCAATCAGTAACGCTGATAAAGCATATTGAACTGGCAAGGATACATAAGGCGTAAAAACGGATTCAGAAAAGAATAATATAAATATCGAAATAAAAAATGATATGCCTATGGTACTCATCGCAAACAACCAAAATCTTAATGATGTAAAAGGCATGCCGCCGATAGTTAGTTGCTGAAAGCCTGATTCATGTACTAAATCACCTGTTGGAAGTGCAGTCGGCTTATGGTCTTTTAATAACCCTTTGGTACTAAATTTGTGCCTTTTATGTTGAACAACTAATGCCAAATCGGTATCAAAGTGTTTTTCAAAAAACATCACAATATTGATCATGGTTGATACATTTCTGATAGTGATATGCCATTCAGGGAAGCTATAAAACTTAAGCGCATAATGATGCCTAACTATTTCTTGACGATCAAAAAAAGCGTTAAATTCACCGGTAATGAAACCAGACATTTCTAGTAAAGATAAACCGCTATTCGTGACTATTTCTTTATTGCTGGTAATACCAAACCAGGACTTGGTTTTCACCACCTCTTTACGTGTCGCATCAATCGTTAATCGGTTACGCTTAAACATAGGAAAGAATAAACAACTGCCGACGAGGGCTATAATGAGTGGCATGAATATCTCACCGGTATCTTGGTAGCCAAACCAACCTAAATATATAACCCCTGCGCCAAGTGACGCAAACACTATTCCAAAAATGAAATCGATGATGCCACCAGTATCTTGCAGCACAATATGCTCATCCGTCTGCTTAATAATTTTATAACTCATTAAATCCCTTTAATATTTTTTAGGCATTAAAAAAACAAAGTGACGTAGTTTAATTGATACGACTAGCCTAGGTCACTATGTCCATTATGTGCTTGTACTCGCTTAACAACAAAATGAGTCGGTTAGCGGTTTGAGCTCACATGTCTTGTTAATCTAACTGATTTATAAACGGTATGTTGCAGAAATCTGCTATTTGCTTGCCTAGAGATTGCATTCGATATAATCCCCCATACTCAAACCTTAACGGTTCAGTTTGGGTGTGCATCACGATTAATAACTCGTAAGCACGACCGCCATTACTACTTGCCCTGCGGCGTAATTGCAGCGCTGCAATATTCCTGATGGGAATAACCTGCTGAGTTAATAAATAGAGAGAGCTGATTTTGGTGGTGATTTGCTGGCTTTGAAGATCAAATGTGACTTGTCGCTTTGCAAATGTGAAATGCCACCAGAGTAGCGCAAGAGTTGAATACATGAACACCTCATCATATGTGTGTTGCGCAATATCCACCATGACAATTAAAAGCATACAAGCAAACACACAGCTAAAAAACACTCGGGTGATAATGTGTAAACGAGTCTTGGCCATAACGGCCTTTGTTGGCGATAGTGGTTTGAAAAACATGCTATAAGCCTCCGATGTATTTCATGGAAAAGCAAAATAACAATATAAAAGGTAATGGGTATAACAGCCTTAATCCAATACGAACTTGCCAAAGTGGTTGGATAAACATTGACGGTGAATCAATGGAATTTGTCTGCTTGGCATTAGCTTTATGCAAAGAGTTAGAGTTAGAGGTAGGCATATCCATGGTATAAATGCCTTGAGAGCCCGATTCAGCCAATGATGCGGCTGGCACATGAGTATCTAAAGTATGGATGTTAGGAAAGTCAGTAACTTGCTCTTTTGCTGTAATATTAAAATTTTGTGAAATAAATAACACAAGCTCAGATGTTTCTTCAAGAGTACCAATCATATAGCTGGTACCGTTTAATCTCATGCAGTATTGGCTTCTGTCATTAACATTATGCAGCAAGATTAATTCAGTTGACTGCAGTGACTCACAGTTATTTTTTTTAAAGCAATAACCTAACAATTGTAATTGCACAAAACGTTGATTAATTGCGCGGTCAAACACGAGGTAGTGTTGGCACAAACCTAATAATATTAGCGTCGGTAATAATAATGCCACCACAGCTTGATAAAAAAGTTGCTGGTTTCCATCAAGTGTTAAAGTCATTAGCACTGATGCACACAGAGGTATTAGCCCAAGAAAACAAAACGCCTTACAAAAATAATGCCTTTTAGTGGCAATGCGTAATTGCTCTGGCAGCCCTACTGGATTGATAAATTTATACTGTTTAGATAATTGCGAATACTGCATTTGTTATCCTTAACAACGATACGAAATGCCAACAATGCCACCCATTTTTATAATGAAATAACTTACTGCCAACAATGCTGCCAACAATGCCACCCATTTTTATAATGAAATAACTTACTGCCTTTTCACTTGAATTACGATAGCCTTTTATGACTATACAAAAACAAAAATACATCCTTTTAAACAGTAAATAAGTTTTTAAACTTGATAATCAGCTTATAGGCCAAAATGAAGGCAACACTAGCTGATTGATACCAACCAAAGTGTCAAAATACATTATAGTTTTCTCGACATTAAGCCTTAAGCACACAGCCAGCGCTGGCAATTTGAAGCGCCTTGTCGTCGCTTTCGGTCTAAATGTTCACAATAGTCAGTTAATGCAGGTAAAGCCCCTACTGCGCCTTTGAATAACGCGCCAAACTCGGTAGTAATTTTTAGCCAGTTCTCGGCAGGGATGTTGAGTCTATTAAGAATATCTTGGCTGCTTGAACTAATGGCACCGCGCTTATCTTGTCGAATAATCCTACCAGTATCTTCAACCAGTACGATGTAGTCTTTTACACTGAACATTAACCCATTAGGTATGTTTAAGCGCTCATTACCCACAAAAGGCAATAATTCTGTTGGTTGCTCACCTTTTATCGCTGAATTTATTCGACGCTGAATACTGGTATAGTCTGAGCTTTCGGGTGTGGTGGCCATTTGGGCGCGAATAGGATTTAAATCAACATAAGCCATACAAGCTAATACTGCGGCTTCATCTAATAGTGCTTGAGATTTAAAGCGTCCTTCCCAGAACCTGCCTGTGCACTTATCTTCTTTGTTGGCCATTCGGGCTATCGGCTCACTGAGTGAGCGCATAAACCAGCTAATATCGATTAAGCGTTGTCGATATTGGGTGATACTGTCATTTACCGTCATTAATTCAAATTCATTCAGGTCTTCACCTTTGACTAACTTATGTGTCAGTAAGGTACCTTTAAAGCCTTTGTGCCACTGAATCAGTACGTCTTTATCTGACCAGTTTTTTGCTTTATCTGCGTCCACTTTAATCACTACATGCAAGTGATTGCTCATGACAACATACGCACAAATATCAATGGCGAAAATTGTCGCTAATTCAATAATACGGGCATCAACCCATTCTCGTCGATGCTCAAAGTTTTCACCTGTTGAGCTATCAAAACCGCACAAAAAAGCCTTACGTACCACGCGTGAACAACAGTGATAGTAAGGTGTATCTTCTAAGCTAACGATAGTTTGTCTTGGTCTGGCCATCTTCAAATACCATTTAGGAAGGGTAAATAAAGCGTAGTTGAGTGTTTAATATTTAGCCAACAGTTTTGGGTGGCCATGTTATTTTAATGTTATTTTAGATGTTATTTTAGTTTGTTAATTCACTTTAAAGATAAGCCATAATATTGGTTACTTAATAAAGCTCATTAACCAACTATGAATCGCGTAACTATATTTAGTCGGTATTTTATAAGCGAGTTGTTCTGAGCCTTTACGTGTTATCAAATAAGTTATTTTAGCCACATTAACCACGCCAATCACTTCAGATAATGGGTACTTCCTCGCACCAAATAGGCTTGTTTTCACAATCAAATTACCATGGTCAATCTTCAAGCGAGTCGATACGCTGCTATTAATACTAATATAACTAAGACCACTCACAATGATGAATGCTATTAACTGCTGAACGGCAAAAGGGATGTATGTAAAACCTTCCATCTCAGATAAGTACAACAAAAATACGCTGGTCAATACTGCCCAAGTGATAATGCTAATAGCCACAATCCACTGCCCAATTACTCCCCCCTTTGCGGCTGATATGGTTAACTGTTGGAACCCCGTTTCTTTAACAATAGAGTCATTAGGTAATGGCGTTTTCTGATGATTTTGTAATAGCCCTTTAGTGCTAAATTTATGCCTTTTATGCTGCACGACCATCGCCAAATCAGCATCAAAATGCTGCTCAATAAATAGCGCAACATCCAGCATCGTTGAAAAGCCTCTCATCGAAAGGTTCCATTCCGGGTAGCTATAGAATTTAAGACGGTAATGATGACTGACTTGTTTTTGATTATCAAAAAACGCATTTACTTCGCCACTGGTAGCGCCAGACATTTCCAGTAAAGTTAAACCATTATTGGTGATAATTTCTTTATTGGTGGTAATACCAAACCAAGACTTAGTTTTGACAAACTGTTTATTAGTTACGTCAACAATCACACGGTTACGCTTAAGAGCAGGAATTAAAAAACAGCTCCCTAGCAATAGAAACACGAGAGACATAATAATCTCGCCAGTGTCCTGATAGTTAAACCATCCTAAAGACATAATTACAGCGCCAATTGCCCCCATGACTGCACCAAAAATAAAATCGACGATACCACCAGTAGTTTGCAATACAATGTGTTCATCAGTCTGCTTACAAATTTTGTAACCCATTACATCCCTTTAATATTTTTTTAGCCATTTAAAAACAAAACCCTATTGCTTTCACAATAGGGCTTTACTTACGTAATCAAGGTTTTTGGGCAAGGTACCAGCGATTATCTTCAAACTGTTCAAAGCCACACGAACTTCTTCTTACCTTTTTCATTGTCCCTGCTTTATATTTTATTTTTATGCGCTTTATATTATTACCTTTGTACATTTTTTCTGTAATTTTTTCATCCATCTCAAATACGTCGTATTCATATAATGGCTCGCTACCAAAGCGCTTCAAATGCCCTTCGTACCACTTTTCCTCTAGCCTTTCCACACGGCTTGTCAATGACTTAGGTAATAAATGAAAAAACAGTTCGGGATCATTTTTTAAAAAGCTGTTTACCATATAGTCTTGGCAAACGGTTCTTAAATTTTCGTCAGAGCCATCTTCAAACCCTGCAAATCGCTCAAGGGCATTTACAGAAGTACTTAGCAGCATCATGCTGCAAAAAGTTATTGTTACTGTCGTTAATCTCATATTAATCTCCATTTAATGCACTCATGCGCGACAACACACCAGAGGCAACATTACTACAACTAGTGATATTTTGCCCATCACCACTATTTACCTTAATAACCAACGGATTACTAAATATTCCTGATGGATTAGCTTGCTCGTCAGTTTCGACGCGGCCATTACTATCACCAGACACAATCACGACATTATCTGATAAGCATACTGAATAGGTTGCAATTTTATCCGGCGCAACTAACCCTTTAATTTCAAGACTGTATTGCCCTACTGCTAAATTATAGCTAAAGACTTTATCTCTTTGACCCACTGCAGTTTTATCAACTTCAATGCCATTATGATAAATAGCAAATTGATCATCATCAAAATTACCGTTATCGTCATATTTTATCTGAATATAACTTTCTACAATTTCAATATCGACTGGTTCGGACTTAACAACCTCGGGAATGTGTGTGTTAGTTACACGTGTCACTTCCAATGTCAGTGAGCCTGTCACAGCATCGTCAGGAATGGTTATTCTTGCGACATTATTTACAGGCTCTTCAAGCAGAGGCACTAATGTGCGGCCACCGTTTTTATTGGTGATATAAAATTTATTTCTATCTATAAATGATGAATACCCAATAGCACTGACTTCAATATCTTGATTAGTATAAGAAGGATTTGGATTTATCTCACCTATGACAACGCCATTACCAATTTGAATGTATTCAGGCTGAGCTGCAGGTTTATTTAATGACTCAATACCTGCAGAAGATGCTCTGTCACCTAAATGCTCGACATTCACTTTTATTTTGCTGCTACCTGATGACTCAACAGTACGAAGAAAGTTTGCTGGAACCATTAAATTTACGAACCGACAATCTTCGCTGACATCTTCTTTAACAAGATCCTCCACTTCATAATTAAGGTCATCATCATTATAATCTGCAACAGTAAATTGAGGGATATCATCACTCCACCAACCTTCTTCAATACAAAAACCTACACCATGGACTGTTATAGGCGCATCGTTTTCAGTGGTAACAATCGCTGGCGACAATCGTTTTATTTCGATGCCCCATGCGATATTAAATAAGATTCGAGATGGACTAATATAAAGATGCCACCCATTTTTGGAATTCATTAAATTAAAAAATATGAATAGAAATAATATTAACAGCTTGTAGGTTGCGACACCAATTATCATAAGTGATGTAGAATAAAACAATACACACACCATATAGTGTAAACGGAGTGAGCGGAGATAAGTCATGTAAATGACTTAAAATCATTATAAATTTAACGGAAATACCAATAAAACCATCAAGCTAGTCAATGCAAAATGAGCTAGTATAGGGAAAATTAACACCACTACATGTAACTGATACTTCATCGTCCACCGTCGCTGAGTCAATTTCATAGGGTAATTAAAATAAACTAATAAATAAAAAATACTTTTTAATGGGTAATGCAACATATCAAAATTTAATTCCTTACCAGAAGCTAAACAAATAGTAACTTGATATACGGTGCGAATAGAATGGCCTTTATTGGTTTGAACATTATAAATTAAATCTATTTCCTTTATATCATTTTTCGATAATACCAATTGTCCATCTGGCCAAATATTAACAATGCCACCCATTTTTAATGAAATAACTTACTGCCTTTTCACTTGAATTACGATAGCCTTTTATGACTATACAAAAACCAAAATATATCCTTTTAAACAGCAAATAAGTTTTTAAACTTGATAATCAGCTTATAGGCCAAAATCAAGGCAACACTTTGACCGATACCAACCAACGTGTTAAAAACATTATAGTTTTCTCGACATTAAGCCTTAAGCACACAACCAACGCTGGCAATTTGAAGCGCCTTGTCGTCGCTTTCGGTCTAAATGTTCACAATAGTCAGTTAATGCAGGTAAAGCCCCTACTGCGCCTTTGAATAACGCGCCAAACTCGGTAGTAATTTTTAGCCAGTTCTCAGCAGGGATGTTGAGTCTATTAAGAATATCTTGGCTGCTTGAACTAATGGCACCGCGCTTATCTTGTCGAATAATCCTACCAGTATCTTCAACCAGTACGATGTAGTCTTTTACACTGAACATTAACCCATTAGGTATGTTTAAGCGCTCATTACCCACAAAAGGCAATAACGCTGTTGGTTGCTCACCTTTTATCGCTGAATTTATTCGACGCTGAATACTGGTATAGTCTGAGCTTTCGGGTGTGGTGGCCATTTGAGCGCGAATAGGATTCAAATCGACATAGGCCATACAAGCTAACACTGCGGCTTCATCAAGCAACGCTTGAGATTTAAACCTGCCTTCCCAGAATCTTCCGGTGCATTTATCTTCTTTATTGGCCTGTCTGGCTATTGGCTCACTAAGCGAGCGCATAAACCAGCTGATATCAATCAAACGTTTGCGATATTGGATGATACTGTCATTTACCGTCTTTAATTCAAATTCATTCAGGTCTTCACCTTTTACGAACTTATGTGTCAGTAAGGTACCTTTAAAGCCTTTGTGCCACTGAATCAGTACGTCTTTATCTGACCAGTTTTTTGCTTTATCTGCGTCCACTTTAATCACTACATGCAAGTGATTGCTCATGACAACATACGCACAAATATCAATGGCGAAAATTGTCGCTAATTCAATAATACGGGCATCAACCCATTCTCGTCGATGCTCAAAGTTTTCACCTGTTGAGCTATCAAAACCGCACAAAAAAGCCTTACGTACCACACGTGAACAACAGTGATAGTAAGGTGTATCTTCTAAGCTAACGATAGTTTGTCTTGGTCTGGCCATCTTCAAATACCATTTAGGAAGGGTAAATAAAGCGTAGTTGAGTGTTTAATATTTAGCCAACAATTTTGGGTGGCCATGTTATTTTCGTATTGGCTTCTGTCATTAACATTATGCAGCAAGATTAATTCAGTTGACTGCAGTGACTCACAGTTATTTTTTTTAAAGTAATAACCTAACAATTGTAATTGCACAAAACGTTGATGAGTTGCGCGGTCAAACACGAGGTAATGTTGGCACAAACCTAACAATATTAGCGTCGGTAATAATAACGCCACCACAGCTTGATAAAAAAGTTGCTGGTTTCCATCAAGTGTTAAAGTCATTAGCACTGATGCACACAGAGGTATTAGCCCAAGAAAACAAAACGCCTTACAAAAATAATGCCTTTTAGTGGCAATGCGTAATTGCTCTGGCAACCCTACCGGATTGATAAATTTATACTGTTTAGGTAATTGCGAATACTGCATTTGTTATCCTTAACAACGATACGAAATATTATTTTATAAATAGAACAGCTAATTGATTTTATATATCTTTATCTAGCCAATCGGGTAAACCATCATCGTCATGATCAACATTAAATGAGTCGAAATAACCAAAGTAATACTCTTGCGCATCCCAAATGTTATCTTTATCAGTATCGTGGGTTAAGTTATTAATACCCATTGCAGATTCCAGATCATCACTGAGCGCATATCCATCTCTATCAATAAAGGTTGTGGCATTGTAGGTAAAGCTCTCTTTGCCATCAAAATCAATGTCATTAACACCGATGTGATACTTTCCGTCTTTTAAGATCCCAACGTTAATTGCAATAATTTTCAATGCGTTACTTATTGGTATCTTACCAAAATTCAATGCCATACCATCTTCGCCTGAAAAATAGATATTTGGCTTAAAGCCAGAGTCATCATTGTAGTGAAGCACTAGGGTATAAAATTCATCTTTCGATATTTGTCTATACCATTTCCCAGAGGTTTCACGTTTATAACACTAACTCTGTCGTGCTATGACAACGTAAATGCTTTTGCTGTTAAACCAAATAACGAATATATAGCGAGTACAAGCCAAAGCCTGTCATACCTAGTAGCGCTATAGCCATCGGTATGAGTATGTAAAAACGCCATACCGCTGCTATTTTTGGGATTTGCGTCAACGTTGCACTGTAGCCGAGTTGAGACAGTGCAATAACAAATTTATTACTATCAAATGTTTGCCCGGCTAACGTAATGCTTTCACCGTTACTCACATCAATGTTTACCCTAAAGACAAAAGGTCGCCTGTATTGCCTCCAGGTACCGTCACCATCACCAGCTTTATACCAATTCCACTCAATATTAATTGATTTAATCGCAGACTTTTCTATCTGTCTAACTTGCTTGTCCTCAAAATACACTCTTGGAATAACAAGTGAATTCTCGCTGATAACAATCTCATTAGGATTCGATATCCCCTGTGTATAATGCTTATCGCAAATGAGCTTTCGCCTTACAGCAGACACAGCTACCCCAAATAATGCAACCACTATGCCCGCTACGATATTATGGCTGGAATAAAGGATAAACAGGGCGGCCATAAAACTAATATAACTTGAAGCCCAGACTTGATGAAAGTATTGCCGAGGTAAAGGCAGCATAAACAGTGTGACGGGGTATTGTAATTTTATCGGGTCGTTAAATAGCTTAATCCCAATAAAGGCTTTTACGGTATCTTGGTCGAGCGGAACTGAACTAAAGGTTGGCCAATCTTTACGGCTAACGCTATCAAATTGACCGACAACATTAATCCCCTGCGACATTAACTCTTTTCGACATTGTTGCACCAATGTGGGCAACTTATGTTGCTTCACTTTTAACAATATCGATATCGGTTCAGGAAATGGAGCTTGTTGACTCTCTTTAACATGCAAAATCACTTTATAAGTATTATGCACTTCTTTTAACTCAATATTTTTTATTATTGAGTAATCAACATCTTGTTGTTGAAGGGAATAAATGGATTTCCTCCCTAACTTGAAACCATGGAACTGTATTAACACATTGCGTGAGGCATCAAAACACCATCGACATTGATAACTAAACGCTACCAACATCGACAATATACTGAGCATTAAACGCCCGACAGTTTCAGCCGAAAAAGAAAAAACACTTACCGCCAACACCACATAAATCAGATTAAAGCATATAAAAATCCACTTTATTTTTTCAACAGCTGACACAATTGAAAATGATGACGCGGTAATCAATAACGTCCCTGTTAACTTGTTAAACATCCTATTCCTTAATCGACTTACACTTTTTCATTTTGCTGTAGATCTTATTAATATACTTAATATTAACGAGGTCGTAGTCTCCAATGATTACCTTCTAAACGGGTAAATGTACAACCTGAGTTACCATGGCCTTTGCCATTATTAAATGAATATATGTAATCGACACCAGCAAAGTTTTGGTCTTCTAAGTTCACTATGACAATGCTTTCCAATGTATAAGCCTCTTCACCGACTTCTCGCTCATAGTTCTTTACGTAAGTAGAGAAACCTTTAGCTAAACGAGGATGCTCATGCAATGACGGATCGATAAAAGTTTTGAATAACTCAATATCGTTGGTTTTTAGTATTTCCCTATAAATCTTACATTTATCAAGAAAAATATTATCGGTATTACTGTTCGCAACAAAATTATAATTACTATCATCTGCATACGATTCATATGACAAGCTAACGAGCAAAGCCAATATTAGCGACTTAACTACAATATTCATGATTATTCTTCCCACATTACAATTGTTTGGCTGGTTGTTGGATCGAAGTACCTACAATTCACCGGATTAGAAGCTGACTCTGACTTAACATTTAATCTAAGTTTAGTAGAAAACTGGCTTCCAGGTTCGAAATCTACTTTAGCAGATGTAATACCACTAACCACATCTACATTATTTGAAAAACAAACATAATATGTCGCCCGAGAGTCGGGAACTGTAATACCTACAAGCTCGAAGTCTACCTCTCCTGGTGGTAAAGTTAATTTCTTTGTACGTTTAGTTTGACCTGCTGTTGATTCATCAACCGCAACGTTATTTACCAGAACTTGAAAGCTATCGTCTGTTTCGTTACCATTATCACCAAAAGTAAATATCATCTCAGTAGAGCTTATGACAATATTACTAACTACCTCTTTATTATCAACCAAAACATAGACATTACCAGAAACAGCGCTAGAAGGTACCAATACAGTAAGCTTATTCGCTGTTGATTTTACTATCCTAGCAGATATCTTATTATTCAATTTATCAACAAAATAAACCTCATTGTTACTAGGTGTATCTGAAAAACCTAAGCCTGTAATAATCACTTCACTATTAATAAATGCTGGTTGCGGTGTTATCTTATCGATTTTTAAACCATCACCAAAAGTAAGAAATTGTGGTTTCGACTGTTGAACTTCACTATTCGCGATATCCCCTGAAAATTCAAGTTCTACTGTCACTTTGGAATCAATTGTCATTTTAGATAAATATGTTGGTGGCATATATATTTTCGCTTCAGTACATAGGTTATTCACTCGATAAGAATTATATAGTTCCCCTCGATTCTCAATAACTAATGTTGTCATTTCACCTGTCGTTTTATCATGAAACTTTATCACCGGATAAGTAGGATCTCCAGCCCAATCCGTAACAGGACAAATACCAATACCTATTATCTTTAACTCAACCAAATCATTTTCTTTTATTTGAATCACTCCTGGATCCATGGCTACAATACGTAATCCCCAAGTAACTCTATATTCATACTTTTGATTTAATGTAAATAAATGATACCAAGCCTCTGCAGCATCAGCCCCATTATTAATTAATTCTAAAACCTCAATAACTCTAATGGCTTGACCATAATATGGAATAAAACTTTCAAGAATCTTATCCCTTATGGCTGTTGAAATATCTTTAAGTAAATCGGCTAAATCAAAACCTGCTGCTGAATAAATTGCAGTAAAAACAGGTCCTAACTTTAGTGATTTTAAAGCATTAGTTTCTGCATCCATAACCTTAGTTAGTTCATTAATAATATCTTTTTCTTCTGCAGGAGTAACTTTTCCATCTTTAAATGCATCATGTATAGAGTCCATTACATTAGGAAGTACAGATATAAATATTTCGGTTATATGTTTAGCCATTTCAGGCTTGGATGGATCTCGAACGTATCCATCCGAGCCAATTCCTTGCTTATTACTATCTTTAGATGTTGCTTTAGTAATAATCTCTGAAATTGACTTAAAAGTAGGCCAAATTGCTCTATCGATTAAATTTCTAATAAATAAATTCTTTGCAACATTTTTTTTTGTTGCATCAGTTAATTCTTCACCATTAGGTCCTGGAGTAATTACTTCAATTAAACAGTCTTGGTATTTACACACATCTAAGTCAGTATCTTTCGACCAATAAGCAATTGAAAATGCAGTATAGTTGATAGGAGCAATCATATCGCGGTCAAGAAAAGAATCAATATGACTATAAGTCTTACTTGTTTTGTTATTTGACGGATCTATACCAACTGCTGGCGAGGTTTGAACGTCTAAATTACTATTAATTTTATATACAGCTGCACTCAAATACATCTGAGTGCTATTTTGCAATTCTGTATAGCCATCATAATCGAAAAAATCTGTAATACCCTTTCTTGTGGGTTCAACTTTGATACCGTCTTGTGACTCTGCGGGTGTGATTACAGGTCTTTGAGGATCAGAAGCTGAAGACTTACCAACTATCGCGCTTTCTATATAATTCTTAAAACTGCTTTTGTGTTCTGGTGAATTGGATGTCTGTGTTAATAATTGTTTTAATTCTTCATTTACATCATAAATTTTAGCCGCTATAGCCATATTACCTAAATCTAATGTAGCATCTATATCTGTACTTATACCAGCCAACACATACTCTTCAAGAGAATGATAACTTGACAACTGTGGAAGTAACTCTAACGCTTCAATGACTTGTGCTTCTGTTTTATCCTGAATAAAGCTAGTCAAAGCCATAGCCTTAATAGTTGAATCTAAACTAACATTAATTTGCGATTCAGAAGGTAACATTATAGTACGCAATATACTGATGCCATTAGAATTTGTTATCAGCAAAGTATCGGGTTGCGCACTATTAAATGGATATGCATAACCTTGAATATTACTTAGTTCAACAAATGATTTATCAACCATTGATAAGCGAAACGGTCCAACTACATTTTGATATTGTGCCGGTATATCAATTACAACATTTTGATTTTTAGTTATAATCAATAAGCTCGGTTCACTTGTACCATATTGATTCTTTAGATAAATATTAGACGTTAAAGCTAACTCAGGTATTATAAACTGTGCAGAGTTTGAGCTAAGTATACTCAGTTGGATTTCTTGATCATTAATAACTACATTTGTGCCTGCCGATAAATTCTCACCAACGATACTAATAACTTGCCCTGATTCTGTAGAAGTTGGGGTAAACGTATACAACTGTGGGTTTAGTGGATCCAGCAATCTAACACGTATTTTTTCTGTTCTCTTACCATCAATAACAAGAAATAATTCTACATATTCCCCGCCAAACGCAATATCACCATAATCAGGTACAACAAATTCAATTTTATTTTCTGAAGCAACGTTAACCTTTATATTTGACATTTTCCCATTTGCATCATCCTTACTTAAAACAACAAAAGCTTCACTTGATAAATTTAAGTTTTCGCCATTAATAACTACAGGGTTAAATGCAGAGATTTTGTTTATTGCATAGCTACCATTAATATTTAATTGGACATTTAGTATTTTTGGTGAAGTAGCACTTTCTCTATCAAATGTTAACAAAGCGATTTTACTTTCTATATCATTTATATCTAAAAGCAGATCACCATCATCATCGATATCAGCATAGTCGGGTATATTATCTCCATCGGTATCTTGCAGGTACCCTATAGAATCATCAAAATCATCTTTATCATAAACATTATTATTATCACTATCTAAATCTACAAAATTTGGATAATTATCTCCATCAAAATTCGTTGTAGATTCTAATAAATCCAAAATACCATCATCATCAGAATCACTATCTAACCAGTTAGGAATATTATCCGAGTCGACATCGATATCACGTAAATATTGATTTTTAAAGACATGATATTCATTACCATCAAGAATATTATCTTTATCTGTATCTTGTATATTAGGATTCATAGCTAAGGCAACTTCTAATTCATCAGCAACGCCATCACTATCTTGATCAACGAATGACTCTAATAAATATGTAAAACCTACATCACTATTCCCATTATAGTCAGTCACACTTATATTATAATTCCCAGCACCTTCAGGTTTAAAAGATATTGCGTAACCTATTCGGCCAACCACATCAATAGCTAAACTTGGCGCTTGAAGAACAATACCATCATCATTTATGATAACTATTCTTGGTTTGAATTTAGGCTCATCTTTATAAAGCATAAAACTAAAAATATTTTCTGCGACAATATCCTCACTTGATACGGTGAACTTAAAATCATCGATATCACGTGAATCACTTATGGATCCTTGAATCCGAAATGGAATACGACCTGCTAGATTTGCTTGAGCAACATTATTATTAAACTCTTCCTCATAAACCAATTCGTATTCAGATCGACTCGCATCAAACGGATAATCATCTTGCTCATCTGGCACGCCATCACCATCTTCATCCTTGTTTTCCCAGGTACCGACAAACTCGACAGGATCAGTAGGATCAACCGGATCCGTTGGGTCGATAGGATCTGTTGGATCAACCGGATCTACCGGAGTGGGCACCACAACGCCAACGCCTTCCCCTTCCTCTAACTCACTATTACAACCACTCATTCCTACGCTGGCAGCTAATAAAATAGCTAACCAAAGTGCATTATGTTTCATTGAATATATCCCTATATAAATCCATTTTTTCAATTTTTATTGACTGTTATGTCAAGTTCATCTTTATTTCAATTACAATCTAAAAGGTGTTTGCATTCGCATTAACCCTTGCGAAACCATTGCTAAATAACTATCACCTGTTGCTTGCCCAAGCGCGTTGCAAACAAGTTGTTCTGGACCGGGTAAGTACAGTGCCGACGTTATAATTTCTTCAATAACATAATTAGCAAATGGGACTATCAATTTTTGACACCATCTGACTTCTATCTGTAATAAATTGGCATCTTGTACATTTAACTTTCTACCTTGCCCTAAATCTTTTAATGCCGGATTTCGGTACATTAAATTATTATTAGGTATTTCATAAAGATTGCCTTGGGGATATCTCACCCTCACTTTAAACTCATCAAAAGCGGTTCTATCTGGGCTTAAAATAGTAATATCGCTTTGTAATGCTACTGCCACTTTTGATTTTGCAACAGCCTCTAGAGTGTCAGAAATATCAGTCCCATGGGCAAATAAAGGCATCATCCCCTGAGCAAGCCCATTACGAATTTCATTGATATTACCGTTGTGCAGCGTGCCTGCCCTAACAGCATTAATTGTGGCCGCATTTAGGGTACTTTTGGCTGAATATATAAAGGCCCACTGTACAATTAGCATCATGGTGACTAAAACGATTGGCATTAAAAAAGGCACAGCAAGGCTAAACTCAACCATACTTTGACCTTTCTGATTTTGAAAAATTATGCGTTTCATTATAACGACGCTTCGATTTGCTGATCGGGTTTGCGAGGCTCTCTCTGTAATTGATTAAGCGCATTTAATAATGCTTGTATTTGTTTGCCAATCGGCGAGTTAATATCACCATGTTTGGTTGCTGCCGATAACGCTTCGGTTGACTGCTTAATTCTAACCAGACTTATATTATAAAATGCTTTTTGATTATCAGGTTCAAACTCTAAACTTTTTGAATAAGCTGCTATTGCTGCGTCATGACGACCAGTTCGAGTATAAATATTACCTAAACGGAACCATGCTGGAGCATAGTTAGGCACACTAGCTAATACTTCAAAGTACAGACTTTCTGCTTTGTCTAACATCGCCATTTTATAAGCACGTTCCGCATTCGCTTGAATTTGCATTATTTGCTGATTACCTTCTGGTACATCTGTTTTTGTAGTTGTACAACCACTTAAACCCAAAAATAATAAAGCTACAATGAATGATAGTTGTCTTACCATGACAATGAATCTCCTATTGAAATATTGTTGTATTGAGCACTTCCCGACGCCAGTTCTAGTACTTTTTTTGACCGAAAACAGCTGACCATTCTAGTTGGCTTTACTGATGGTTTAATTTTGATAACTTGATTTTGTTTGTTTAAAAAAATGACATCAATATCAAACTTCATCCCTACGGTATGTACTGAGTTACAAGGGCTAATCAGTAAACCTTGTTGCATCGTTAGCCCTTTTTTACCTAAAAGGCCTTTTAATCTGTTAAGGGTTTTATCTGCCAAAGCAACACTATCAATAATGCTGCCTTTGTCGCTTTTAATACTAATAAAATCCATTTTATAGCTCATACATAAATTTCATGGCGATTGGAAAAGCTAGTATCATGAAAGTGACGGGGAAAATAAATATAACTAGCGGAAACACTAACTTAACCGGCGCTTCAAGAGCCTTCTTCTCGGCACGCTGAAAACGCTCAACACGTCGTTGATCTGATTGAATGCGTAATGTGTGACCTAAACTTGCACCGGTTCTTTCTGCTTGAGCAAGTGCGCTCACAAGGCTATTTACTTCGGTAATTTGTACACGCTCGGCCATGTTTCTAAAAGATTGCGCTCTTGACATACCTGCACGCATATCGCGGATCACTTTCTCTAATTCTATACGTAACGGTCCGGCTGGCCCACGGTCTACGGCTTGTGACAACGCCCCAGTCATATTTAACCCTGCCTCAATAGCCATGGTCAAATAATCTAAATAAACAGGCAGCGATTTGACGATCAGGCCTTGACGCTTTTTCCGTAAATCATTTAAGGTTAATACAGGTAAAAAGTAACCAAAAACAACAGAAAAAATTAAGTAATTAGTTTCCAAACTCTCCAATAATATACCGCAAAATATTGTTAACCCGAGAGAAAAAAGTGTACTTAATACCCTTATGGCAAAATATTGTTCAGCGGTCATTATGTATGACAGCCCAGAGATTTGCAGTTTTTTTGAAACACGCTCTAGATAATCAACACTTAAATTTTCACTTATATAAAAAGCGAATATTTTCACCAAAGGCCAAATCAATTTTAGTCCTGGTGATAGTGGATCCATAAATTCACGATTATCGTTGGGCACTTTTCGATAAATTCGAATACAACTAACGACCAAAAAAATAATGGCTATTGTGTAACACGCTACAATAAGATTAACCATAATATTCCCTATACATCTATTGTAACAATCTTTCGGATTGACATATAGCCAGCAAATAACATGATGGTGATAAGCGCAATTAACGCCCATCCCATTGGCTCTGTTAATATACGCCCCATTGATGATGGCTCCATTTGATATAGTACTAAGCCAATAAAGACAGGTAATAACGTCATTACCACACCTTGCATTTTACCTTGTGAGGTTAATGCATCAATTTTACCTTCCATCTCAATTTTTCTTCGCAGGGTATCTGAAAGTCTGAGTAAAACTTCAGCTAAGTTGCCACCAATCTCTCTTGATATTTGCATACCTGCTGTAACAAGTTGAAATTCATCTTCAGGAATTCTCACCAGCATATTGTCTAACGCTTTATTAAACTCAACACCAAGCCTTTGCTCACGAAGAAACAACTGAAACTCTTGCTTTGATGGTGACTCCATTTCTTCAGCCATAAATTCAATTGCGCTAGTAACGTTAGCCCCAGATTGCATGGAGGTAGCAACCATATTGAGCGAGTCAGGTAGTTGGTGTACAAACTTTCTACGACGTCTTTTATGTAGATACTTATAAGCAAACCGGGGTAACAGAGCCAGAGATATACTTAATAAAATGCCTAAAACCCATGTACCCAGAAAAAGCCTAAACAGAATAGGCAGCGATAAAAGGGTTATCATATTCACGATAAACAGCTGTTTAGGTTCAATGAATAAAAACATTTCTGTCAGATTCGTTTTTGCAGACGAGGTAAATGTCTGGTGATAGTTCAATGCAAATCTTTCGGATAAATGCTTTAAAGACCAAACCAATAAGGCGATTGAAATAAATGCTAAAGAAGCTGCAAGTATAATTATTGTCATTTACGGCCTCCGGTATCAAAAATATCCAATTTAATCTTTACACCTCGTTTTTGTAGCTGCTCATAAAACTCTGGCACGGTGCCTGTTGCAGTATAAAAACCTTCAATTTTACCTTCAGTATTAAAACCTGTTTGCTGAAATTTAAAAATTTCAGATAACTGAACAACACTTCCTTCTAGTCCTGTTAATTCGCATATGCTTGTCACTCTTCTTGATCCATCAGAAAAACGAGATTGCTGTACAATAATATTAACAGCTGAGGTAATTTGCTCACGAATCGCTAATATAGGTAAATCCATACCGGCCATCATCACCATAACCTCTAATCGTGAAACACAGTCACGAGGAGAGTTAGAGTGTGCGGTGGTCAATGAGCCATCATGGCCAGTGTTCATTGCCTGAAGCATATCGAGAGCTTCACCACCTCGACATTCCCCAATAACCACTCTGTCTGGACGCATACGTAAGCAGTTTTTAACTAAATCCCTAATTTCTACCGCTCCTTTCCCTTCTTGGTTGGGTGGACGGGCTTCTAATGAAACAAGGTTTGGCTGATATAGTTGCAGTTCAGCGGCATCTTCTACCGTTACAATCCGCTCATTATCGGGGATAAAGTTAGATAAAACGTTCAACAACGTTGTTTTACCTGAACCAGTACCACCAGAAATAACAATATTTCTTTTTTGCTTAACCGCCATTTCTAAAAATGCAGCCATCGGCTGGTTCATTGAACCAAAGTTAACTAAATCATTGCAGCTAAGTCTTTTCTGCATAAATTTACGAATTGTAATACATGGACCTTTTAGGGCTAATGGAGGTATTACCGCATTAACACGAGAGCCATCCTTTAACCTTGCATCAACCATTGGTGAACTTTCGTCAATTCGACGCCCAATAGGTGTTACGATTCTTTCTATTGCTCCTAAAACCGCCTGATCATCTGAAAAAGAAATATCAGATAAAAACAAATTACCTGCTTTTTCATAAAAAATTTGATCATGGCTGTTAACCATAATCTCGGTAACATCGGGATCGGCAATTAAACTCTCTAATGGCCCTAAACCGATGGTCTCGTCTAAGACTTCCTTAATCAGCGAGTTGACTTCTATTTCGTCAGGAAGAGTCATAGATGCAATAATCTGCTCAATCAATTTGGAACTTTGGATTCTTAATTCATCGTCACTCATTTCGTTGACATTCACGCGCCTTAAATCCATCAATTTTAGTAGTTCTCGATGAACTTTACGTCTGCATTCATTTCTAACTTTAATTCTTTGAATTAATTCATCTGACGCAATAGCCTCACGATTAAGGGTAGTTTGTTTATCTAACTCGTTAACTTGAGCTATTTCGGAATCTATAATACTGCTATCCGTTAGGCTTAGGTCTTCATTATGATAAGTTTCAGATGTAATTGTTTTAGGATCAGATGATTGCACTCTAATGATATAATCACCAATTTGTACTTTGTCGATTAGAGATAAAGGGCCAAATTCTTTTTGCTTTTCATCATTTACTTTTAAGCCTGTGCGGCTTTGATTATCAGAGACAAATATACCAATCTCATTCTGCGATAGCGTGGCATGATGCTTTGATACTTTAAACCCACGGAGTTGTATCAGTTGTCCATTATCTTTGCCCACATGACATTCTGAATGTATGCATTGAAACTCACCAACTTTAGTACCTTTAGTTGTACTCACTATTACGTTAAACATCTGTAAATCCTTTTAATCTAAGATATAAAACGCTTCAAGTTTGGACGCTTCATCAGTTAACTCCACACCTCTGGCTAACTGTGCGTCATGACTTTCTTCACCTGGATACACTATCGTGGGTGTAACAAAAATAACTAATTCACTTTTCTTTTCTCTAAAATCTCTCGATTTAAATAATTCACCGAGGATAGGGATTTCACCCAGAAAAGGAAATTTACTGACTGATTTTGACATTTCACTACTCACTAAACCAGAGATCACAATCGTTTCATTATTTTTGACATTAATGACCGATTCAGTCTTACGGGTGAGTAAGCCAGGGATGCTCCCAATTGATACAGAAGGATCAATTGAGCTGACCTCGGCCATTACTCTACTCACAATATTTTGGTTCTCGTCTACCACGGGTTCGATATCTAACTTGATACCATACTCTTTAAACTCAACATCTACGGCACCAAGTCCACTCACACTTTGAATAGGAAACTCCCCCCCGGCTAAAAATGATGCAGTTTCACCGCTGCGAGTAGTGAGATTAGGTTCAGCAAGCATTCTTGCATCACCTTTTTGTGCTAATAATTGAATTTGCGAGCTTATACCTGTCACTACCCCAAAATAACTCCAACTACGATTATCTAGTACTCCAATACTTTCTGTGACAGCACTTGAGATTTGATCAACGAACTGACCAGAAGAAGCAACACTAAAAATTGGATTCGCTGTAAAAGCTTTTGCGGCACCATATGCAGGACCAGCCATAACTGAATCCCATTTTATGCCGATATTATTCAAGGTCGATTTGTTAAATTCAACAATTTTGACCTGCATTCTCACCATCGGAGCAATTGCAGTGGCATATTTTGCATACTTGACTAGTGAGACTATATTCGGGCTTGCCTCAAATATTTTCTCTAACTGTTCCTTTTGATTAAGATCGGCTTCACCTTGAACAATAATCAAGCCATCATTTTCACTAACTTGCAAAGCAGGAAAAGCCGCTAACATTTTCTTGATAGTCGCTGACGTTTTTAATGAGTTGTCAGGCGTTACCGTGACACTTAATTTAATAACATTACCGGACTTTTGCCATATTTGTAAATCAGTGTCTCCAGCTGACTCACCAATAATAATAAGACCGTTATTATCGACAACTTTAGTGCTAATCACGCTACCATTACCGACCACTATCCTTTCAATATTTTTGGCTTTATATAATTCTACGGCACCTACATATAACTTAAATGGGGTATTGTTATGCGCAGACGCTAACGGTGATGTAAAAATACAAATAAAAAAAACAAAAATTAAATTTAATGATTTCATAGTGATAAATTATTCTTATATTGATTTAATTGCTCAAGCATTTCTTTAGGAAGAGGATAGCTTTGAGTCGTTGTTTTAATTCCGCTACCGCCAATAATCATTTCAACATTATTTTCAGCAGTATCATTATTAACAACATTAAATATTTGACTTTCCTTTAATGAAACAAACTCTAAAGGCTTATCTTCTACTTGATTACGCAGCAAAGTCACAAACTTGCCTTTATTTCTCGCTAAAGAAACTCTCGCAGCATCTTCTACCGATAATGCCAGTGTTACAGTATTGTAAGCATTCGGGTTATCATAAAACGTATCGACTAATTCAGGGTTGATGTCTAAGCTTCTACGACCAGCTGCTAGCACAACCACATTTTCAATAAGCAATTGCAGTTTTTCTGTTTCTTGCTCATCTTTATCGTCTTTAAAGGCTAATAATAAATCGATGTGGTCAGCCGGTACTAACATTCCTGCTGTTGAGTTAATTTCATCTATATTAATTGTAACCGCACGCTCACCTTCTTTAAGTAAATCCGAAAATTGTTTTGCGTGCATACCTGGCAAATATGTCGATATTAGAGGCCTTCCCTCACTCATAGGTGCCAATAACATTTGTCCTACCACTAAATCAAACTGTGAAGGATGCACGGCGTCTAAAGGTAAAATATCTGCCCGAACTCTTCTTACTGACATATTGTCTTGCGATACAACATCACCTTTTCGTAATTCTTGCGTTGCGACAACTACGTCAGCCATTACGATATTATCATTCGAAAGCTCATCTCTAAGCTGCTGTTCTTTAGTAATAAAGTAATTTTTTGTTGCCCAAGCTGAAACACCACCTAGCACAATAGCTATAATCAGTAAAATCCAGTTGAAATCTATAGATTTAAATCGCATTTCCTATCCCTAGTTATAATCTGGTAATGTTGACATTGATTTATTGTATGCAAATGCGCTATACCACTCTTTTAATGATTCAGCACAATTATCGATTACACTTTTATCATTTTCTAATGGAGTAAATAATGCAGCGACTAATGCTGCACATACAATTAAATATTCAACACTCGATTGTCCTTTATTATATGTATATCTTGTCATTTCATAGTCCATCCATGACTTGGTTGAACACTACATTTACATTTTCACTTTTTTTGTTAAAACTGATATCAACCGTATTAGCTCCATTACTCATCATTAAAACCGCTTTTCCTGAATTAACATCTAGAATGCCAGTATTTTCGCTCCAACCAAGTCGTTGAAAATATCTTCGATAGTAATGGTAATTTTCTGAAATGCTCCTTTTGTTTTGTAAAATTACTGTTCTACCGTTTTTAAATAAATCTTTCGACTTAATATCAGAAATTATATTCGAGTTAAGTGGTGATGGAAATTGATCAGCGCTAATATTATTGGAACTTGCTTCAATATTTTGTGTTATGCCAACTAAAACAGTCACACCATCATATTCCTTCTTAATTCGAGCTGTCAGTAAAAAAGGATCTTGCAGACTATTAATGACATAATCACTGCCTAGTTTTTGCTCGTCAAACTTATCGCTTTTACTCTTCCATTGCTTTTTAAAAAATGCTGCGGTTAACATTTGACTCGCATTATCTTTAACAATCCAAGTTTTAGTTGGATACCCATACATTTTAATGTCTTCTGCAACAATTTCTACAACCGCGCCTTCCGGAAACTCGATATCAGGCCATTCAACACTGATGCATATAGAAGGTATGCATAATAGAAGGAGAGTGAATAACTTATTCATAATTTAACCACCACAATTTTCAGTACCATAACGACATAACCTATTTTCCGGTAAGACATCAGAATCTACATGACCAAATTTTAAAGAGTTAGTTTTAAGTTCTTTGCCAAACGGAATAAAACCACCAATTGTTTGAACAAGGCCTACAAGACTGTTATCTAAAACTGAGGTTAACACTAGTTTATTCACTCTCTTATCTGCATGAACAGCACCTCCAGCATTCCACCCTGAAGCCATTAATGCACTATTCCCTTTAAAACTTAAATTTAATTGATCAAAGGGTTCTAAATAGTGATTTTGTAATTTAATGCTAACTTCTGTTTCGTAATATGGCGATCTTTCTAAATTTAATCCTGTAAAAGATAATAATCCAACCGCATTATCTATCGTACTCCCTATACTTCCAGGTGTTTTACCACTTCGCTCTGTTCGTTCAAATCGAGAAAACTCACCGTCAGCAATATTCTCATCCGTTAAGGATAATAAATTGTCATTTGATGAGTTCTGTGTAGTTTGAGATTTTAGTAATGGATGAACGTTCTCGTCCCAATCCCATTCATTTCGATTTTCACTACTAATTAACAGCCCATTTTTCTGATAAAATCGCCAAGGAATACGCATTGCAATATCATTTTCTGGCATAATTGCCGAATGATGAGAGCTATTATTTGGCAACAAACTGGGACGACTATTCTTCCACACTGTTCGTTCCCAAGAAGTATACTGTGCAGCCTCTGATACTCGATGCTGTACCTCTGTCATTTTAGACATGTAAGGCAGTAGAATTAATAAAGGAATAATGACAAAGGTAAGTGCAATTGCGCCTTCAACCAATGCTTGTCCTTTCTGTTCCACAGCAACCATTAAAGCAACCTCGTTAATGCTAAGGACATAGTTCGTTCTAAATTCGTGGTGTCTGTTAATCGAGCTTGCCAAAATGGATTATATAAATTTCCATATTCATGCTTACCATCTGCTCGAGTCCATAAATCAGTTGGTCTAGAGTAATAGGCCTGTGATGCTGATATAGAATTTAATCTATCACCTAACATTTTTTCTGCTGTTGCTGGGTCTATATTGTTTCCGGCTAAATCAACAGAGCTTGTTGTCCTTGCATCGTTCTGTTCTTTTGAAACAACAACGACAATATTATCTGTATGATTCTTTTTAACTGCGGAATTTGATAAGCCATAAAAAGGTTGGACACCACTATAACTTCCTGATGTCTGCTGATTATTCGCTGCATATTTAGAAGATGTTTTGTTAACATCCCTGCTACGTCCCCAAAGTGATGAGCTACCTAAGCGGGTAATATTGGCTCTGTCATCAGAACGAGTTGCCCCCCAACCAATTGGAGTTTCACTGAAGCCACGCCAACGACACCCTGACCAGCTACATCGATATTTAGATAAATGAAATCCAATTGTATCCATTGAAGTCCAAGTTTCAGCATCATTCCTGTTTGAGATAAGTTCGCTTCCACCAGCTTTTTGCGTTTTCCAGCGTAACGGCCAAATTGTTTGGCTCCAAATAGAACTTAACTTATAAGATCTATTTTCACTAAAGGGGTCTCTTGAATCCATAATAACGGCTTTAAAATCAGTAAACTGTGTATTATTTCTGTTTTGAAGATCACGATTGTGTTCCTTTTGAAAGGTAAACCAAACATTGTGTATATTTTCGATAAGCTGAGGGTTTTGCGCAAAACTTAATTCAGCTTTGTCATCGTTTGCATTCACGATTTTTCTTGCTGTAGTAAATGAAGCGCCTGCACTTGCATAATGAATTGCATTTTGAGAAAAACGAAGAATACCCAATATTACATTTTCAGCAGTAATCATTATTTCTGTAAATGGTTGTACTACTTGATTTGCATAACCGACGCCACTTCGTATTGCACTAATGACCTGCCCTAAATAAGGAACCCAACAAAGAGCAGTACATGCATTTTCAGTAAAACGCTCGGTCATATTAAACCATGAAGATAAACCAACCATTTGGGCTACCGCAACTTGATTGGCAACAGAAGCTCTATTTGTGTACGCTTTAAAATTAAAATCTCTCACTGCGATGGTTGCGATACTATAAGCTGCGTTATCAGCTGTATGCTGTAGTTTTGTTGACTTTATATTTAATTGAGCCGTGTTGTAGCTGTATAAAACTGTCATCGCAGCAAAAGACATTAATATTAAAGACAGGACTAAAGACTGACCTTTTTGCTTTAAAAATTTGGTTTTAGGTTGCATTAGTAAATTCATCCATGAGTTATTTTAAGGTATTAATCTACTACAGTACCCCCGCCAGTACTTCCACCACCTGAACTGCTTCCTCCTGCAGCCGAATTTGCTCCTTCATTATAATTGCCCAAGTTATAATCTTTATTAGCTGTTGTATTCGCAGCAGCGGCAGAAGTTTGCGCAGCTGTAATCTGTGTGCTTGAATCTTGTCCTGACATTTCGGCGGAAAGACCAGCAACTTGATTACGGATAGTTTGTCCAAAAAAGCTATATACACCAATTGCCGAAACAGCGATTAATGCCACAATGATGATGTATTCGGTCATACCTTGACCTAATTGACTTTTTTTCATATCAGAATCCCTTTGATAAAAAAGCCGACATAGCCCAATATCTGGCTACATCGGCTAAGCATTAATTACCTTTAGCACTCGAGTTTGCTGCTTTATCGTAATTACCTAAGTTATATTCTTTATCTGCCACAGTATCTGCTTTCCCTGCAGATGCAACAGCTTTACCTATTTGACCACTTGAATCTTGACCCGACATTTCAGCTGATAACCCAGCAACTTGGTTACGGATAGTTTGACCAAAAAAGCTATAAACACCAATTGCAGAAACGGCAATTAACGCTACAATAATAATATATTCGGTCATACCTTGACCTTTTTGTTTCAATTTGTTCACCTTCGAACCTCCAATGTTAAAGTTAATTGTTTATCTAAAAATCAATATTTACAACCTGCAAATTATTTCACAAAAATAAAACAAATCAATTATCACTTGGCACTATAAAAATACAAAAACCTATACCATGTAATGTAGCAATGCTAATTAACTTAATAATAAGGAACAAAAATGTTGGAATTAATATCACTTAAATTTACGCTATAGATTCAAATTTATTCATAAAAAATCATTATCTGGTAATATTATGCATAAATTGAAATATTACGTCTTGCTGTTTGATTTAATTTCATATTACCACCATCAACATACACAACAGGGAGTTGATATGTTAAAATCCGCGCTAATGTCATTGGCAATCATCATTTCGGCGATGCCAGCGATGAATGCCTATTCGGCAACATCACAAGAATTATTTTCTGAGCCTAAAGAGGTAAAAGAAACAAAAAATGAATTAAGGCACTTCACGCCTGTGCAATTGATCACGGCAATTGACGATAAAAATATTCAATCAAAAGAAGTGAAAGGAAAACTAACTAGAACCAACTATGAGCTACCGCCGTCTTATACACCTGCTCATTTAATCAATAACTATAAAAATCAGCTAAAAGCGCTAAATGCCGAGATCATTTTTGAATGCGAGCAAGCAAGTTGTGGTAGTGAGGAGAAATTAGGCAAATTTATAAAACCGCTATATACAATTTCAAAAAGTTCACCCTCGTTAATTACTGCTTATATCACCCTTCCTAAAAAACAAGTACATGTGTCCATATATGCGGCTGGCTGGCAGCGCGCCACCAACGTAGAGATCGATATTATAGAAGTAATCGATGAACCATTAGATTTGGTGACCACTAACCAGAGCTATTTATCACAAGAGGTGAGTGAAATAGCAGTAACAGACAATAGCAAAAAAGATGAAAAAAACTCTGCCGATCATCCAATGTTAACTCGTATACCTGGTGCTTATATTGATGAATATACCACCCATAGTTTTGGACAAATCGCCGTATTAATAGGTAAAAACGGCAAGAAATTTGAGACTAAGATGTTAGACGGAAAAATAACCGATATTGGCTATAACTTACCTCGAACTTATTCTGAATACGAGATTAATGCTAATTACCAAAACGCGTTAACTAGGCTTGGCTTTAAGGAAGTTTATGCTTGTACAGGTGAGCTATGTGGTCGAAAAACAGAAATGTATAACGCTTTAAAATTACTCATGTCCAATGGTCGTGATGACAGTCAATTTTATCGATTGTATAAGTTAGATCGGCCCGAGGGAAATGTTTACGTTATGGTGTATGTGATTGGCTTTGTTGGCAATCTCGCTGCTGAAATCAGAATCATTGAAGAAACCACGTTAAACAATAATCGTGTGGGAATTGATTTGCAGGGCTTAACCGACGAGATAGCCAAAACAGGCCATGTGGCGCTGGACGGTTTGTTGTTTAAATATGATAGCGACGAATTACTGCCAGAAGCTTATCAGATTGTTGAAGTTGTCGCTCAATACCTACAAACACACCCTAAACAACTGTTTTATGTGGTAGGGCATTCAGACGATCAAGGTTCGCAAGCTTATAACCAAACCTTGTCAGAAAAACGCGCGACTGCAATTAAAACCCGTTTGATTAAACAGTTCTCTATTTCTGCACAACAAGTTGAAGCCAAAGGGGTTGGTGAGTACTCGCCTATTGCCAATAATCTTGATGAAGCGGGCCAGAAACAAAACCGCCGCGTTGAGTTAGTGATACGTTCAGATAATAAATAACCTCTGCTACGGATAATAGATAATTATCTCACTGGAGAAGTAATCATAGAAAGGTAGCCTAGGCTACCTTTCTATTAACTAAGAACATTTTACTTACCAGACACAAGGTTAATACGTAGTCTGTATTTAGTCCTGAATTTAGTTCTTAACTCAGGCCTTAACTCTTAACTCAATCCTTAACTCTTAACTCATTATTGTGATTAACGCTGAAGCGTTAAATAACCACAATAATATCCATCAGATTGACAATAAAACTCCGGTAATAAACCAGCAATATCCCAGTAGTACCAATGACAATATTTCGTCATTGGTACGACTGAGTCCAAGCCTGAATTAACAGGTAACTACGCCATAAGTTAGCCAGTGTTACTCGGCTCGGCAGGTGGTTATTTGCAATATTTTACGTTGGCCGCTTTTGGCGTGCTCAAGCAAGCATGTATCGCCATGAATAAGCAGCTGCACACTCTCTGGCATCACGATTGAGCGCCCCATTAATAAACGACCATTAGTGTCTTTGTGCATTGCAGGTTCAATAGACAAGACACTGGTGTCTGTAAACGCGCTTTGAGCAATCATCACATGGTCTGTATTCAACAAACTGGCAATAGTCGCTTGTAGTTCATCCACACTGGCACTATTTGGGGACGCGATTAGCGCAGGAACCGCACTATCGTTTCCGGCAGTTGAAGTACCACATCCCATAAAAGCCGTGGAAAACATCACTACAGCGATAAGTAAACCAGAAGATAAACGGGACATTACATGGCTCCTGTCGACATTATCCGATTATTTTTAAGCAATGTTGAGTGACGGTCATCTTTCAACATAAAGCCTTTATCCATCATTGTTGGGGCCGCTGACACTTTAGCCGCTGATGACGTAAGCGCTGGACACTGGTTATTATCACGGTAATACAATGCGGCGCTTAAGAGTCGCTCATTGGTATCACCAAGCGCATGGTTTAAATCATCGCTTAGCGCACAACCTTCAATTTCACTGTCGAGTGTTGGACTTGAAGTGGGCACAAAACCATCTGAATAATCACCAAAACCTTTATCGTTCACGCCTTTAAATTGAATGCTAAAGTAAGTGGTGCCGCAGTTTGGTGTTGGGTAAAATCCATAAGGCTTTCCGCACGTTGTACCACCAATTTGAATCACTTCAATATCAATACCACGCAGACTATTCATCAATGCTTCACTGGCCGAGCAAGTATCTGCTGTTGTTAATACATAAAGCCGCTTGAGGTTTAGTGAAGGCAGTGTAATCCCTGCACGCAGCAACCCAGTATTAAAGCCTATTGTTTCCGGAATAAACGGCGTTGGCTCGAGTATTGCTCTAGTTACGGGATCAATAGTTCGATATTTATCATTAAAACTGGTGCGTTCAAAAATGCGATTATTGGTCGCGGTATCACCTGCTATCATGTAACCCAACTGACTCGCTAAGGCGAGTAAACCACCACCGTTGTAGCGTAAATCTAGGACTAAATCTTCTACATCCGCTTCGCTTAACGTGGTGATAGCATCAAACAACCCTCGCTCAGCAGTCGCTATATGAGAGTTAAATTGTAAGTATCCAATCTTGCCGCTTGCGGTTTGGATTACTTGGGTATTTTGTACCGGGGTAGAGATAACTGTGGTGGCCGACAATATGACATTGCGATCGACACTGGCATTGAGATCTCGCACGGTAAATGTCGTTTGTTTGCCACTTTGAGTTGGGAACAACCCTGCATTTAATGTATCTATGCTTGCACTATCGTCAGCATTAGCCACATTGACGCCATCTACAGCAACAATAATAGCGCCGCGATTTATTCCCGCGGCAACTGCCGGTGAATTAGGTTCGCTATAAGTAATGGTGACCTGACGAGTTACCCCCGCAGATGCATTGCGAAGTGACAGGTTAAATCCGTAACCGAATGATGCGCCAGATTGATTTAATTGCTCCCATTCATCAGTCGGCATTGAGAAATGAAACTTATCTTTTACATTACCGGTTTCAGACAGTTCATCTGTGATTAATAAATCAAAGTATTGCGCTACGGTATAAGGAGCTGGATCGCGATCGAAAATTTCATCATACCAAAGGTAAGTGTCGTTACTCCATGAGCGAAGCCAAAGCTTTTCGGTGAGTTCAGATCCAGTTTGATCGGCCTTGCACTGTAATGCGACATCCGCGTATGGAGTAAACTGGCCTTTGGTCCAAGTGATGCTACTGCTGTCTGTCACCGGAGGTGTGACATTATTACTGGCTGACTCGCTTCCCCCACCACTGCAACCTGCAACGGTTAAACTGGCGGTAACCAATAACGGAGTGATAGCTTTCCTAAAAAGTAACTGCATTAATATTCCTTTATTTTACTTTATGTTAGCCATTTGTATTACAAATAACTGCTCTAGAATGCAACAGTATATTAACGCAAATGATTTACTAAAATACAGAGAATGATCAATAAATGAATTGATTATCGCGCCGCGAGTTCATCTTACAAGAACCAATGCTTTGCTTACCAACGATATTGTTTAAGGACTGCTTTGGTAAGTTGTGTTCATCGTAGGATGAACACAACAAAATCAACTCCATTTTTATATGCCATAATAGCCCATATTTATCAATAATTTACGATATAATCCATTGATAAAAGTCATTGACTCGGTATCTATTATTTAAAGCAAACACTCATGAGCAATAAGCGTTGGGCAGCTGTATTCTACAACTCAATACCCCAGAAAAATGGCAAATATGTTCGACAACATAGTATAAAAGCTAGTTGGCGTGTTGAAAATTTGAATGGAGGAAACTAAATACACATTAATGATGAAACTGAATCTACTATTTTCAATAAATATCTAAAAACACGACAAAAACTATAAATCAACCTATAGATATCATTAACAAAATAATCCAAACAACATTAATCGACAATACCAACGCAATAATATCAACTCAATAATATCAACTCAATAAAATTACTGAGCTGAAGTTATCAAAAAAACAAATAAATTAACAAATAAACTAACAACTAGAAATATTATTACTTAAATTAATATTTACACAATAACAAGTTATAGAATCGGCGATATAGAATCCGTATTACGAAAGTAGCAGTGTCTTAAAATAATTTTTAGCAAGCCGCTTCTGATGATAAGACTTGCTAACCACTTTTAAACTTACCTCAACACTAATTGAGTTAATAACTGCGACTGAGTCAATAATGCGACACTTTTGTGTTGTTGACCATTAATACTCAGCGTGACTTGTGGGTTATCTAAAAAATCACGAGCAGCTTCAGCACTATAAATATCAGGTGTAGCAAGCTCATAACGTTGATTTTCAGCAACTTCTAATGTGAGGTACAAGGATTCAGAACGTACCCAATGGCCTGAATCATCAGCATTATCTTGAAATAAGTCGCGATAGTTAATTTCAACCAATTGTTGCCCACGGCTAAGTCCAATCGTATTTTTTATACTGACGTTCTGACCATTCACGGTTTCAACTATCATTGAGTCCGGTACTGTAATACTCGATGCTTGAGCTGGCATGCCAAATAATAGCGTTAAGCCTACGGTGGTTGAGGTGAGTAACATTTTTACAGAAAATGAAGTCGTCATAATAATATTCATCCATATTTCATACTTAACGATTAAGTATGTTGGTATTAATGTAAAAGACCTCGATATATACAAATAAATTTCAACTTTTTATATTAAAAATGACTTAATACAAATTAGTGTCACTCGTTAAGCTTTATCTTATTGTATTATTGATAGTTAGCATTTTATAAATGTAATCGGCTTTATAATGCATAGCCCCGAAATGAATTAACACACGCCAATGACAGATCATTCAACACCCTGTCATTCGACAGAAACTCAAGCTATTGAATAGCTGAATAATCGTTCAATATTCAGCCATTCATCCTTAGATAAGTCATCATTCTATCGTTTTAGCTAGATTGCGTTTTCCCCCTACATTTACAGCCGATAAAAATGAAGCGCGGTGTTTCACAGAACTCGTCAACGGATGAAGATTTAGTACACAAAAATACCGTTTAACGACTAAACTTGATCATGCCATTTATTTGAACCTTTGCTCAGATTTCAATGGTCACAGGCGTTAGATAATAATGGTCACAGGCGTTAGATAATAACGGTAAAAATCTTATTAACGTAATGATAAAAATAGTTTATTTTTTTATTATTATCAGATTTGAACTACAGTAAAAGAAGGCAATGCTCTTTTTATGCGGGGAAAGAATGGATAGTTTTTTCAGTTTGATGAGTAACACCGTATTGTTACTGGCACTTGTCGTTATTTATGATGCCATTAAATTACAAAAGATAGCCCCCAAGAAATATGGAAATGTCTTGAGTGGGGTTTTTATCGGAATGATTGCAATTTGTGTCATGAATAATCCTTGGGAGTTAAGGCCGGGGATATTTTTTGATACTCGCTGGGTACTGTTAAGTTTAAGTGGGCTATTTTTTGGTTTTATCCCGACATTGATTGCCGTGTTACTCGCTGCTTGTTTCCGTATTTATCAAGGCGGCGCCGGTTTATACGTTGGAACCTTAATTATTATTATCAGCTCTGCCATTGGGTTAGGCTGGCGATACTGGATGAAGTCTGCAAACAAACAACCCAATTGGCAAAACTTACTGGCCATGGGGTTTGTGGTGGAGATTGGCGTTTTGCTGTGTTTATTACTCATGCCAGTGGTAGATAAATACGACATTATTCTCACAATTGGTCCGACATTATTAACGGTATATACATGTGGCACCATGCTAGTGGGGTTATTGCTAAAACAGCATCAACAAAGGCAACAAATATATCAAGAGTTACATCATCACAAAGGCCTCCTCGAAACCGAGAAAAACCTGTTACAAAGCATTATTGATGGCATTCCCGATATCATTTTTTACAAATCGGTCGACGGGATTTATTTAGGTTGTAACAAGGCATTCTCTGAAGCGTTACACCTTAAACCCGAGGATATTAAGCATCAGACAGACTATGACTTATTTGATCGTCAACAGGCAGACAGCTTTATCAAAGCCGATCGCTTTGTATTACGAGAAAACCAGCCGTGGATGAATGAAGAATGGGTCACAACACCCGATGGAATCGCCCATATTTTTAAAACCCATAAAACGCCTTTTACTAATTTGTCTGGGGAAATTGAGGGGATTGTGGGCGTAAGTCGAGATATGGCCGACCGAAAACTCATTGAAGAACAGTTACGCCGCAGTGAAAGTACTTATCGTAATATTATCAGTACCGCGCAAGATGGCTTTGTTATTGTGTCTGTGGACGGCAAAATAATTGAGTCGAATCAGAGTTTCGCTAATATGACCGGTTATACTCTCGACGAGCTGAGCAATAAACCGATTGGAGAGATCGAAACCAGTGAAAAACACCAGTATTCTACTCAAAATGTCATTAAAGTTAAGCAAACAAAGTCTATTAATTACACCTCTCAACACCGACATAAGTTAGGTCATTTGTTTCATGTTGAGGTGAGCATCAGCTTTTGGGATGGTGATGATGGGATGTTATTCTGCTTTGTTAAAGATATTTCACAGCGCATTAATGCCGAACAAAAACTGCTTCTGAGTGAATCTAAGTTTAGACATATTTTCGAACAAATACCCTCAATTTCGGTCCAAGGTTATGATAAAAACCGTTCGGTCATTTTTTGGAACCAAGCCAGTGAAAAGCTTTATGGATATACCAAAGAGCAAGCATTAGGGAAGCAATTAGAAGACCTCATTATTCCCCCACCTTACAGAGAACATGTGATCAATAACGTCAATGCATGGATTAATGATGGGGTTCCTATTCTCGCTGAAGAATTACTCCTGCAACGTGCAGATGGTAGTAATGTAGCGGTTTATTCATCCCATACGTTAATCAACAATACCGATAATGAAGCAGAAATGTACTGCATCGATATCGATTTAAGCGCCCAAAAAAAGGCTGAAGAACAAGCTCTTACATTGTCACAAGCAATAGAACAAAGCCCAATATCAATGATATTAACTAATATCGACAGCAAAATTGAATATGTGAATAGTGCCTTTGAAAAAATTTCTGGCTACGCCGCGAGTGAAGTCATTGGCCAATCGGCCAGCATGCTAAAGTCGGGATTAACCCCAAAATCACTTTATAAAGAATTATGGAATGCTATTTCTACCGGACATGCATGGCAAGGCGAGCTGCAAAACAAAAAGAAAAACGGCGATATTTTTTGGGAACATGCTCATATTGCACCTATTTTTGATAACGCTGGCGTCACTAAACACTATCTAGCCCTAAAACAAGATGTCACTCAATACAAACAACAAGAAGAAAAAATTCTTCATCAAGCCCATTACGATAGCTTAACAGGCCTGCCTAATAGACTACTGTCACTTGATAGATTGTCGCAAATGCTTAAAGACGCCCATCGAGCCAAAAATAATGTGGCAGTATTGTTTATTGATTTAGACGATTTTAAAAAGGTTAATGACACCATGGGTCACTCTGTTGGTGATGAACTGTTGATCCAAGCGGCGGTTCGGTTAAAAAATACCATTAGAGAAAGTGATGTTGTGGGTAGGTTGGGAGGTGATGAATTTATCATTATATTGAGCAATATTAATGAACCCACTGAAGTTGAAATTATTGCCCGTAAGCTACTCGAGCAATTTTACCAGCCTTTTAGGCTCGAAAATCGTGAGCTAGTGTCAACCATCAGTATTGGTATTGCCCTTTACCCGCTAGATAGTGAAGACCCCAAAGAATTGCTAAGACAAGCAGATTCAGCCATGTACCATTCAAAGGATCGCGGCAGAAATACCTATAATTTCTATACACATCAAATGAACCACGATATGAATCGGCGCTTGAAAGTTGAAGAGCAATTACGCAGTGCATTGAAGCAAAAAGAGCTCGAGGTTTACTTTCAACCTTTTGTAGATATCAAGAACCGCAAAATTATCGGCGCGGAAGCCCTTTTACGCTGGAATAATGCTTTGCTCGGTCAAGTCACTCCTGATGAGTTTATCCCTATTGCTGAACAAACGGGACTCATTGTCACAATCGGTCAATATGTTATCGAGGTTGCATTTGCTACAGCCAAAAAATGGCAACAAACCTATAATCCTCATTTTAAAATTGCCATTAACGTGTCCCCAAAACAATTCAGGGAAAATACCTTTGTTGATATGCTTAATATCCAGCTAGATAAACATCAGATTAATCCTAGCACTATTGAACTGGAAATCACCGAAGGAGTCTTACTCAGTGGCGACGCCGTCATCGACAGTAACTTGATATCCATTAACGACATTGGTGTCAGTATCTCAATGGACGATTTTGGTACCGGATATTCGTCGCTCAGTTACCTGCGCAGTTACCCATTCAATACCTTAAAAGTAGATAAAAGCTTTATTAACGATATAACCGTCGATCCGGGCGATCTAGAACTTGTTGGTGCGGCAATCGCTATGGGGCATGGTCTCAATTTAACGGTCGTGGCAGAAGGCGTTGAAACAGAAGAGCAGTATCATCTGCTTAATGCATTGAAATGTGATTACGGCCAAGGTTACTTATTTAGTAAACCATTACCCCAAGCAGCATTTGAAGCACTTTTACAGGCGCAGGCAACAAATGAAACAGCCAATAAGAGATCTTTAATAAGACGTTGATCAAAAATGCCTGTCAGCAAACTGACAGGCATTAATAAATCTATTTGGTTATTAAGCTATTTCTACTTAGCTACCCGTGATAAAAACAGCATGCTGCGTTAATTACCTAGATAACTTAGTGATTAACTTAAGCCGTTTTCACTTTCCAATTCACTTTTTGTCCTGCAAAAAATGGCACGATAGGATTACCGTTTGGCAGAATAATCTCTTCTGGTACCGTCCATTCTTGTTTCACTAGCGTCACAGTGCCGCTGTTGCGTGGTAAGCCATAAAAGTCTGCGCCATGTAAGCTGGCAAAACCTTCTAACTTATCTAATGCCCCTAAGTTATCAAATACTTGCGCATAGAGTTCTAATGCACTCCAGGCACTGTAACAACCTGCGCAGCCACAGGCTGACTCTTTGCGGTGTTTTTCATGCGGGGCAGAATCAGTACCTAAAAAGAATTTACTTGAGCCTGTCGCCACAGCAGCTTGCAATGCATGCTGGTGAATGTTGCGTTTTAATACGGGTAAGCAAAAGTTATGCGGACGCACACCACCGACGAGTAAATCATTACGATTTAACAATAAATGCTGTGGGGTAATGGTTGCAGCAACATTAGCTGAAGCCTCTGCGACAAACTCAGCCGCTTCTTTAGTGGTGATATGTTCAAACACCACTTTAAGGCTAGGAATGGCTTCGACAATGCGCGATAAATAGCGATCGATAAACATCTTTTCGCGATCAAAAATATCAATATGCGATTCTGTTACTTCACCATGTACTAATAACAACATGCCTTGTTGCGCCATAACCTCAAATATCGGAAACAACTCATCCAAGGCTTTAACTGCTGCATCTGAATTTGTGGTCGCACCTGCTGGGTATAACTTTCCAGCCACTACCCCTGCCGCTTTGGCATCGATAATATCTTGAGCGCTGGTGTTATTAGTTAAAAATAGCGTCATTAACGGCTGAAAACTACTTCCGGCTGGGCGCGCCGCCAAGATACGATCTCGATAAGCTAAAGCCATTGTAGCGGTCGTTACTGGTGGGACTAAATTAGGCATCACAATCGCGCGTTGAAACAGTCTAGCCGTCGCAGGAACCGTTTCACCTAGCATATCCCCATCTCGAAAATGAAGATGCCAATCATCGGGAGTGGTTAAGGTAATTTGCGTCATGTGGGTTCCTTGGCTTAAATAACAGATTGTTAGCCGTTATTGTGCCTGAATTCACTTTTTCTTAATAGATGCATAATTTGAACGCTGACTTTGCTATAGCAAAAAGTCATGCCATTTATAGTAAATATTTCACGATTCATGCAGTTGCGAGCCCATAAAACCGGCGGTAACGCTCTATGCTATTATGTTGAAAGCATCTTTTTATAGGGGGAATTAAATTGTTAGCTAATGCCGGATTTAGATTACAGATAAGTGTGCACCTTATTAGCGTCATCACGATAATGATGGCTGTCTCTGGCTGCAATCAAGCTGAGGTGATGAAAACCCCCGATAATATTCAACCACTCGTACAAGAAACGCTAATTGATGGCGTACTGTCTAACGATGCCAGTATGGCTGTCACATTAGGCAGAAGCCGTACATTATCAATTTGGGATGTGGCAACAAGCCAACTATTACGCCAATGGTCTGACGATGACTTTGATGAAACCAATTATCTGCTGGCGTTGTCTGGTAACAAACAATTCCTTGCGACGGCTGGCAAACAAAAAATATCCGTTTTTAACCTTGAGACAGGCAAATTAGATATACGTTGGCCCGCCCACGGATTTAATCCCGATGCCAGCATTTCGAGCCTTTTTCTGAGCCAAACAGGCAGCACTATTTTGGTGGGGATGAATGATGGTTCAATCACAGTGATACAACGAAGTAGCATGACAATGTCATTGTTTAAACAACACAGCGCCGCCGTTAATCATGTTGAGCTATCAGGCTTTGAACAACAGGTTTTATCGACAGGACTTGATGGTGATGTCCATATTTGGGCTGCTTATAGCGGTGAGTTGATCAGCAGTTTCTCACGTCCTCAACAAATCACCAGCGTGAGTTTTGATGACGCTAATCGGCGCTTATTTATTGCCGATGCACTCGATAACAATGTCATTATCGATACCCAAACAACGCAGCCAGTAAGTCATCTGGATTACCTTGAGCGCTATCGCTATTTTCGGCAGGCGTTATTCGTCAATCACGGCAAAAACTTAATTACCGCAACGTCAAAACAAAGTGTTATCTATTGGGATGCTTCATCAGGAAAAGAGCTTTCCCATTGGGATATCACCGCCTATAACGCTGGCACCACGGTATTTTCAATGGTGATCAAACCTAATGGTAAGCTATTGACCTTAAGCTCAGATGGCGCACTTGAGACCTGGAGCTTATAAGTTTATCTCCATCAGAGATAATAAAAAATCATAACAGCGTTATTTGATTTGCATTGTTCGTGTGATTGACTGGCAATTGGCACCTCATAGATACTGGCACTGTTGGGCGTATCACTGGTAATCAATAATCTCTCAGATAGTAACCGTATGAATCAATAGCATCACTAAACAGTCACTAACAATTCCAAAGCCGGCTGGATTTAGCACGGTGATAAAATCAGTATCGTTGAATAGTCAGTTTTATGGGCTAGATCAAAGATCTTTTTGTATCTCATACTCAATAAAGAATAGAGCTTGCATGTGTGAACTACATTCAGTATATATGGCATATGCTACAAACGAGGTGTTACATGGCAAGACCTAAAATCCCCCGAACCATATGCGGCCAAGCTGCCAACATCTGTTTTAAGCCCAATGGTATTCCGATGACGCAGTTAGAACAGGTACCACTTGCAGAGGATGAAATGGAGGCTTTACGCTTAGTTGATTTACTGGGGATGCAACAACAAGAAGCAGCTAAATCAATGAATATTTCTCGTCAAACGTTGGCGAACTTGGTTAAAGGAGCTAGGCATAAGGTGGTTGATAGTCTTATTAATGGCAAAGCGTTGATGACAAATAATATCAGCTGAAGATTAAACACAGTTAACACGTATCGACGTGTTTAGGTCAATCTAATGCAAGCAGTATTGAAAGAATCTGGTCTCAAAATAACCACTCAAAGGTGTAAGTTACTTGAGTTTCTTACTCAAATCGATGAACAGCATTTAACGGTAGAAAATATCTATCAAGGGTTAAATGCACAGGGAGAGACCATTAGCCTTCATACTGTAGACCGAATTATGGCGAATTTTGAACAAGCAGGCCTCGTTGTAGGTCGATTATTTGAATCTAAAAATACTGTTTATGAGCTCAGTAATAAACCACGGCATGATCATCTAATTTGTTTAACCTGTGGCAAGTTAATCGATTTTATCGACCCTTTGATTGAGCTTCGCTTAGGATTAGCGGCAGAACATCACGGCATGAGTATTCACCACCACAGCCTCAATATTTACGGTCACTGCTTTGCTTGCCAAAAAGCACTTAATAGCAAATCAGGACACAAAAAGTCTGATTGATAGTCGCTAGGTTAATCGTTAATTTTATTGGAGAATTGCATGACCAAAATAGTCATTATTGGTGGTGTTGCTGGTGGTGCATCGACAGCAGCAAGAGCAAGACGCGTATCTGAAACCGCTGAAATAATCATCCTTGAAAGGGGCGAATTTGTTTCATTTGCCAACTGTGGTTTGCCTTACCATATTAGTGGTGAAATTGAATCCCGAGACGCACTATTACTGCAAACACCTGAAAGCTTTAAGTCGCGTTTTAATGTCGATGTAAGGGTACATAATGAAGTCGTGGCGATTGATAGACAAGCCAAGCAATTAACCGTACGTAACCTTATGACCAATGAAATGTATCAAGAGTCATATGGAAAGCTATTACTCAGCCCCGGTGCATCACCAATAAAACCACCCGTTAGCGGCATTAATAACCATTTCGTCCATAGCCTGCGTAATATTCCTGATATGGATAAAATCCTGTCGAATCTTCTACTGCATAAACCTAAACATGCCACGGTAGTAGGCGGTGGGTTTATTGGCTTAGAAATGGTAGAAGCGCTGCGCCACCTTGGGTTAGACGTCACCTTACTCGAACTAGCAGACCAAGTGATGGGGCCAGTTGATCTTGAAATGGCCAATATGCTGCATCAAAAACTGGTTGATAATGGGGTTGATTTACGCTTAAAAACCGGCTTAACCGCTGTTGATGAATACCCGATACAACTGGCTGAAGCCGATAATACCGGTGATTATGATAAGCCAATATTACCTCACTACCATCTGCAACTAGCATTGAGTGATAACAACACCTTAGCAACCGATTTAGTCATCCTCGCCATTGGTGTTAAACCTGAGACCAGCTTGGCGTCTGAGTGCGGTTTAGTATTAGGCCCACTCGGTGGTATTCGGGTTGACGAAGGCATGCGAACCTCCGATGCAGATATTTATGCTGTGGGCGATGCCATCGAAACTGCAGATTTTGTTACTGGTAATCCGACACTCATCCCCCTTGCTGGCCCTGCCAACCGCCAAGGACGATTAGCTGCCGATAACATGCTTGGTGGTGATAAAAAATATCGTGCCACTCAAGGCACAGCTATTTGTAAGTTGTTTGATATGGCCATTGCTTCAACAGGATTAAATGAGAAAAGTTTACTCAAGCAAAATATCCCATTTGAAAAAATCTATGTCCACACAGCAAGCCACGCCAGCTATTATCCTGGGGCTCACCCTATTAGCTTAAAGCTATTGTTCTGCCCTAGTTCAGGCCGTATTTTAGGCGCGCAGGCAGCAGGGATTGACGGCGTTGATAAACGTATGGACGTATTAGCCGTGGCGCAACGCGCTGGTATGACGGTGCATGACTTAGCCGATCTTGAGCTCACATACGCGCCTCCGTTTAGTTCTGCACGCGATGTAGTCAATCAAGCAGGTATGGTCGCAGCCAATGTATTATTAGGTGATGAAGCCATATGTCACACTCGAGATTTACACGCTTTGACCGCAGAACAAATCATTGTCGATGTTCGAAACCCTGGAGAACTCACGGCCGTGGGATCAATTGCAGGCGCAATGAATATTCCACTGCCAGAGCTTCGAGACCGACTAAACGAACTCCCTAAAGACAAAGAGTTACTGGTATTTTGCCAGGTGGGTTTACGCGGTCATGTCGCTTATCGCATGTTAATACAGCATGGTTTTAAAGTGCGTAACCTCACTGGTGGTTATAAAACCTACCAAATGGTTAATGCGCGCTTTTAGTCTATAACAGGCTTTAGGGGAACCTTAAAGCCATCTATAACAATGAACAAACAAGGTCTTGTGTGAACCATTATCAAGATTGCAAACAAAGCCACAGTCAATGTGTTGTCTGTGGCGACGCTAAACAAAATCCATTGTCGTTACAGTGTAAATTTTTTGCTGACGGTGATAACCAAGTTGTCGGTTATCATAAAGTGAGTCCGCAGCTTCAAGGCTACAACAGCTTCTTGCATGGCGGTGTTGCCAGTGCCTTAGCCGATGCGGCTATGACTCATTGTTTGCTGATGCAAGGTATTAAGGCATTAACCGCCGAAATGACCATCCGCTTTATTGCCCCCATAAAGGTTGGTGATGCCATCAAAATTGTCGGTCGATTGGTGAGCCAACGTTTAGGGATGTACCAATTAGAAGCTGCGCTCTTTGTTAACAATAAAGCTTTCGTGACAGCATCGGCAAAGTTTATCCAACCTAAAAGTGGCGTCATCGGCTAGCGTTTTTTGCAAGCAGCAAATTAACCAGTACGAGACAAATTTCCAGTTAATTTTAGTCAAAAAAAACCAGCCCGAAAGCTGGTTTTGATTATTCCTCAGTGTCAGCTACTGCCAACCTATGCCATTACGCTTGTGGGCGCATCGCTGGGAATAAAATCACGTCACGAATAGTATGCGTGTTAGTGAATAGCATCACTAAACGGTCGATACCAATACCTTGACCTGCTGTTGGTGGTAAACCGTGCTCTAGTGCTGTGATGTAGTCAGCGTCATAGAACATTGCTTCGTCATCGCCTGCATCTTTAGCATCAACTTGCGCTTTAAAGCGGTTGTCTTGATCTTCAGCATCGTTGAGCTCACTAAAGCCGTTAGCCACTTCGCGGCCACCGATAAAGAACTCAAAACGATCGGTAATGAAGTCATTGTTATCATTACGACGCGCCAAAGGTGAAATATCCGCTGGGTAGCCAGTAATGAAAGTAGGTTGCATTAACTTAGTTTCAGCCGTTTCACCGAATATTTCTTCAAGTAACTGACCACAAGTCCAGAATTTTTCTAGCTTGATGCCTAAGCTAGATGCTAAATCGCGCATAAACTCTACGTCTTTAACTTGCTCGTAGGTCATAGCTTGAATAGTCGCATTGTCAGGATTATATTTCTGAATCGCTTCTAACATGCTTAAACGTGCATAAGCGCCACCAAACTCAACAGTTTCTTCACCATAAGGCATGCTAGTACTGCCTAATAATTCTTGAGCAATTGACCCCAGCATTTCTTCGGTTAAGTCCATTAGGTCTTTGTAATCAGCATATGCCATATAGAATTCCATCATGGTGAATTCTGGGTTATGACGTGGTGACAAACCTTCGTTACGGAAGTTACGGTTAATTTCGAACACACGCTCAAAACCACCAACCACTAAACGCTTAAGGTATAGCTCAGGCGCGATACGTAAGTACATCGCCATGTCTAATGCATTATGATGAGTCACAAATGGACGTGCTGAAGCGCCACCAGGAATAACGTGCATCATTGGGGTTTCAACTTCCATGAACTCTTTTTTGATCATGAAGTTACGAATAGCAGAAACCACTTTAGAACGCATAATAAAGGCATTACGTGAGTCTTCGTTAACAATCAAGTCAACATAGCGCTGGCGGTAGCGAGTTTCTTGGTCGGTTAAACCATGGAATTTTTCAGGTAACGGACGCAATGCTTTGGTCAGTAACTGATATTCTTCCATATTAACGTACAAGTCGCCTTTGCCAGATAAATGCAGCTGACCTTTAACACCGATAATGTCACCGATGTCTAAACCTTGATAACGCTCTTTCAAGTCGCCTTGTACTGGCTTACCAGCATAAGCTTGAATACGGCCAGACACGTCTTGAATTACTAAAAACGGACCACGCTTGGCCATAACACGGCCAGCAATACTGGTTTGAAAAGCTAACTCTTCTAGCGCTTCTTTGGTTTGCTCGCCATATTGAGCCTGTAACTCAGCCGCTTTATGACTACGCTGCCATGTATTTGGATGAGCATTCGCAGGACAGTTGGTGCGGATGTGGTCTAATTTAGCGCGACGTTCAGCAATCAGTTTGTTTTCATCTTGTACGTGTTCAGTCATATTATATTCTCGCGTTTACTCGCCACACTTACATGGCGGAAAAAGTTAATTTAATTAAAGTCCTGATTTTAGGCTGGCTTCAATAAACTTATCTAAATCACCATCCAGCACAGTTTGAGTGTTGCGGTTCTCAACCCCTGTACGTAAATCTTTGATACGGGCGTCATCTAATACGTATGAACGAATTTGACTGCCCCAGCCGATATCTGATTTTGCATCTTCAGCAGCTTGTTTATCGGCATTTTGTTTATGCATTTCTAACTCGTACAACTTCGCCTTTAATTGCTTAAAAGCAGAGTCACGGTTTTTATGTTGCGAGCGATCGTTTTGACATTGCACCACAGTGTTGGTTGGTAAATGTGTAATACGTATCGCAGAATCGGTTTTGTTTACGTGTTGACCACCCGCGCCAGAAGCACGGTAAGTGTCGATACGTAAATCTGATGGATTGATATCGATTTCAATATCATCATCAATTTCAGGGTAAACGAAAACAGAACAGAAAGAAGTATGACGTTTACCTGATGAATCAAATGGCGATTTACGTACTAAACGGTGCACACCCGTCTCTGTTCGCATCCAACCAAAAGCGTACTCACCAGTGAACTTAATCGTAGCACCTTTAATACCTGCCACATCGCCGTCGGTCACTTCCATTAACTCTGGGCTATAACCATGCGCGTCACCCCAGCGTAAATACATGCGCAGAACCATGTTGGCCCAGTCTTGTGCTTCGGTGCCGCCTGAACCAGATTGAATATCAAGATAACAGTTTGAAGCATCACTCTTACCTGAAAACATGCGGCGGAATTCGAGATCAGCCAGACGAGTGTCTAACTCCTCAAGTTCTGCGGCAGCATCATTAAAGGTTTCTTCGTCATCTTCTTCAATGGCAAGCTCAAGTAACCCTTGGATGTCTTCTAGACCCGTGTCCATATCATCAATAGTTTTGACCACAACCACTAACGCAGCACGCTCTTTACCTAATGCTTGAGCACGTTCAGGCTCATTCCACACTTCAGGGCTTTCGAGCTCGCGACTGACTTCTTCTAAACGCTCACTTTTAGCAGCGTAGTCAAAGATACCCCCGAAGTAACTCAGTACGTTCGGCTAGCTCTTTAATTTTGAATTTTACCGGATTAACTTCAAACATGAATATTCAACTTAAATTTGGCGGTTAACAAAAGGTGCAACGGCGCATTTTACCCCATGATAGGCACTAAACCTAGACCGGAAGGCCGATTATTAATAAACAAATGACGAATATATTTCATCAAATCAACATCTGGAAAAACACTTACCCATGAATGAATAGAATAAATGGACCGCTTATAATGTTAAAGTTTGCTTCAACAAATATAGGTTCAAATTTAGGCTCTGGTGTAGATTAAAAATTGGACTAAAAAAAATGAACCGCTTCGGGTTCATTTTTAATTACCTACCAAGTAAACATTATATTTTAAATTGACCCACTAATTCCGCTAACGTCTGACCATCATCAGCAACGGTTTTACTCATACCGGACGCATCTTGACTAGCCACCAATAACGTATTAACAATCTCTTGCACTGAATTGATATTGCGATTGATTTCTTCGGTCACTGAGCTTTGTTCAGTAGCCGCTGTGGCAATTTGAGTACTCATGTCATTAATGCTGGTTACTGATGATGTCACGGCACCTAAACTTTCAGAAATCGCTCTAGAAGACTCCACCGAACTCAAACAACTCACCTGGCTTTCTTCCATAGTTTGTACCGTTTGAGTCACTAGCTTATTCAGTTCTGCCAGCATTTCATTAATTTCAACCGTACTGGCTTGGGTTCGACTAGCCAAGTTTCTCACTTCATCAGCAACAACCGCAAAACCCCGACCTTGCTCGCCCGCTCGGGCTGCTTCGATTGCCGCATTGAGTGCCAGTAAATTAGTTTGGTCGGCAATCCCACCTATCACACTCAGCACTGAATTAATTTTCTTAGATTGTTCACTTAATGATTTGACGTTGGCCGCAGCGTTGTCAATTTGGTTCATTAAATTAGACACTTCCGTTAATGAGGTATCGACACAATCTTGCGCTTTCGTGACGTTATCAGAGGCAGCATGCGTGGCTTCAGCTACCATATTAGTATTGTGGGCCACGTCATGCGCCGTCGCCGACATTTCGGTGATCGCGGTGACAATTTGGTCAATTTCATTATTGTGATTGTAGAGTTGCTCTGTCATTGACACTGTTTGGCCACTGATACTTTGAGCCGCATGCTTAACCCTGTCGGTCGCACCAGCCACATCACCCATAATATGTTGTAATTTGTCGATGAACAGATTGAATGCGCTGCCTAATTGGCCAATCTCATCTTCACTGGTGATATCTAAACGTTTGGTTAAATCACCTTCACCTTTAGCGATATCATTAAGCGATGACGCCATATTTTGAATTGGCACCACCATTTTATGGGCCATCAGCACCACGCCAAAAGCAGTCATCCCCGTAAGACCTAAAGCAATTAATAGAAACATGAATGCTTTTTGATTCATCTCTTCAGTTTTATAGGTTTCATACCCGCCAATAGACTCTTCAATATCATCAATATAAGCGCCCGAGCCTAACATCCAATTGGTATTAGGGATCATTACCGCGAAACCGAGTTTTTCTACAAGCTGTTCGCTACCGGGCTTTTTATAATAATAAGAAAAATTACCAGTACCCGATTTAGCCGCATCTAATAACCCAACAATAATTTTGGTACCATTAGGGTCGGCCATGTCAATTTTGTTTTGGCCTTCAAGTTCAGGCATAGTCGGATGAAAAATATTGACGCCGGCATCATCATACATAAAGAAATACCCTGCACTGCCAAAGCGTAAATCTCGTAAGGCTCCATTGACATTACCATTGCTCCCCAAAGCAAGTTGATACTCAACGACTCCTTGGGCAATCTGAACAGCTTCTTTTAGTTGGTTTTTACGCTCTGAAATTAATTCACTGCGAAAGTTATCAATATCCTTGGTTAAAGACGATTTTTCATTAACATAAAAAATACTCAGTAGTACGACGAGGATTAACGAAAGCGGAATTAGCGATAACCCCAGTAGTTTATTGCGTAGGGAAGATCTCAGCATAGTGGCCAGCCTTTTGAAGGTCTTTTAGGTAATAGTCTATCAATATAATAGTCTATTTATTATAGATGGTTAAGCTAACAAACTATTGCAACTCAATAAAGTGAGACCTATCGCAAAATCATACAATATAATAACCGTTTTACAACATTGTCAATCCACTGCCCATTGCTGCAAATCCTATTACCAACCATACAAGACCGGGCTTAAAGACTTTTAATACACTAAAACCAATGATCACTAATGCCATGTCTAGCGGCATGATCACCGCACTAGTAAACACAGGTTGATATAGCGCCGAAAGCAATAAACCAACAACGGCTGCATTTACCCCCGCTAACGCACCGGCTATGGCAGGATGCTGGCTAATAGAATGCCAACTTTTTAAGCCCACCAGCATCAATAAAAAACCTGGAAGGAAAATAGCTAACGTCGCCACTAACGCGCCCAAAATAGGAGATTCTAACCATAAATCTGCCCCTAAAAAGGTTGCTAAGGTAAACATAGGGCCAGGAATGGCTTGCGCAAGTGCATAGCCAGTTAAAAATCGATCTGGGGTAATGTATTCACCGACACTGGTTTCAAGCAAGGGTAATACCACATGCCCACCGCCAAATACTAAACTGCCCACTTGGAAGAATTGCGCAAAAATCTGTCCAAGACTGTCAGGTTGATTGATCAAATATAAAGATGCTGCGATGCCTATAATAAATAACGCTAACCAAGCATAATTAAGCTCGATAGCAGGTGTGTCTGGCGTAATACGCTCACCCCGAGTCATCAACATGACTCCAACAATAGCGGCCACAACTAGTACGCCAATTTGCATTAATAATGAAGGCATTAATATGATAGCAACGGCGGTGGCAGCCATGAGTATTTTAGCGGTTTTTCGTTGACAGAATTGATTGAACATTGACAAAGTCGCATCCGCTACGACCACTACTGCCAGTAGCTTTAAGCCATGAATAGCCCCCTCTACGGCCGTTATCTCCAACCATTGAGCACTGGTCACAGCAAATAAAAACATCAGTAAAAAAGACGGCAAGGTAAAACCTAAAAAGGCGGCTAATCCGCCCAATAAACCACCTCGGTGATACCCAATTGCAAACCCTATCTGGCTTGAGCCTGGCCCAGGCATAAACTGACTCAGGGCGATAAAACTTGAATATTGTTTACCGTCTAGCCATTGTAAGTCGTCAACAAATGCTTTTCTAAAATAGCCTATGTGAGCGGCAGGGCCACCGAAACTGATTAACCCTAATGCTAAAAAGCGACTGAAAATTTGCCACATCGTCCTAGTACCTTTTTTATGTTAATAAACAATGTTATGACATTGAGATGACATTTTTATGATGACAACATATACCACAACCTAACAGCTACCTTTGTTCGATATAACCTATAATTTAGCGACACCAAACGAGTACTTAATTTCGATTATAAAACACCTTAATTGATAACAAAGACTATTACAGCTGTTCTAGCATAACCAGTACTTCAAAATGATCGGTATGAGGAAACATATCAAACATTTGAACTTTGGTGATTTGATAACCGGTAATGCACTCTAAATCGCTCATTAAGGTGTGTGGATTACAACTAGAATACACGATTGCTTTAGGCGCAAACTCACTCAATAAATCGCATAATGATTTGCCTAATCCACGCCGAGGTGGATTGACAATAATAAGATCCGGTTTATCTTGAGCAGATTGTCCTTTGGCAAAATGAGTTGAATCGAGTGCACTAAAATCCACTTGTGTAAGCCCTAGTTTGGTTGCTGACAAGATGGCACATTCTATTGCTTCAGATTCGATCTCAATTCCAGTTAAACGGGTATTGCTGTTAGCGCAATGAAGCCCAAATCCACCGACACCACAAAATAAGTCCCAAATATAGTTCGGTTTGAATTCAGTAACCCACTCCCTCGCTATTTGATACAACTGGGCGGCAACCTCCGGATTAGTTTGAAAAAAGCTTTTTGGCCGTATGAACAACGGTACATTATTAAGTTGTTCTTCTAATCGTGTTGTTTCCGTTAAAAATATTTCCCTTTCGCCTTCTAGAATAGCCATGTGGATTGGCTGAATATTGGCCGAGACTAAGGTGATTTCGGGAAACTCTTGTAATAATTGGGGTAATTCTCGTTCAATTCTCACGATGGCTTGGTCACTACGTAATACAAAACGCAGCATAAACTGGCCACTACTTTGGCTGCGAGTCAGTAAAATAAATTTTAGCTCGCCTTTGCTTTTATCGACCCGATAAGGCGGTATACCAGCTTGCTGCACAAATCGTTCTAAACGGTGTAACAATAATTGCATATCTTTAGGGTATAACGAACAGTCGCATAGACTGACCGGCTCCCCTTTAGGATTAACCAAACCTAAAATAGGTTTGTGAGCGGCACCTAAAACGACCATTTTGGCTTTATTACGAAAACCTGATTCTGCGCTTAATATTGGCGCTAACCATTGTTTAACTGAGATACCGCGAAACAAATCGGTTAATTGTTGTTGCTTTACACTCACTTGCTCAACCATAGGTAGTTGAATATTGCGGCATGACAGACAATCGCCACGCTCAAAATAATCACATTTCACAGCTGCTCGCCTCTCCGGAATTTAACATGGTAAATGCTTGATCACACAGTTGCTTTAATTGTTGTAAGTTTTCAATAGTGCCACCTACTTTACAACGCATCTGTTCAGGAATACTCAACGCTTGCTGATGTAATTGCTGGCCTTGCTCAGTAACATGTAATACTCGCACGCGTTCATCTAACTCACTGCGACCACGGCTCACTAAGCCCTTACCTTCTAAACGCTTTAGCAAGGGCGTTAACGTTCCAGAATCTAGATGTAATTTTTCACCTAAGGTTTTAACACTAATCCCCGGCTCTTTCCAAAGTACCATCATCACTAAATACTGAGGATAAGTCAGCGATAACTCATCTAATAATGGTCGATATGCGCGGATCATCGCATTAGTCGCACTATACAATGAAAAACACACTTGATTTTCAAGTGCTAGCGGGTTTTGCGCTGAAGGTAATTGAGACTCAGTAAGCGCTTTACTAGACATAGGCTTCACTCCACTAACCAATAATATGAGTTAATTATAACATTGGTTGTGCGCAACCTATAATCAAAAAAAGCTCAACGAATGCTTTTTAGCAAAAATGTGTCAAGCACTTCGATTTTCAGCCGATATACTATTACCATCCGACTTTATATTAAGGTTAACCATGTCAATTAGTGTTAATTCACCGTCTTCAATGCCAACAACGATTGATTCTGGCAGTAGCTTAAAAGTGGCCGTAATGGCTAAAGAACAGCAAAAGATTGAAGGTCAAATGGCATTGCAGCTCATTGAAGCAGCACAACCACCTGCGCCGCAGCCCGTTGGCAACAGTGGTCACAATGTTAATACCACGGCGTAAATGCTTATAGCCCTAGAGAATCTGTTCCTAGGGTTAATCATGCCATCACAACGGTAAAGATCTAGGCATCATTCGAGATAAACATACCTTGAACATCGTATTAGTATCGAAGCCATTTCAACGCATCATCTTCATCGTCGAAATATTTTATCTCGCCCGCAATAAACCAACTACCGACTTTGGCCGCCCATTCTTGCCAATCTCTATTGCCCCAAATGGCCACTCTTTCAAACTCAGATTTGTGCTTTAACCCCAGCTTTAAATCATCCCACGCGGCGCGTAAATCCCAGCCGTCGAGCTCGGTAGCATCGAGAAACAAACTCACTTTAGGTTGATCTACTTGGCTTAATGCCCCCTCTAGCATAGGGGTAATGACGAGATAGTCTTCGTGGGTTAATGTGCCAATGGCTTTTAATGTCACAAAAAACACATTTTCAATTCGGTTTATGCCTATCGATAAACCATGTTTCTTCATATCCATATCGTGACTCCTTTAACTATCAGCTTACTATCCGTTTACCATCCGCTTACACATTTACATGCACACGGCTATCCATAAAGCTTATGCATGCTTATATTTTAACCAACCATACAATGAAGTGTGTGCCGGACTGCACAAAAAACTAATGGGAAATTAAAATTGAGGTTTATCTGTATCATATTCAGAGCATCATTTTGGTAAAAAATACCGCGTTATAAATAATCGCAAAATACCTTTTTTATCCGAAATCGGCGAAATGATGCACTGTTATGAATGCGTTATCCGACGGCCATCGTCTTTAGATAATTGCGAAAATATCACTGCGGCTAACATTGTCATAAGACCAACGGTAACGAACGTCAGTTGGAAAGCGCCAAGTACTGTTCCCCCTGTACCGCTGCCGACATCGGTACTGAAGCCACCGAGCAAAGCACCTGCACACGCAACCCCTAAACTTAATGATAATTGACCTACTACCGACAATAGACTGTTACCGCTACTGGCATTAACATCATCAAGATCTATTAAGGTCACGGCATTCATGGCCGTAAATTGTAACGAGTTAATCGCGCCAAGAATCGCCAACAGAGCTAATAGCAACCAGTAAGGAGTTTGTTCGCTAACCAAGCCCATGGTCGCCAGCATAACGCCAAGCGCCAAAGTATTCGCGGTAAGCACTACTCGATAACCTAAGCGTTCGATAATCGGTCGAGCCACTGATTTGGCCATTATTGCTGCAGCGGCCAGCGGCAGCATACTCATTCCAGCCTGAGATGGTGAATAACCCAGTGCAACTTGCAGCAACAACGGCACCAAAAATGGCAATGCACCACTGCCCAAACGCGCAAACAGATTACCAAAAAGACCAATAGCAAATGTTTTGGTGTTGAATAGCGATGGCGAAAACAGTGGATTACTAATACGACCAGCCCGCAGCCAATATGCTATCAAACACGCCATACCACCAAATAACAGCAACATCACCCGTAAGTGTGGTAAGTGCAGTTCGCCGAGTCCTTCCATAGCGATGGTGATCAATAACATCGCAGCCCCAAACAACAAAAATCCGAAGCTATCGAAACGTGATTTTTCCTTACCACGAAGATCTGGAATGAACTTCCACACCGCATAACAACCGACTACACCGACAGGCAGATTGATTAAAAAGATCCAATGCCATGTCAAGTATTGCACCATCCAACCGCCCATCGTTGGACCAAGCAGTGGCCCCAGTAAACCGGGGATGGTGATAAAGCCCATAATCCGTACCAATTCCGAACGTGGATATGCCCGCAGCACTACAAGTCGGCCGACTGGCAACATTAAAGCACCACCTAACCCTTGTACCACCCGAGCACCAATCAACATGTCTAATGAATTGGACAATGCACAAAGCAATGATCCAAAGCTGAACAATAAAATCGCACCAAAGAAGATTTTTTTGGTGCCAAAGCGATCAGCGATCCAGCCAGAAGCAGGGATCAGCAATGCCACGGTGAGCATGTAAGCGATAATCACGCCTTGCATACGCAGCGGGTCTTCATTTAAATCACTGGCCATAGCGGGTAATGCAGTATTAAGGATCGTTCCATCGAGTGACTGCATGAAAAAAGCAATGGCAACAACCCAGGGCAACCCGCGGGCAGTATCTGCATCAAGAACTTGGTTATCGGACATTGAACCTCCTTTTACCACAGCAGTGTAGCGACCCCAAGTAGCGCAAACAACACAGCACAACCGCGATGAATCAGTTTCATCGGCAATTTGTTAGCACTAAAATGCCCAGCCAGCACAACGGGGACATTAGCAATTAACATTCCCAATGTCGTGCCGATGACAACCCATGTCAGTGCTTGGTATTTTGCCGCTAAGACTACTGTCGCAATTTGAGTTTTATCCCCTATTTCAGCAATAAAAAACAAAATAAACGTCGCAGTAAAAGCACCGAGTTTATAGAAGCGATTATCATCATCATCCATTTTATCGGGTATCAGCACCCATAGTGCAATAGCAAAAAATGACCCGGCCACCAGATAGGTCGCCCATTGTGGATCAATCCACGCAATGGCCCATTGACCTAGCCATGCAGCAAGAAAATGATTTAATAATGTGGCGAACAAAATGCCTGAGATTATAGCGGTTTTATTGCTAAATCTCACCGCGAGCAGTAAGGCTAATAATTGAGTTTTGTCGCCTATTTCAGCGATGGCAACAGTAAGAGTTGAGGCGAATAAAGCTTCCAATGTGATATTCCTAGGGGTAAATGACAACTAAGCACGAGCCACCGCATACCCCTTGATGCAGTTACTGTGCTTAGGTCTCGCTTGGTAAAATCACTGATTAACAGTGTGTTACTGTCTGCACCATGGCGTGAGGCCAATTATGTTGATACAGACATCTTGTGTGCCATAACAGCAAGACAAGATTAGCTACTCCCCTAAAACAAGTCGCATTATAACGATTAAATAATTTTATTCAACGCACTCATTTTACATTGTAAATTCGACATATAAATAACCTTACCCTACTCGTAACGCCGTAATGCTACGCTATTGCAATAATCACGTGTAAAAAAGTTTGGTCTATTGTTGTGTCATTGTTTATAAACATAGCTGTTAGCCTTTAACAGTCAAAGATCCTTGCCTGCTCTGTCACCCTTCTGCTAATGTCCGACACAAATAAAATAATAATTAAACAGGACGTTTTCTGTGAATTTTAAAACTTTAGGTTCTATTTCGATTGTCGCGGGAACGGCAATTGGCGGAGGCATGCTAGCGCTACCATTAGCAACAGCTGCTTTGGGGATGATCCCCGCATTAATCTTATTAGTGGTTATTTGGGGTTTATCGGCTTACACCTCGTTACTGATGTTAGAAATTAATCTTCATAGTGGTGTCGGCGATAACGTCCATGCCATTACCGGTAAAACACTGGGCAAAGTCGGCCAGCTCATTCAAGGTGGCTCATTCCTTAGCTTATTATTCGCCTTAACCATGGTGTATCTAATGGGAGGGTCATCGCTATTAGAAACCCGTTTACAACCCATCGGCATTAACATGAGCAACCAAGTCGCCGTCATACTGTTTACGGTTATTTTTGGTGGCTTGATTGCCATTGGTGTTAAATGGATTGATAAAGTATCACGTATTTTATTTACTTCTATGGTGGTGCTGCTGGTCATTGTGGTGGCATTTCTATTACCAGACGTTAATTTAATCAGTGCATTAAACAATTATTCAACCGATGTGGCTTCGGGCACCGCCCTGCAACAATTATGGTTAGCAGCCATCCCAGTGGTATTCACTTCATTTGGTTTCCATGTGTGTATTGCCACCATTGTGCGCTACTTAGAAGGTGATGCTGCATCACTTAGAAAAGTGTTATTAATAGGATCGACCATTCCACTGGTTTGTTACATCCTGTGGTTGCTCGTAACGCTAGGTTCTTTAGGCGGCGAAACAGTTCATAGCTTTGGTGGTTCACTGCCTAAACTGGTTGCTGCTTTGCAAGGCTTAGCCCAGTCACACATTATCAGCCAAGCAATTGATCTGTTTGCCAACCTTGCATTGGTGACCTCATTTTTAGGTGTCACCATGAGTCTATTTGATTATGTCGCCGAACTGACCCGAGCTAAAGATGACGCTGTTGGTCGTGCTAAAACATGGTTGATAACCTTTATACCGCCGCTGTTATGTGCGCTTTACTACCCAGACGGGTTTTTCAAAGTGCTTGGTTTTGCAGCCATTCCATTAGTGGTGATGATTATCTATTTACCCATTGCGATGGCATTAAAGCAACGCGCGCAGAAAATGGGCGGTTATCAAGTGTCTGGTGGCACATTGGGGCTTATCGCCGCAGGATTGCTCGGCACATTAATTGTTGTGGCGCAGTTGATGGTGGCATTAGCCTAAATCCGATGACTGATAAAGTGGATTTGTAAGCGAGTTTTTCAAACGCTGTTAAGATAGTAAAACATTTGTTAAAGTCAGGCTTAGCCTGACTTTTTTGTTTTTATGGTCCGACGTTTTTATAGTCCGCCAACATTGACCTAGATGATTAAACAAGAAATCGACACGACTTACGGCAATATTGATTACCCGTGAATACCCCAAATGGAATTATTATAATGAAAAAATGGTTATTAACTGTCGCTATGGCAGCCAGCTTTGGCGCTGCGGCAGATGAAGGTATGTGGCAACCACATCAACTTCCCGCTATGGCTGATGAACTTAAAGCAAAAGGCTTAGAAATAAGCGCTGATTCAATTTCAAAATTAACCGAATTCCCAATGAATGCCGTTATCAGCCTCGGTGGTTGTACCGCATCATTTGTGTCGCCAAAAGGCTTAGTGGTTACCAACCATCACTGTGCCTATGGCTCAATTCAGTACAACTCAACCCCAGAAAAAAACCTCCTTAAAGACGGATTTTTAGCCAAAACTTACGCAGAAGAATTACCTGCGACACCTGGTTCACGTATTTTTGTAACTGAAGCGGTAACCAATGTTACTGATAAAGTTAAAGCAAACCAGATGGATAAAGTGGGTAATGAGTTTTATAAAGGTATAGAACTACAAGAAAAAACCTTAGTTGCTGAATGTGAAAAAGAAGATGGTTACCGTTGCCAGGTGTATAGTTTCCATGGCGGCCTAGAATATTATCTTGTTAAGCAGTTAGAAATTCGTGATGTGCGTTTAGCCTATAACCCAGCCGCTAGTGTGGGCAAATACGGCGGTGATATCGATAACTGGATGTGGCCTCGTCATACTGGAGACTTCTCATTTTATCGTGCTTACGTATCTAAAGACGGCAAGCCTGCCGATTTTAGCAAAGACAATGTACCGTACGAGCCAAAAAGCTTTTTAAAAGTATCAGCTAAAGGCGTTAGCGATGGCGACTTTGTGATGGTTGCTGGCTATCCTGGCCGTACCAACCGTTACCGCACAGCCGATGAAGTTAACAATCAGTTTAATTGGGCTTATCCTGAAGGCAAAGTCCTACAAGAACGCATGATTAGCATCATCAAAGAAACAGCCTCTGAAGGCAGCGACGAGCGGATTAAATACGAAAGCTTGATTGCTGGTTTAGCTAATTATGCTAAAAACTTTACCTCGATGATTGAGTATTATGGAAAATCAACCATGCTCGCTGATCGTGAGAAAATAGAAAGCGATTTAGCAAACTGGATTGGTAAAGATAAAAAACGCCAGCTGCAGTATGGCGAAACACTATCAAGCTTAGAAAAGTTAGTGGCTAAGAGTCAGCAAAATCAGCAACGTGACATTTTATTAGGTTACATCGGTTACACCACTATGGTCACTACCGCACGTGATTTGTATCGCTTAGCTAATGAGAAAACCTTAGCTGATATGGCACGAGAACCAGGCTACCAAGAACGTGACATGACCAACTTCACTTCAAGCATGGAACGGATTGATCGCCGTTATGCCGCCAGTGTCGATAAAGCCCTGCTAGCCGATTTACTGACACGTTATGCTGCACTACCTGCAGAGCAGCATTTAGCCGCTTTAGATAAAGCCTTTGGTATTAGCAGCAAGTTCGATGCTAAAGCATTAGCTAAAACACTCGATAAAATGTACGCCAACACCAAGCTAAACAATAAAGAAACTCGCTTAGCATGGATGAACAAATCGGTTGCCGACTTTAAAGCATCTAACGACCCATTCATTCAATTTGCAGTACAAACCTATGATGCTGACATGGCGCGCGAGAAAGAGAAAAAGCAATTAGAAGGTGACTTAATGAAAGTACGTCCACAATATATGGACGCTATCATTGCCTACAATCGCGAGTTAGGAAAACCTGTTTATGCTGATGCAAACTCAAGCCTACGTGTAACGGTCGGAAACGTGAAAGGTTATTCTCCACAGGATGGTTTAGTGGCGGTGCCTTTTACCCGCTTAGAAGGCATTTTAGCCAAAGACACTGGTGTTGATCCTTTCGATGCGCCAGCTAAACAACTTGAGCTGATTAAACAAAAGCAATACGGCGATTACTACGTCAAAGCGGTTGACTCTGTACCAGTTAACTTCTTATCTACCCTAGACACAACGGGTGGTAACTCAGGCTCACCAACCTTAAACGGTCGTGCTGAACTAGTGGGTTTACTGTTTGATGGTGTGTACGAAAGTATCATTGGAGACTGGGGATACGACGCACAAAGTAACCGTTCTATCCAAGTAGACAGCCGCTACATGCTATGGGTAATGCAGTATTTAGATAATGCTGACAACTTATTAGCTGAAATGGAAATCGTTAGATAACGTTCAGTTTACTGCACGTTTAAGACTCAATAACTCTGCGGTCGTTAATGGCCGCATTGTTTTTTCTGCAAGCTCATCAATACGTATATCTAATAATTGTGTTCGCATTAAATCAATCACTTTGTAACCTAATGCTTTGCACATACGGCGTATTTGCCGATTTAATCCTTGGGTTAATACAATCTCAAACCTGTCTTCTGCACTCGCCAGGCTCAATGGCCGAACTTCGCATGGTCGAGTTTGCACATCGCCATAACTGACACCCTTTGTCATCATCGATAGAAAACTAGCACTAATTGGCTTATCAACTTGGACCACGTATGTCTTAGGATGATAATAATCGGGATGCATGAGCGCTTGCGTTAATTGACCATCATTAGTGAGTAGTAGCAAACCACGAGAATCTTTATCCAAACGCCCTGCAGGATACAACCTTGGTAACTCAGGTAATACATGCAGTAAGCTGTGAGGATCATCAACTAATAAACGGCAATCAATTCCAACAGGCTTATGATATAGCCAATACTGTTTATCTTGCACAGCAAGGATCGGTTTATCGTCTACTAGAATTGTCTCGATTTCGCAAAGGTTAATTCGGTCAGTGTGTTTAGCTAATTGATGATTAATACTCACTCGACCACTGTCGATAAGCCGTGCAGCTTGGCGTCTTGACGCCACACCACACACCGCCAAATAATGACTTAATCGCAATGATGTCATAGATTTAATCGCATTGATGTCATAGATAGTACTCAAGCAAGAATAAATAGACGTTAACGGGTTTCGAGAAATTGATACACGCTATGTTGTTGAGTTTTAATGGTTGTCAGTAGGCTTAACCCAAGGCAAATACACCATAGAATATTCGCTTGCGTTAATGCCCACATGGCTGAGGACACAATACAATACTGAGGTAAATCCGTTGAGCATTCGGTAAAATCCAGCTGACTCCAATCGAACAACGTTAATAATAATAACCCACTACACAGTGAAATAATGCTCAAACTAAGCATTCGCTTGGTCATCGTGCTGCCAGGTTTAAAGTAATCAAGTAGGCAAATACAATGCAAAAAAATAGTACTGAATAAATAAAGCGTCGACGCTTTACGGTGTAAGTCTAGAAAGTTAATCGGAAACACACCCATTAGCACAATACTCACACCCACTACGCCACCAATAATGGCGATGTAGCGGCTCAGTAAATCAGGGAAAGTATTAAACACCGCCACCATGGCGAGTAAGAAGCATGAGCCACCTGCTAATAGTGATAAATTGAACACGATTGCAAACGACGAATGCATATAATCGCCAAGTGTATCGGGGCGGATCGTCAACATGTCCAAATTGATGCCGTCGGCTTGCACGATTAACGCACTTCCTACACCAAAAGAGCAGATTACAGCCGCAGCCAATGACATAAATACAATCACTAGGTGTAAATCATAATTACGGACTCTATCTGTCACTGAACGATACTTATGTCAAAAATGGGATGAGAATGTTAACGCGGAAAGCAAAAAAGTAAAAGCCGATAATCACATAACCAAAAAACTAAACCTAAGCCGAAACTTAAACCAAAATTTAAACCAAAATTTAAACCAAAATTTAAACCAAAAACTTAAACCAAAAATAAAAATGCCCAATCGTTACTGACTGGGCATTGGTTGCAATAGTGGCTAAATCGTCACCTTAACCTTAATCTTGTTAACCTTAGCGACAGTGTGATTTACCCTGTAGCCAATTTAATTACGTTGACGCAATATTACAATTATCACCGCTACAACGGCCAAAATCATACAGTACCAAGCATTAGACACTGCAGTTAATGGGCTGATGGTAAACACCGAGGCAATTAATAATGCTTGGGCACCATGTGGAATTAATCCCTGAATAATACATGCAAAGATATCTAAAATACTCGCAGCTCGTTTTGGCGATACCCCATGTTTTTCAGCAAGCTCTTTAGCAATGTCACCGGTGACCACTATCGATACTGTATTGTTAGCAACACAGGTATTAGTGGCGGCAACAATCGCTGCCATGCCTAACTCTGCCGCACGACTTGATGCTTCGCCATTGGCTTTTGAAAAGCGACTGATTAAACCTTCAATTTGCTTACTGACAAAGGTTAATCCGCCTTGTTGCTGCATTAACGCCGCTAAACCACCGACTAACATCGACAGAATAAAAATTTCCTGCATATTAGTAAAACCAGTATAAATATCATTACCAAATTGAATAACGCTATAACCCGAGCTCAGCACGCCTGTCATGCCAGCAAGTACAATCCCTAACGACAACACTACAAAGACGTTTAAACCGATCACAGCTAACACCAGAATGGTTAAATACGGTAATACTTTTAATATTTCGATGTCCTGAGCTGCAATATCCGCTTGTCCTTGACCGACAATCGAAAAAGCAATCAAGGTGAGGATCGCCGCCGGTATCGAAAAGACTAAGTTTTCACGGAACTTGTCTTTCATTTCACAACCTTGAGTACGTGTTGCCGCAATCGTGGTATCAGAAATAATCGATAAGTTGTCTCCAAATAATGCTCCAGACATCACCGCACCCGCCATTAAGGCATAATCAATTTGTGCTTGGTCTGCGACACCTAGTGCCACTGGTGCTACCGCCGCGATGGTGCCCATAGATGTACCCATTGAGGTCGCGATAAAGGCGGCAATAACAAAGAAACCTGGCAATAATAAATTTGATGGGATAAACGATAAACCAAGCGCAACGGTGGCATCAACGCCACCAGTGGCTTTAGCCACTGCAGCAAATGCGCCTGCCAATAAATAAATTAAACACATAGCTATAATATTGCTATGGCCAATACCTTCAATAAAGGTTTCTATCGCACTATTTATTTTCTGTTTCGACAACAACACCGCCAACACAATGGCAGGGAGAATCGCAATCACACTGGGTAATTGATAGAACGCATAATCAACACCTTGGCTTTGAAAATATAAGCCTGCGCCAATAAATAATCCTAAAAACAAAAATAACGGTAATAACGCCACAAACGATGCCGGGCTGTTTCCTGCTGTGGTAACTGATGAAGTAGCTTTGGTCAAAATGATCTCTCTTTATCTTAACGAATAGGGATTGTTGGATGAGAAAAGCGAGTACGACACAATCTCGGTCATCGGTGATTATTTAACAACAGATTTAAAGGTGCTAAATATTGCAGTCGCATCATAACAAGTTGTGCCAAGAATAAGAGAACTGTTCGCCGCTGTCAATCTAGACGTCTAGACTTCTTTGCTTCCAAAGCGTTTTTTTATTCTAAAACCTGAGAACTGCTACAAATATTTTACATAACCATAATCAATTTATCTATTTAGGTCTCTTTATTCACTAAAAAATTGATGTACGTTAATCATAACCTAATGCCGATTTGTTACGCTGACAAGGATTCTCTAACTTATATAGAGGTGAGGCTATGGAACGTAAACCAGACAGAGTGAGTGCAATGAAGCGACTCCTTGAGCAAGTAAAAAATACCTTACCATTTGATCAACCCGGTATATTTAGCTGTGGCCCCAACAACAACTGTGTTGGCTGCCCTAAAAAGTTACTCGATTTGGTTGATGCTGAAGTTAATTACTGGGACGCAGCCATTGCCCAGGGCGTTATACCTTCACTTGGCGATATCAGCCGCTTTGGAAAACTGTGTAAAAATGTCAGTCGTGGCTTACAACGCAATGATATCCAGAGTCATCATTAAATTGCCTCATAATTAAATAGCCTTATACCCATTAGAGTCACATAACCTAAACTCGAGATAACAAAAAGCCCACTAAAAAGTGGGCTTAATGCAACTACTTCAGGTTTATTCTTCAGCATCGCCTAGTGACAATAACGTGGCATTGCCACCAATAGCGGTAATGTTATTGGTACGAGTCTTTTCAGTCACAAAACGAGTTAAGTAGTGTGGGCCACCCGCTTTAGGACCTGTACCCGATAATCCTTGGCCACCAAATGGTTGTACACCTACAACTGCACCAATTTGGTTACGGTTAATGTATACGTTACCCACGTTAACCTTGTCTGCTAAGCTAAGCGCATGGCCTTCATTACGGCTATGAATACCCAATGTTAACCCAAAACCTGTGCTGTTGATTTCATCAACCACTTTTGCCAAATCTGCCGCTTTATAACGGATAACATGCAAAATAGGCCCAAAATGTTCTTTTTCGAGTAGCTTAATTGAACTAATTTCAACGGCTGTAGGCGCTACAAAATGGCCATTTTCAGTTCCCGCAGGTAATTCAAGTTTATTAATTAACTTGCCGACCTGGCTGATATGATCAATGTGGGCATTCAAGTTAGCTTTAGCAGTAGCATCAATCACTGGGCCGACATCGGTTTTCACTGAACTTGGGTTGCCAATCACTAATTGTTCCATGGCACCTTTCATCACTTCAATCACTCGATCTGCAATATCTTCTTGTAAAAATAAGACTCGCAGTGCCGAACAACGCTGGCCAGCACTGGTGAACGATGAAGACACCACGTCATTTACCACTTGCTCTGGTTGTGATGTTGAGTCAACAACCATGGCATTTTGTCCGCCAGTTTCAGCAATTAATGGAATAATTGCACCATCACGGTTTGCCAAGGTGCGGTTAATTAATTTAGCAGTACCAGTCGAGCCGGTAAAACACACACCGCCAATACGTTCATCTGCAGTGATTGCAGAACCAACAACAGCGCCAGTACCGGGTAAAAACTGCAATACGTCGGTAGGAATACCGGCTTCATGCGCAAGTTGCACAGCACGATAACCGATCAAACAGGTTTGCTCTGCAGGCTTGGCAATAACCGTGTTACCCGCTGCAAGTGCTGCAGAAACTTGACCAAGGAAAATCGCCAACGGGAAGTTCCATGGGCTAATACACACAAAAATTCCGCGACCTTGTAGAAACAGCTCGTTTAACTCGCCTGTTGGGCCTGGAAGCAATTCAGGCTGAGCCATCATCTTCTTAGCTTGTACGGCGTAATAACGACAAAAATCTACTGCTTCGCGAACTTCATCAATACCATCTTGAATACTCTTACCCGCTTCACGAGTACATAATACAATCAGCTCTTCACGGTTTTCTTCCAATAAATCAGCTAATTTCTGTAGTGCATTAGCACGAGTTTCAACAGGTGTACGTGCCCAACCACCAAAAGCAGCATCTGCACCAGCAATGGCTTGTTCAATTGCGTTAGCATCAGCAAAAGCCACTTTACCTACCGTTAATGAAGTATCGTATGGGCTAACAACGGTTTGCACTTCACCCGTTAAGGTTTTACCGTTTACCAATGGACCTGCTGTCCATTGAGTATCGCTATATTTGTCCAGTGCAGCAAAAAATGGCTCTGACTCAGAAATAATGTTCATGTTTAATCCTTTAGAGTTCTTACGTTCTGCACCGAAAATATCAGCAGGCTTAACAATTTTTTGATTCGCTAACGACTTGTAACCCAATAGCGTCACCAATGGATGAACCACTAAGCTTTCTATTGGGGTATTAGGGTCAACCAGTTTATGTACGAATGAGGTATTGGCTCCGTTTTCCAGTAAGCGACGAACTAAATACGGCAGTAAGTCTTTATGCGCGCCAATGGGTGCATAGATACGTACCGCTTTAGCACCGCTTTCTGCAAGCATGGTGTCGTAAAGCTCTTGGCCCATACCGTGCAAACGTTGGAATTCATATAAACGATCAGCGGCCATCGCATCAATACTGGCAACGGTTTGCGCGTTGTGGGTAGCAAACTGGGGATAAATAGCACCACGGGTGGCATCAGACAATAAATAACGCGCACACGCTAAATAAGACACATCCGTGCCGGCTTTACGGGTATAAAGTGGGTAGCCAGCTTCGCCTGCTTGTTGCGCCCATTTTAGCTCGCTGTCCCAATAAGCACCTTTGACTAAACGCAGCGGAATTTCATCGCCTTGATCTTTAGCAAGACGCGTCAACCAACACAACACCGGTAAACAACGCTTAGAATAAGCTTGCACCACAATGCCTAATAAGCCCCAGCCTTTAGCGGCTTCTGACTGATAAAGCTGCTTAAATAACTTCAATGACAATTCAAGACGGTCAACTTCTTCAGCATCAATAGAAATACCAATGTTAAGTTCACGCGCTTGTACTATCAGCTTAATAACTGTGTCGTATAATTCACTTAATACACGATCCTCGTTAGCGACTTCATAACGAGGGTGCAAAGCAGATAGTTTGATTGATATGGTGGGTCTTGGTGAGTTCGCTTCATCGTATTGCTGTTCGCCTAAATCGCGAATAGCATTGCTGTAATCGTTAAAATACTTTTGCGCATCATTGGCGGTTAATGCTGCTTCACCTAACATGTCATAGCTATGGGTATAACCTAACTTACGTTTAGCTTCGCTATTTTTAAGCGCTTCTTTAACGTCCTGACCTAACACAAATTGCTTACCCATGATCTTCATCGCCGCTAACATAGCTTGACGGATCATCGGCTCACCGACACGATTAACCAGACGTTTAAGTATATTGCTTGGCGAACCGTCAGTATTACGATCTAACTTAACCAGTTTACCGGTTAACATTAACCCCCACGTTGAGGCATTAACCAGCAATGAACCACTCATATTTAGGTGTTCATCCCACTTGGCACCAGACAATTTATCTTTAATTAGCGCATCAGCTGTTTCAGCATCAGGAATACGCAGCAAGGCTTCAGCCAAGCACATTAAAATAATGCCTTCTTTCGTTTCTAAGCTGTATTGTTGCAAAAATGCATCAATACCAACCATCAGACCTTTTTTCTCAAACTGACGAACTTTGCTCACGAGCTCATGGGCACGACGAGTCACTTGCTCAATGTCTTGTTCAGACGAAGGCACAAGCTTAATTAATTCAGACAGGTATTGCTCTTCATCGACAATGTAGTTGTTGGTCACTGCAGTAAACAGTTCCTCAAGAGTGGCATTGTCATAGCGGCCGTCCAGTACTTCACTCGCTTTGAACATAGTATTCGCTTCCATCTAGGTCAGGTTAAGGATGGTTATTATCGTTGTTGAATGGACACTGTATTCACGAATATTTTATTTTGTATACAATGTACGATCTGATTTTCGGCGATTATACATTCAAAATGTGAACTTGGACACTCAAGTTGAAAACTTGCTAATAATTGTTTGATTTTGGTCACTGAAACAGACAGAAACAATGTGCTAGTTAATTAACATCACAACAACAATAAACGTTTAAGTTAATGTTAATTAGTAACTTTTTTAATAATTATACCAACATGGAATATGAATATATTTCATCAAGAAAAAGATTAAAAAAAAGGCCAACGTTTGAATAGTTGGCCTTTATACAATCAAATGAGAGACATTAGTCGTATCACTTTATCCGCGAAAATCTCATCGTTATTGGAGATGTTACATCCAACGGCTTTTCTTACGACGTTGTGGACGAGGTAAATACACCAATACAATACCAATCAACGCACCAATACCTGCAATTAACCCACCTTGCTGCCACATTTCATAACGTTGGTTATCCGCGGCTTGCTGTACTTTTGACTTAGCATCATCTCGTTCTTTAATCGCTTTGGTAAGAGCGGCTTTTAACTCAGACACCTTTTCGTTAGACAGTGTTAAAGATTCTTCAGTATTGTCAGTATTTTGCGTAATGTTATTTAATTGCTCATTAGCCTGTTTTAATTGTGCTTCCATTTCAGGAAAACGCTCACGAAAACTAGGCTGATCTGAAACTAAACTGGTTAATACCCAGCCTTCACGACCTTTATGATCAATGATTTGAGTAAAATCACCTTCGGTATTATCCAATAAAGTGATCGGCTGACCCGCTTCAACACTACCGATAATACGAAACTCTGTACCCGGTCCACCGTGGATATAGGTGAACACATCATCAGAAATAAATCGCGTTGGTGCTTGGGCTGCAAATACGCCACTTGGCGCAAGTAAAAATATAAGGATTGAAAGTACTCTTAACACGGTATTTATCCAAACTCAGAAAACTTATTGTCATGCTATTTATTAAATGCTCTGAATGCAAGAAGGAAGTCATATGACTTCCTTCTTAAATACATTCAGCGTTCACATTTCTGCTAATACTTCATTGCGTCTTAGTCAAATTAACTAAAGATGTTCTTGATAATGAAGAAGAACAAAATAGACAGTGCAGCACCGGCTGGCAGAGTAATAACCCAAGACACAACAATGTTACGTACTACACCAATATTAATTGCTGCAATACCACGCGCCATGCCCACACCCAACACAGCACCGACTAACGTTTGCGTTGTTGAAATAGGTAAACCAGTACCAGAAGCAATAACCACAGTTGATGCGGCAGCTAATTCAGCAGCAAAACCACGACTTGGGGTTAAATGCGTAATGTTTTTACCAATGGTTTGCATCACACGCTGTCCAAAAATGGCCAAACCCATAACAATACCAACAGCACCAAGTGGTAAAATCCACCATGCTAGAACCGCTTTAGCACCAATAATACCGCCGCTTTCTACGACAGAAACCACAGCAGCTAAAGGACCAATCGCATTAGCAACGTCGTTTGAGCCATGGGCAAATGCCATACAACATGCAGTCACAACCATTAATATGGCAAATACTTTTTCAACATTCCCATACTGGGTTTTTAGATCGGCTTTATCGCTCATTTTTAAACGACTAATAGCAATTTTACCTGCAAGACCGACTACGGCTGCAACCACAGCTGCTAATGCATATGCTTCAAGTGTTGAAAAGTTTATGCCTACATGTGATAAGCCTTTAGTAATGGTCACAAGTGACATCACAAAACCGGCCAATGCCATGTAGAAAGGCACATAACGCTTAGCACTTGCTAATGGATCATCGGTATTAAAAATCAGCTTTTGCACACTTTGGAAAATGATATAAGCAATAAAACCCGAAATAGCAGGTGTCACTACCCAAGAGCCTACAATACCGCCAACCTTACCCCATTCAACTGCATCAGCACTGACACCCACTGCGGCAAAACCAACAATAGCACCAATAATTGAATGCGTTGTCGAAACTGGCCAGCCTAACGCTGACGCTACAACTAACCAAATACCCGCAGCAAGTAATGAGGCAATCATGCCGTATACCAACAATTCTGGGACATCAGTAAAGTAACTCGCGTCGATAATGCCTTTACGAATGGTACTCGTGACTTCACCACCAGCTAAAAAAGCACCGGCGAATTCAAAGATCATTGCAATAATAATCGCTTGTTTAATGGTAATGGCATTAGAACCTACAGAGGTTCCCATTGCATTGGCTACGTCGTTTGCACCAATGCCCCATGCCATCAAAAATCCAAATGCAGCCGCTATCATAATGAGCATAGGGCCGTTGGTGACTAATACATCAACCATGTTGTTTCCTTGATAACCTTTGTGATTAGTTACGAGCTAGCATTAGCTCTAGGCGGGAACCGACACGCTCAGCAATATCTGCTAAACCTCCAACCCATTCGATAATTTTGTACGTGAACATCACATCAATCGGATTCAATTCAGATTCTAATGCATACAACTGACGACGCACTTGAATTTGTAAATCATCAGAATCTTCTTCGATAAGATCTAATTCATTAATCATTTTGGCAACTAACTCAACTTCACGACCACGGAAACCGGTTTCGAGTAAATCATCGAGTTCGTTAATAGCCCGTTTCGCAAGTGATACGGCATCTAAACAACGTTTTAGATAAGCACCAAAGGCATCTTGCATAGGCTGAGGAAGGACTAACTGACGGCCAATAATACGGCCAGAGATATCTTTTGCCTTGTTAGCGATTTTGTCCTGTTGAGTTAATAACTCAAGCAAGTCAGTTCGCTCAACAGGCATAAATAATCCACCAGGAAGAGTCAGGCGAATTTCACGTTTGAGTGAGTCCGCTTCTTTTTCAAGCAAACTAATTTGTTTGCGGATCTTTATCGCTTCATCCCAGTCGCCTGAGTTGGTTGCGTCAAAGAAAGGAACAAGAAGTGATGCACACTCATGTACTTTGTCGATATGTAGTTCTAAAGGCTTAAGAGGTGATTTTGCAAACACACCTAAAATAGAGTTTACTGGCATTGCCGTTTACCTATTTAATAAATTCCAGTTTGGAAAAAGCGGGCGCATGTTAACCCAAGCGTCCGCATAATGAAACTGTGTTTTTTAATTTCGTACGACAGTTTCTCTGTTATCGTTGCTCAGTATATATGATGCGAGCAATGCTATCCTAAGAGATTTTTATTACAACAATATGACATTATGAAGATAATGTGACGCATTAGTGAATATTTGATGACAAGGCAAACATAAAGTCAATGGACGCAGAAATAGAGTTAAAACTATTCATTCAATCACAACATCATGATTTGTTAAAAAAAATATTGAATGACTACCCTAATTCAAGCCCTCAAGGGCAGAAAAAACTCACCAACGGATATTTCGATACCGACGACTTACAACTGCGTCGTTGGGATATGGGCTTACGCGTAAGAGGTTTTGACAATCAACTCGAACAGACCATAAAAACAGCAGGCAGGGTCGTAGGAGGGATCCATTCCCGTCCTGAATATAATGTCAGCATTGATCAAAAAACACCGATCTTGTCACGTTTCCCAAAAGAAATTTGGCCAGAGGGAAATGATCTCGACAAGGTGTCAACATCGCTAAAATGTATTTTTGAAACCAACTTTGAGCGTCAAACTTGGCATATATACCTTAATGATAGCCTTGTTGAGGTTGCACTAGATGTAGGTGAAATAATTGCTGATGATAAAGTTGACCCTATATGCGAACTCGAATTTGAATTACTCGCAGGAGAGACGTCTGCATTATTAATACTCGCAACAGAAGTCGCTAAGTCAGTACCATTTCGCTTAGGTAAAGCCAGTAAAGCTCAACGCGGTTATCAACTTGCAGGCAAATCAAAACCGTTCACCATTGAGCATATTGATTATGTCTCATTACCAAAAAACAATAATATGCAGCAAGCCTTGAGCACATTATTAGAAACAGGTCTTGAGCGCTGGCAATTGATTGAGAATATATTAACGCTGCCAACTGGTGATGTTCATCAACAATCAGCCTTGTGGGGCGAATTACGCCGCTGTGTGCGCTTACTCAGGCTCACCTTAAATCAATTTGGTTTATTAGATCAGCACACCAGCCCATTATTCGATCATCTTGAGCATGCTCTGGCATTTGTTAGCCCACTGCAAAGTTGTTGTTTATTATTACAAGACGATGCTAAACCACTTGCCAACATCAACAATAAAACCCTTGTTTGCCTACAACTAGAAAACTATATCGACTCAATGTCGATATCAACTCAATTAGGCTCAATATGGCAACATCCTGAGTATGGTCAATTACAATTGGCATTGGTCGATTTGCTATTAACCGCTGAAAGCGGCAAAAATGAAAGCCGTCATTATCCCGAATTAGGTTTATTTGCCAACCAGCTACAGCAAGCCTCATGGAAACGTATTGGAAGATCAATGCCGATAACCGCTGAAATGAACAGTATTGATTACCAACACGTTGCTGATGCTTTGGATGAAAGTATCTTAGTTGGGTTTGCTTATGGAGAAATGTATCCCGCTAAAAAGCGCGAGGCTTTTCGGGCACCATGGCAAGACTTAGCGTTAGGGATTAGTACGTTATCTGCATATAAAATATTAAGGCATTTGAGTGCACAGCATCAGCTTAATATTGAAGCTTGGTTAGACAATAAAGAAACCAGTTTATTGTTTGCCATGGAGCACTCGCGAAAAAGTGCCTTAAAAGTCCCTATTTACTGGTAAGCGTGCATATTCCCCATAATTGGTTACACGCCCACATATATTAGTGATGAATAGTAAAACAGGAAGATAATGATTATCTTCCTGTTTTACTAAACAACTAATCTGTTAGCGTTAAGGCCTTAATCGTCGCTTATTCTTTGGCAAAATACAGGTTACTTTGCCAAAGCCTGCTTAACACGTTGACCGTAATCAACATCCGCTTTAGTAAAATGATCGACCATTTTTTGTTGCACATCTAATGTCGTTTGACTGAGTGTGCCCGCAATCGTTTCCACCAACCTATTTTTCTCTGCTTCACTGAAGATACGATATAGATTACCCGCTTGGGTAAAGTCATCTTGGTTGTAACGACTAAAACGGGCAACCTCTCCTTCTAAACGTAACGGTGGTTCTTCAAAACTAGCATTCTCAGTGAGTGGTGCAACACTGTTAGGACCATAATTAACACTGGCATCACCACCGGTTTGGCTACCTTGATAAGGACACTGTGTTCCTGCCATAGCACCAGCACGTTGATGATGGTTGGCTTTAGCGGCATGCGGACAGTTAACGGGTAATTGATTATAATTAGTCCCTATACGGTAGCGCTGCGCATCTGCATATGAAAACAAACGGGCTTGCAGCATTTTGTCTGGCGACGCCCCCACTCCAGGCACTAAGTTACTTGGTGCTAATGCCACTTGTTCAACTTCAGCAAAGTAGTTTTGTGGTAAACGGTTTAGCTCAAGTTCACCCACTTCAATCAACGGATAATCACTGTGCGGCCATACTTTAGTCAAATCAAATGGATTAATGGCGTAAGTATTGGCATCAGATTCAGGCATAATTTGCACATTCACAGTCCAACGCGGGAAGTTAGCATCATTAATTGCTGCCACCATGTCGCGTTGTGATGAATCAGGATCTATCCCTTTTAATATATCTGCTTGTTCGCCGGTTAAATTCACCACGCCTTGCTGTGATTTAAAGTGGAACTTAACCCAAAAACGTTCACCCTTCGCATTCCAAAACGAGAACGTGTGCGAACCATAACCATGCATTTGTCTGTAGTTAGCCGGAATACCACGGTCTGACATTAATATGGTCACTTGATGCATCGACTCTGGATTGAGCGCCCAAAAGTCCCACATTGCTTGGGGATCTTTTAAATTAGTTTGTGGGTGACGTTTCTGAGTGTGAATAAAGTCAGGGAATTTAATACCGTCACGAATAAAGAATGTCGGGGTATTATTACCGACAATATCGTGGTTACCACGAGCAGTATAAAAACGTAGTCCAAAACCGCGTGGATCACGCTCTGCATCTGCTGACCCCATTTCTCCGCCTACCGTAGAGAAGCGCATAAATGTTTCAGTCTGCTTGCCGACACCATTAAAATGATCCGCTATGGTAAATTCACTTAAATCTTTAGTTAGTGTAAACGTCCCATATACACCAGTCCCTTTAGCATGTACCACACGCTCAGGAATACGTTCACGATTAAAATGAGCCAGCTTCTCTATTAAATGCCAATCTTGTAAAAGCAGTGGACCACGTTCACCAGCCGAGATTGAATTTTGATCATCTGCTACCGGGGCGCCATTTTGGCTGGTTAAATAATTACCTTGATTCATTTTTTTGCTCCTATGTGCGGTCTACTAACCACTGCTCAATTAAGTCATAAACTGTTGCCATGATGATTTTCCTCACTCAACTCATCATTCGATGGATACATAATAGAAGCACTTCATAATTACATAAAACGATTAAAATAGATTACTACAAACTAAAAAAGCGATTGTGTAATTTGTTAAGGATAAGAAAAACAGATTAAAACTAAAATGCAGGCAATAAAAAAGCCAAACTGATTATTTGGCTTTATCGAGACACAATGTGACTATTCAGCGGGTGGAGTAGGCTCACGGTATAACTTCACTAAATAATAGAGATCAATTAATACAATAAAAAAGTTAACCAGCGCCACAGGGATCGCATCAATCGCGAGGCCATAAGCCACAAACAACCCTGCACCAATTAAGTTCCACCAGCGTAGTTTTTTAATGTCTGACATCATCAGCGAAATAGCCACAACGACAGAGGCTAAATACCCTACCCATTCCCAGATGTTGATACTGTCCATGGATTTTCCTTATTTTGATATGCCTACATCTAATGCAAGCGAGTAACAACCTTAAGCTAGCGTGAGTCAGTGAATGAAATAACCTTATTGCTTAACGCATCTGTTTTTACATTCAAACAAGCAAAACGCCTTATATGCATAATACCGAATCAACAAAATTAAAACATTGGTCTATCGCTGATTATAAGGCCTATTTATTACTAGAATTCTAGTATCTATAATAGCTTATCGCTCTACAACCGCTGCCGTCATTCGTGAAATACAACAAAGTTCACCCGCACTGTTACGAATAAGGACTTCCCAAACCGAACTGCGTTTACCTAAATGCACAGGTTTAGCCGTTGCCGTTAATTCACCATTACGTGATGCTTTCAAATGATTTGCGTTGATTTCTTGGCCAACACAATAGTAGCGTGTAAAGTCGACCACAAAGTTGGCGGCATAGCTGGCAACGGTTTCCGCTAGTGCGACGTTCGCACCACCATGAACAATCCCTAATGGATTATGTACGGCTGGATTAGCTGGCATTGTGGCAACCATATAATCGTCGCCGATTTCAGTAATTTTAATGCCCAATGTTTGCATTAAGGTGCCCTTTCCCTGCATCCCTGCATCTAAACGAGCACAATCTTCTAAAGTGACAGTGTTAAACCAAATACTCATTCTTAATATCCATCATTATTATTATTAGAAAACTCAGTGTACTGATTAGCTTACCTTTTTGAAAGAAAAACGCGATCAATAACATTAACCCATTAAAAAGGAGCCTAAGCTCCTTTTATAGTTATTCACTAAATCTATATGTACGTTAACTCACTAATTCGCAATGGCTTTGGTAGGTCTGTGCCCAACGCAATAACTCAACTCGGTTACGAGACTCTGTTTTACGGAAAATAGATGAGATATGCGCTTTTACAGTATGTTCACTAATACACAAACGCTGGGCAATTTCTTTATTACGCGCACCGCTAGAAACAAGCTGAATAATGGTTCTTTCTCGACTTGTTAATCTTTGGAGGATGGCCACGGTATCTGCAGGGATTTCAACGTTGGTATCGAGTTGCTGGACTAAACGTCTAAAAATCTTACTGATCAGTGGACGGTCGTACCACAATTCATCAGAAACCATTTTACGCAGACCCGTCAGCATTAAGTCCATGCGTTGATCACTGTATAACAAACCCCGTACGCCTAAGAGTAATGCTGACTCTTGATCAAGTGATCCACGTTCAACTTGGTACAATGCTACAGGGACATGCTCCACTAAACGCGATACCAGTAACGGGATGCCCTTACTGTCTAAGGCCGCACCTTTTTGTGAAACAAGATAAAAGTTGTTGGATTTTTTTTCTAACTCAAGCTCAGCCGCATGTTTTACAATTCGAGTTTTCAACCCGATAGATTCTGCCAAAATAGCTAAATGGCAAGGTGCTGCGATTTGGTGCAAAAACACCAACTCATCAATATTTGAACTCATCACTCTTCTCCCTGAAAAGTACATTATTACTCAACATACCTTGAGCACATCCTGAGGCTATATACTATATGTAAATGAAATACGTTTACTAGCCTTCAAAACTAGGCTGAGCAGATAGTTTACTTTTTGTCGTTATATTAGAGCATGTTCTTTCTTCATTCGTTAATCGCGTTACGAGATAAATCGACTCACCAAAAAAGTGGCTATTAGGTTAAGTCGGTCATTATCAATCACGATTCTTATAATAAAAAACCTTCCTATACAGCAAGCATAGTAAAAATTTGTTAGTTGATATGACTATTATGTAAGTCTAAAGTATGAATAGTAAATTTGACTGACTTTGCGTAGACTTTATCACTAACCCAAGACTGATAAGCTCATACTTTCAATTCGATCAACATCATCAATCTCTCATCAATGCTAGCAGCCAAATTTACTCATTTTATGACAAAATAAGCTAACTAAATAAGTTAAGTGAGCCTTATGATAAAGACTGCTGGTTAAGCGCCATTTTGGTCGCTATTTGTTTATTATGAAGAGACGACAACAACAGTAAGCCACATACCCCACCAATTAATGCTAGAAACATGTCAGATTGAGTATCCCAAACATATCCTTGAGTGCCTAAAAATGCCTCGGCATTTTCACCGGTAGCAATGGCAACCCACCATTCAACTAATTCGTAAAAAGCTGAAAACGCCAACACAAAACATACTGCTAAAAACTGACACCAAGCACCTATTTGCATGACATGTTTACGAATAAATATTTCGCGAGCTAATATTACCGGAATAAAACCCTGAGCAAAATGGCCGACTTTATCGTAATTATTGCGCTCGCCGCCCATCACTTGCGCTAGCCAGTCAAATAACGGCACTTCAGCATAGGTATAACGTGCACCGACAAATAACACACAGCAATGCACTAAAATAAGTGCATAAGCTAACGTAGTCAGAGGAAAGCTTTTACGACTAAAAAATAAAATAGGTAATGCGATTAACGCAGGTATCGCTTCTAACCACCAAGTGAACATATCTTTAGGTGCGCTAACTGACCACAACAGTACTAATAGATAAATCCCTATCCATATAACCTTACTCTTCATCTTAATTCTCTCCATGAGATATTGTTCTCAAATTAGAATATAAACTTTAGCCATCTAGCCCTCTACAAGCGCTTAAAAAAGTGCTACTTTGATAATGCGCCGGAAGTCCGCATTTATATCATAACTATTAGTATAAGCATTAGTATAACCATTAGCTTAAGCACCATTTAATGATAAGAGGGTACCCATATCATGGCGAAACACTCGCTTGACAAGGATAAGATCAAAATCCTGCTGTTGGAGGGCGTCCACCAAACTGCGGTCGATGTACTAGAACGTGCAGGTTATACCAACATTGAATACCATAAAGCCTCGTTAGGCGAAGAGGCTTTGATTGCATCAATTAAAGATGCTCACTTTGTTGGATTACGCTCCCGCACCCAGCTTACTGCGGAAGTATTACACCGTGCAGAAAAGTTGGTTGCGATTGGTTGTTTTTGTATTGGCACCAACCAAGTCGATTTAGCCACGGCCGAGAAACTGGGTATTCCTGTTTTCAACGCCCCTTTCTCCAACACCCGCAGTGTTGCTGAATTGGTGATTGGTGAAATCATCATGCTGATGCGTGGCATTCCACAGCGCAATGCCATGTCACATCGTGGCGGTTGGTTGAAGAGTGCTAATGGCAGTGTTGAAGTCCGTGGTAAAACCTTAGGTGTGATTGGTTATGGCCATATTGGTACTCAACTGGGTATTTTGGCTGAAACCTTGGGCATGAGAGTGATTTTCTTTGATATTGAAGATAAGTTACCGTTAGGCAATGCCTCTCAAGTTCACTCTATGGACAAGTTATTGGCCCAAGCAGACGTTGTTAGCCTGCATGTACCAGAAACACCGCAAACTAAAGACATGTTCGCTAAAGCTGAATTTGCTCAAATGCGTCAAGGCAGTTTCTTTATCAATGCCTCTCGCGGAACTGTTGTTGATATCGAAGACTTAGCCGATGCCCTGAAGTCAGAACATCTTGCGGGTGCTGCGATTGACGTATTCCCGGTAGAACCTAAGTCGAATGATGATGAATTCATCTCTCCACTGCGTGGCTTAGACAATGTATTACTCACACCGCATATTGGTGGTAGTACTGCTGAAGCACAGGAAAATATCGGCGTAGAAGTGGCTGGCAAACTGGTGAAATACTCAGATAACGGTTCTACCCTGTCTGCGGTCAATTTCCCTGAAGTGTCTTTAGCGCAACATAGCGGTACCTCACGCTTATTGCACATTCATCAAAACCGTCCTGGTGTATTGATTAAAATTAACCAAGCGTTTTCTGAAAAAGGCATTAACATTGCTGCTCAGTACTTACAAACCACTGCTGAAATTGGTTACGTGGTAATGGAAGTCGATTCTGATCAAGCAGAAGAAGCATTGGTTGAATTAAAATCTATTGAAGGCACTATCCGTGCGCGGGTATTGTTTTAAACTGACTTTTATAAGCAATTAACTTGAGTTAATTGTCTTCCTAAAAAAGCTACCTTGTGCACAAGGTAGCTTTTTTATTGGCTTTAAAACCATAGCCCCCTGTTGAGCATTCTATTAATCCGTTACACTCCAACCATACCGTCTTATTCACACGTTAGGGATAGTTATGACCATTTCAGTAAACCAACCAGATTGGGATTTTATCGCCACGTCTCCTGAATTAATGTTATCAAGTTTGACGCATATGGGGTTAATCGAAATCACTGGTGAGCAAGGGCGCAGTTTCATTCATGGCCAAGTCACCACAGATATTACCTCCCTTGGCACAAACGAGTGGAAATGGGGTGCTCATTGCGACCCTAAAGGTAAAATGCTCGCCAGTTTCCGTGGGTTTTCAATCGGCGATAGCTTATTCATGTTACTGCCAAAAAGTACTTTAAGCTTGGATTTACCTCAGTTACAAAAATACGCTGTATTCAGTAAAGCCGAACTCGCCGATGTCAGTAATGATTATCAAATAATGGGTATTGCTGGCCCAAAAGCACAAGCCTTTGCAACTGAACATTTTGGCGATGTATCGCAACCACTTAACCTTGTTGAGCAAGGTGTGATTATTCGTGATGGTGAACGTTTTATTGCCATTATTAACAATGCAGCAGCACAAACCATTATCAGCCAATCGGGACAAACATTGTTTGCTGCAAGTGCATGGCAAGCATTGGAAATTAAAGCCGGTTATCCAAACATAGATGCCGCTCATTCCGGCCAGTACGTTGCGCAAATGTGCAACCTGCAAGCCATTAATGGCATTAGCTTTACCAAAGGCTGTTACATGGGCCAGGAAACCATTGCCAGGATGAAATATCGCGGTGGCAATAAACGTGCATTGTATATTTTGTCTGGTACTACCAAGCAAACCATCAGCACTGACACTCAATTAGAAATTGCCCTTGAAGGCGGCTTCCGTCGTGGTGGCAATATCATTGAATGTGTCCAATATGGTGACAAGGTACTGCTTACCGCGGTGTTGCCAAATGATACCGAAAACAACGCTCAACTTCGTATTACCGGAGATGAAAGCTCACAGCTAACTATTATCGAGTTGCCATATTCTTTAGCAGATGCTTAATTAATTGATGTTGTATCTTCATTAAGCGAGCCATTGGCTCGCTTTTTTATTTTTTGAACATTAATGATCTATATCACGTATATTATTGATAATATTACTCTGTTTATTCAGAACTTCAATTAAGCTAATTCGTTATGGAGCGACTATGACTACTATCGTCACCTTAGAAAATATTAGTAAAGGGTTCCGCGATGGCGAGTCATTTCATTCGGTGCTTAATCACGTCAACCTGACTTTGCAGCAAGGTCAAACTATCGCATTAACCGGGCCTAGCGGCAGCGGTAAAAGTACCTTACTGAATATCATTGGTGGCTTTGAAACCATAGACAACGGTGACATGTTAATCCGTCAGGCTGATAACATGCGATCGGTGACAAAGTGGCAAGATAAGCAATGGAGCCAATATCGACGTCAGTCGCTCGGGGTTATATTCCAACAATTTAACTTACTCACACCATTAAATGTGCGCGACAACATTCAATTTTCACTGGCGTTAAATCAGTTAGCATGGAGCCCTTGGTGTGATGAACTTTGCCACCAGCTAGGATTAACGCCATTGTTAGACCGCAACGTTGAAAACTTATCCGGAGGGCAACAACAGCGAGTGGCTATCGCGCGGGCATTAGCTCACAAACCACAACTCATATTAGCCGACGAACCGACAGGTAATCTTGATCAACACGCCGGATTACAAGTCATGCAACTACTTACTGAACTCGCTCAACAAGCCAACTGTTGTATTTTAATGGTGACTCACAGCGAACAATGTGCCGCATTTATGCAGCATCGCTGGCACGTCGAAAATCAACAGATTGTGATTAACCCTGCTGACATGACATTGCAAGGGTAAGCCAATGACAACTAACTCTTCATCATACTTATTCTCAATTAAGCGCTTAAGGTTATGCTTGCACCTGTTTGCCAGCCATTATCGTCATGCCCCCCTGCAAGCCAGTGCTATTTTACTGGGCATCATGCTCGCGGTAACGTTACTGATTGGCGTATACGCCACCAACGAAAACGCCAAACAAAGCTATGGCAATGTATCCGAACTAATGAGCCAACAAGCTCGCTTATCGATTAGCCACCGTACAGAAAGCAGTATTGATGAGGCAGTTTATTTTGCATTAGCCAATGCAGGATTCAATACCATTGCCAGCATTGAAGGCATCGCAACCGATGAACAAGGCCGATTATGGCGGGTTAATAGTAGTGATGTAGTTGCCGCTATGACCAGCAACATGCAACAGCAAAAATCAGGTGCTAGCTCATCGATAACAGCGACGCATATTCCGCTAGCAGAATTACTGGCAGGCAAACCCAAAGTGCTAATGTCGGCAAGCCAGCGCGAACGTATGAATAAAGTGACCAACAACACTGACCGCATAATACTGAACGACACTGCTGTTGAACTCGTTGCCATTGATGATTCGTGGGGGCTTGGTTCGGCAATTTTGGCCGATATCTCACTCGCTCAGCCCTTGCTGAATATGCAGGGTAAGTTAAGTTACGTTGCCGTATTTGATTCACCCTCTTCAAATGCAAATATCTCAGACCCAAACGAATCAGAAACAGATGAGCAATTGATAGCTCGATTAACGAACACCCTAACCCAAGCAGGTATTGATACCAGTAAGCTAAATTTCACCACCCAAACGAGTGAAGGCGAATCGCTTACCGCCCTCACTGCCAGCTTTCATCTTAATCTTGATGCCATGAGCATGTTGGCCTTTGTTGTCGGCTTATTTATTGCCTACAACGGGGTTCGTTATAGCTTAATGAAGCGTCAAAAATTGCTGGTGCAAATCATGCAGCAAGGGCTCGATAGGCGCACCATCATGCTTGCCCTAAGCATTGAAATAGTCTGTTTAGTGTTTATTGGCTGTGTATTAGGTTTTATTGTCGGACTGCAATTATCGCAATGGCTACAACCTATGGTCGCCATCACTCTTGAACAGCTTTATGGCGCCAAATTATTACCCGGAAACTGGCAATGGCAATGGTTTGCACAAGCACTCATATTAACCTTGTCAGCGGCATTTGCTGCTTGTATTCCCATGCTGATAAACCTGATTAACACCCCACTTGCGCAAGGGGCTCAAAAACAACCACAAAGCCAACAATTCGGCATTATTCATTGGCGACAATTTATCATCGCAGCATTGCTAATCTTAGTGTGTACTATCGCCTTCGCCTTTACCGAACAGTATCGCCATAGCCTAGTATTACTGGGTATTCTCTCGGTTGCGATTCCGTTATTGTTACCTCAATTTTTACATTGGGGAGTTAACTTACTCAGTCCATTTATGCCTAAAGGACTGTGGCAATACGTGATTGCCGAAACCAAAGAGATTATTGCTCCTCTCGCGCTGGCGATGATGGCAATGCTGCTAGCTTTGTGTGCCAATATTGCCATGAACACCTTAGTGGGGAGTTTTGAAATTACCTTAAAAAAATGGCTCGATGCCCGTTTGCATGCAGATTTATACATTAGACCCAATCCGAACCAAATCGATACATTAACGATATTATTGGAACAAGATCCCAAGGTTGAAGCGATTTATGAGCAATGGACTGTCGACAGCAACCTTAATCGAATTGAAACGCCGCAAACACAGGTTGCTATCCACCTTGTCAGTCGTGACCATTTGTCTTTAACCGAAACAACTGTATTTAAAACCACAGCCGATGACTTTTGGACAACATTCACAGCAGGTGAAAGCCTGATGATAAGTGAACCATTATCGATAAAATACCAACTCAATATAGGCGATAAAGTTCAGCTATCGCAACTTGGTCAAGCTAGCTTGAACATTGGCGGAATTTATTACGATTACGGTAATCCCCAAGGCGAAGCGATTATTACTCAGTCCTTATGGCAGCAATCTCAATTACCCGCCAAACCCATTAGCCTAGCCGTGTCTTATCAAGGTGATATTACTCCACTACAAGACAATATTAGCCAGCAAATCAATCTGTCTTCTGCTTACATGTACAGCCAGCAGCGAATTAAAACTGAAGCGATTAACATATTTAATAAAACATTCTCAATCACTGTAGTGCTTAATAGCTTAACCTTACTGGTAGCTGCCATTGGCTTATTCAGTGCCTGTATGATGCTAACGCAAGCGAGGCAAGCACCATTAGCCCGCTTGTATGCTCTAGGTGTTAGTCGTAATCAATTACGGATGATGGTGTTAGTGCAAATGCTATTTATCGTGTTATTAACCTGCTTGGTCGCGTTACCGACAGGCGCGTTACTGGGTTATTTATTAATTCATAAAGTCACGTTACAAGCATTTGGCTGGAGCATCGCCATGGTGTGGGATTGGGCGGCATATGCTCAAGTGGTGATCATTGCTGTGGTCAGTTGTTTACTTGCAGTGTGTTTACCTTTGTATTGGCAAACCAGAAAACCCTTGATATCCAGCTTGCAACAGGAAGCACTATGACCTCTTTCACTTTCAAGAGCGTACTCAACGTCGCGTTCAAAACTGTTAGCTACAGAGTGCAGAAGCAATGGTTGATGGTCATTGTCTTTCCTCTTAGCGCATTGCTAGTGGCTTGCTCTCCTCAGCAAAATGTTGCAGTAAAACAGTCTACCATTAGCAGTATGTCGTCAGCTTCTGCTGAAGGTTATAGCGAAGTAATTCAAGGTAAAACCTTACTCTTTCCGCAAGACCACTTAGCTCACGATGACTTTAAAATTGAGTGGTGGTATTTAACCGCAAACTTGACCACCGCTGCAGGTGAAGATGTAGGCGTGCAATGGACTCAATTTCGTATCGGAATGACACCACCAGTAAGCCCTCAAGCGACAACAACGAATAATTGGGTGACCAATCAGCTTTACATGGCACATGCCGCGGTAACCACAAATACTGAACATTTAATGGCCGAAAAATGGTCACGAGGCCACCCACAACTTGCAAGCGTTAAACCACAACCATTTGAAGTACATTTACAAAACTGGCAATGGTTAAGTCAGTCTGACAGTCTGTTTCCGGCCACATTAAATGTCGCTAGTGATAAGTTTAGTTATCAATTACAGCTAAACAGTCAGCAACCTCTGCAATTACAAGGCGATAAAGGTTATAGCAGCAAAAGTGCAGACCAAAGCGTGGCATCTTATTATTACAGCCAACCCTTTATTGATGTAACGGGTCTAGTTACCCGTCATGGTGTTACTGAAAAAGTCAGCGGTAAAGCTTGGCTTGACCGCGAATGGAGTTCACAATTTTTAACCAAGGCCCAGCAAGGTTGGGATTGGTTTTCACTGCGTTTAGACGACAACTCAACGTTAATGGCATTTAGACTGCGCGGCGAAAATGACCAAGCACATTTTTACAGTGCTAGAAGGATGTTCGCTGATGGTAGTGGTCACAATATTAATAGCCGAGACAACCCTAATGATATCGATATGCAACCCACTCAGTGGCAACAAACGGCATTAGGCAATCATCCTATTGCATGGCGAATTAACATTAACAGTGAAGCCATCGACGTCACAACTCAAGCCGTTAACCCCAACAGCGACATGCCAGTATCAACCTCATATTGGGAAGGCCCCATTACGATTAAAGGCAGCCACCAAGGTCAAGGTTATATGGAGCTTACGGGTTACTAGGCCTGTTTACCATTCGAGTGGAATGCGCTCTCGAAGATAAGCAAGCCTTGGCCTACCTACAAAGATCATACCTCTCAAAATCTCAATTCCCCATTCCTTGGTACCATGTTAGCAACAGAGCACCAATGGGCTTTTAATCCGCAAATAATCTGCATCTCAAGCACAATACGCTTTACAAGCAATCTCTAAAACAGCATTTACCTAATTGTTAAAATGAGATTTACATCACGCTGAAAAATGTGACCTTGCACAACTATTAACCACTATACCCATTCTGAGGTATACCCATGTTATTAGTAAGGTCTAGACTCACTCTATCACGTCACCTCCAATGACTATCACGTACCAAGTACAACATTCTAAGAGTGAGGAACACCATGAGCATCAGTCGTCGCGAGTTTTTAAAAGCCAACGCCGCTGCCGCAGCAGCGTCGGCCGTGGGTATCGCTATTCCAATTAATATCGTTCAAGCTGCAGAAGGTAAAAGTGAAATAAAATGGGATAAAGCCCCATGTCGCTTTTGCGGTGTAGGTTGTAGTGTTTTAGTGGGTACTCGAAATGGTAAAATTGTTGCCACTCAAGGCGACCCTGAAAGCCCTGTTAACAAAGGCTTAAATTGTATTAAAGGTTATTTCTTATCTAAAATCATGTATGGCAAGGACCGATTAACCTCGCCATTACTCAGAATGAAAGATGGAAAATATGATAAAGAAGGTGATTTTACGCCAGTAAGTTGGGACGTTGCCTTTGATACCATGGCCGAAAAATGGAAAGCCAGCATAGCCAAAAAAGGCCCAACTTCTGTAGGGATGTTTGGTTCTGGTCAATGGACCATTTGGGAAGGCTACGCCGCATCTAAGCTTCATAAAGCAGGTTTTCTGACCAACAATATCGACCCTAATGCACGCCATTGTATGGCATCAGCTGTTGGCGGATTCATGCGTACCTTCGGGATTGATGAACCCATGGGTTGTTATGATGACTTAGAAGCCGCTGACCACTTTGTATTGTGGGGCGCCAACATGGCAGAAATGCATCCCATCTTATGGGCACGTTTAACAGACCGTCGCTTAAGCCATAAAGATGCCCGCGTACACGTACTCTCTACTTACGAGAACCGTAGCTTTGACTTAGCAGATAATGCCATGGTGTTTAAGCCTCAAACAGACTTAGTCATCTTAAATTATATTGCCAACTACATTATTCAAAACAAAGCCGTAAACAAAGACTTTGTTAGCAAGCACACTAAATTTGCCCTAGGTACCACTGACATTGGTTATGGCTTGCGCCCTGAACATCCATTGGAAAAGAAAGCTAAAAACCCAGGTAGCGGTGATGCCAAACCGATTAGCTTTGACGAGTATGCTAAATTCGTTAGCACTTACACTGTAGAATACGCAGCTAAAATGAGCGGCGTACCGGCTGACAAACTTGAGATTATGGCAAAAGCTTACGCCGACCCTAACATCAAAGTGATGAGCTTATGGACCATGGGTATAAACCAGCATACTCGTGGTGTGTGGGCAAATAACATGCTCTATAACATCCACTTACTCACCGGTAAAATAGCCACTCCGGGCAACAGCCCATTCTCGTTAACGGGCCAACCTTCAGCTTGTGGTACTGCTCGTGAAGTAGGCACATTCTCACATCGTTTACCTGCTGACATGGTGGTGAACAATGATAAACATCGTGAAATTACTGAAAAACTTTGGCAAGTCCCTGCCGGCACTATTCCAGCCAAACCTGGATACCATGCCGTACTGCAAAGCCGTATGCTTAAAGATGGTAAATTAAACTGTTATTGGACTATGTGTACTAACAATATGCAGGCTGGTCCTAATATCAATGATGAAGTTTATCCAGGTTTCCGTAATCCAGAAAACTTTATTGTGGTCTCGGATCCTTACCCAACTATCACGGCAATGGCCGCAGACTTAATTCTTCCAACCGCAATGTGGGTTGAAAAAGAAGGCTCTTATGGTAACGCGGAACGCCGTACCCATTTCTGGCATCAGCTTGTTCCAACACCTGAAGGGTCTAAGTCTGATTTATGGCAGTTAGTTGAATTTTCTAAACGTTTTAAAGTGAGTGAAGTCTGGCCTGCTGAATTAATCGCTAAACAACCTGAGCTAGCCGATAAAACGTTATATGAAGTGTTATTTGCTAACGGCGTAATCAATAAGTTCCCTACCAGCGATTGTAAAGGTGCTTATAACGATGAAAACGAACACTTTGGTTTTTACCTGCAGAAAGGTATTTTCGAAGAATATGCTCAATTTGGTCGCGGCCATGCACACGATTTAGCAGACTTTGACACTTACCATCAAACGCGAGGATTACGCTGGCCTGTCGTTAATGGCAAAGAAACTACCCGCCGCTTCGTTGAAGGCAGTGACCCTTATGTCAAAGCCGGTGAAGGCTTCAATTTTTACGGTAAACCAGATGGGAAAGCCGTCATATTTGCACTGCCTTATGAACCCGCTGCAGAAGAGCCTAATGAAGAATTTGATCTGTGGATGTCAACAGGACGAGTACTGGAACATTGGCACACAGGGTCAATGACCGCTCGCGTACCTGAATTGCATAAAGCAATGCCAAGTGCTCAAGTCTTTATGCATCCTGCTGACGCTAAAGCACGTGGGTTAGCCCAAGGGGACGAGGTTACCGTGGCATCACCACGTGGAGAAATCAACACCCGAGTGGAAACCAAAGGTCGCAACAAGCCACCTAGAGGGGTGGTCTTTATGCCATTCTTCGACGCTAAACAATTAGTCAACAAGCTGCTTTTGGATGCAACTGACCCATTATCAAAAGAAACTGATTTCAAAAAGTGTCCAGTAAAAATATTTAAAGCCTAATACTGCTTTTATATTAATTGCTGCAGCTGTCACTGGATTATTACACCATGACAGCTGCGACACTCGATTTCTACATTCATTAGGATGTAACGGAGATGAAAATGAAAAAATTACTTAGCGTCGTGGCCATACTATTAAGCCTTAGCGCATATTCTGGACAACAAGCCGTAGCAGACAATACTCCTGTAAAAGTAGAGTCTCGTGTAGGTAACGTCGCCATAACCGACAACTCACCTGCTGATGCTATCGCCACCTACCCTACAAGAGGAAAAGCTATCGCGCGCAGCTTTGCAGAACAACCGCCGTTAATCCCTCACAAAGATAGCTATAGCATCACTACAGACAAAAATGGCTGTCTAACATGCCATAGCTGGGATAAAGCAAAAAGAATGAAAGCAACGCCAGTGGCGAAGTCACACGTTATAGATGACAAAGGCACATTAAATGGCATGAACTACTTCTGCGTACAGTGCCATGTTGCACAAGCAGATAATAAACAGGAGTTAGTGGAAAACACATTTACGACAAAGTAATTAGTGAAGATATAAATTCCCCCCATTCCTCAATTTGAGCAATGCCACTTCAATCGAAGTGGCATTTTTTTATCAGTGTCAGTGTTAAAACGGTACAAGTCCGAACAACAAAAGGGCTAAAAACAAAACCCAGCCTAGGCTGGGTTTGTTGGTTTAGATGTCTGCTGTGTAACTGGCGAACTCGGTTCTGCTGATGTTTGTGACGTATTAGGTGATTGTATCTCATGCTTCACAGGCATCGCCGCTTGCCATAATGCACCGACCCATAAACTTGATGTTGACTTCATAACCATTGCTCCGTTTTTGTTAACGAGTTCAAAGTAATCGTTTAGGGTTCATAGGTAAAATGAATAATTACCATAGAGAGGATTCCATTTAAGCATGAACATCCCAATCAAGACCTTACAGACCTTTCTCACCATAGTTGAAACCAAAAACTTTACCCGGGCGGCACAAAAATGTTTTATGACCCAACCGACACTGACAAAAACCATTCAACGTTTAGAAGACAACATTGGTGAGCAATTGCTTATCAGGAATAACCAAACAGTAGAATTAACCCAAGCAGGACAATTGTTTGAGCAAAGTGCACGGGAAATTTTAGGCCATTGGCATCGACTACAAGAAGGTATTAACAACCTCAGTGGCTTGAAGTCAGGACGATTACGACTTGGTGTCTGCCCTATGATGAGTAGTTTAATCACTCCTTTGCTGACCGATTATCGACGAAAATATCCCGGAATCGAATTACAGATGTACGAGTATGGCGGATTTGGTTGCGAGCAAGCACTATTGAGCAACAGTCTAGATATAGCCTTTACTGCACTTCCGACAACGCATAAAACAGAGTTAGCAAGTCAACTTCTGACTAAATATCCCTTACTGGCTTGCTTACCAGAAGGCCACCCACTCGCTAACAATGCTGACATACGCTGGCAAGACTTTGAATCTTATCCCTTCATTCTTTACAACGAAGACTTTTCATTAGCAAAGTTAATTAATTATTTAAGCCGTAAAGTTGGTGTAAACCTCAATATCGCCTTTCGAACAGGTCAGTGGGACTTTTTAGCCGCAATGGTTGAAGCTAACTTAGGCGTCGCGATTTTACCCGAACCCATTTGCCAACGGCTAACCAATAGCAAACTGGTATTTAAACCTATGCAACCGGCAATGACCTGGGATCTGGCTTTAATATGGCGAGAGAACCTACCGTTAACCCCACCAGCCCAAGCGCTATTAACGCTCAGCAGAAACAGTCATGAATAATATCAATACTGTGTCATAACCATTTAATATCGTAGAAATCACATAAAAAAGACATAAAAAAACCGCTGCCTAGGCAACGGTTTTTATGGGCAAGTCGAAACTAGAATTACTTCTTAGCTTCAGCAGCCTTACGTTCTTTAACTTGAGCAACAACTTTCTCAGAAACGCTGTTTGGACAAGGGCTGTAATGAGCAAATTCCATAGAGAATTGACCACGGCCTGAAGTCATTGTACGTAGTGAACCGATATAACCGAACATTTCTGATAACGGTACGTCAGCTTTAATACGAACACCTGTAACACCAGCGTTTTGATCTTTGATCATACCGCGACGACGGTTAAGGTCACCAATTACGTCACCAACGTTGTCATCTGGGCTGAATACGTCAACGTTCATGATAGGCTCAAGAAGTTGTGCACCGGCTTTAGGCATAGATTGACGGAAAGCACCTTTAGCAGCGATTTCGAACGCGATAGCTGACGAGTCAACTGCGTGGAAAGCACCGTCTTGAAGCACAAGTTCAACGTCTAACACAGGGAAACCTGCGATAGTACCTGTGTTCATCATGCTCTTGAAACCTTTCTCAACAGCAGGCCAGAATTCTTTAGGTACGTTACCACCAACCACTTTAGAAGTGAAAGTGAAACCAGTGTTTTGCTCGCCAGGGCGAATAGTGTAGTCAATTTTACCAAACTGACCAGAACCACCAGACTGTTTCTTGTGCGTGTAGCTATCTTCAATTTCTTTAGTGATAGTTTCACGGTAAGCAACTTGAGGCTCGCCTACAATTAGGTCAACGCCGTAAGTACGCTTAAGAATATCAACCTTAATGTCTAAGTGAAGTTCACCCATACCTTTAAGGATGGTTTCACCAGAATCAATGTCAGTCTCTACACGGAAAGATGGATCTTCTGCAATCATTTTACCGATAGCGATACCCATTTTCTCAGAACCGCCTTTATCTTTTGGCGTAACAGAGATAGAGATAACTGGCTCAGGGAATACCATGGCTTCTAGTGTACAAGGGTGCTTAGGATCACATAAAGTGTGACCAGTTTGCACGTTCTTCATACCAACGATAGCGATAATGTCACCAGCTTGTGCTGATTCAAGTTCGTTACGTTCGTTAGCTTGCATCTCAACCATACGGCCAATACGTTCTGTTTTGCCAGTGAATGAGTTAAGGATGGTGTCACCCTTCTTCAAACGGCCAGAGTAGATACGTACGAAAGTTAACGCACCAAAACGGTCATCCATAATCTTGAACGCTAATGCTTTAAAAGGTGCATCAACATCAACGATTGCGAATTCGCCATTTTCGTTACCTTCTTCGTCAGTTAGAGGTTGTGGATCAACTTCAACTGGATCAGGTAAATAATCAACAACGGCATCTAGCAATAACTGCATACCTTTGTTTTTGAATGCTGAACCACAGTATGTTGGGAACACAGCCATTGTACGAGTACCCGCACGGATACAACGCTTAACGTCTTCAATAGATGGTTGAACACCTTCCATGTAAGCTTCTAATAAAGCATCGTCTTGCTCAAGAGCAGTTTCGATCAGCAATTCACGGTATTCTTCAACGATGTCAACCATGTCAGCTGGTACAGGCTTAATTTCGAAGTTTTCTGGTAAACCAGTATCATCCCAAATGTGAGCTTCACGAGTTAGTAGGTCAACAACACCACAGAATTCGTCTTCGATACCGATTGGTAAAACCATAACCAATGGGTTAGCCGCTAATACGTCTTTAGTTTGCTTAACAACACGTAAGAAGTCAGCACCCATACGGTCTAACTTGTTTACGAAGATGATACGCGCAACTTCAGAATCGTTAGCATAACGCCAGTTTGTTTCTGACTGAGGCTCAACGCCGCCTGAACCACAGAATACACCGATACCGCCGTCAAGCACTTTTAGCGAACGATAAACTTCAACTGTAAAGTCAACGTGGCCAGGAGTGTCAATAACGTTAAAACGGTGATCTTTCCAGAAACAGCTTACCGCTGCAGACTGAATGGTAATACCGCGCTCAGCTTCCTGTTCCATGAAGTCTGTGGTTGATTCACCATCATGTACTTCACCGATCTTATGGATCTTACCGGTTAGCTTAAGGATACGCTCGGTGGTCGTGGTTTTACCCGCGTCAACGTGAGCGAAGATACCAATGTTTCTGTATTTGGATAATTCGGTCATGATTCAACTTTAATGATTAGTTTAAGAAGTAGACGGAGCATGCGAAAAAGAACCGACACACCGCACATCAGGTTATTAAGGCGCATATTGTAAATTGGAACCTTGCTGGGCGCAAATAGCTGTTGCAATATTTATTTGTTTTTAGCATAAAAAAGCTCAATTAATGCTATAAATTGCATATAAAACAATTGACTAAAATATAGTAGATTATTTTTTAGTCTTAGGAGTAATTTGACCGAAAAATGTTAAATTTTAGATGAAATACCTAAATCGGCATTTTTAGAGCCACATAATGTCGCGAAACAACATCACACCACAACAAATATGCATTTATTCACATAAAGATCGATTTTTGCTAATGGCACAAACATCCAGCAAGATGTGGTTTTTATCTACGCACTACAATATTGATTACGCCCAGACTGCTTAGCTTTGTATAACGCGGCATCGGCTCGTTCAAAGCAAGCTTGTATAGGTTCATTCTCGCCCAATAAGGCAATCCCGAAACTACAAGTCACGTTAATATTGTGATAAAAATGAAAATAACTAAGTTCATCAGTAATTCGTTGGCAAAGCTCAGTGGCATCGTGTAACTGTACATGCTGACAAACCACCACAAACTCTTCACCGCCCCACCGGGCTACAACGTCAAGTTCCCTTACTGATGCTTGTAATACTTGTGCGACTTGAACTAATATTTTGTCTCCAATTGCATGTCCATGCAGGTCATTTATTGCTTTAAATAAATCAATATCCATGATGATCAAACTCATCTTGTTGTTCTGACCCATTTTTTTCAGCGGCTGCCTTGCATCATCTAAAAAGGTTTGATTAAAATATTGGCGGTTATACAATTTTGTCAGCGGATCATGTTGAGCCAAAAAATCGAGGTCGCAATTTTTCTTCTCCAGCTCTAACTGTAATTTTTGCAACTGCTTGTTGTTGGTTTCTAAATGAAGGTTGTACTTGCTCACACACATTGTTCGGTAAAGCAGAAATAAGATAAACATTCCTAGAGCAGTCACCACTTGGATCACTAGGCTGTAATCAATGTCTTCAATAACAGTAATATTATGCCATTTTTTATAAATTGAAATATGGTCTGCCTTAGTGATTTTTGCCAATCCAGCATTAATCTGTGGCAGCAAACCTTGCTTTGCATGAGTAACGCCAATACGTAACTCATCTTCAGGACCACCCCAACCCGCTATTTTTAGCGAGGTTAACCCGTGTTGTTGAATATACGCGTTAACAGAAAACATCGACCCTACGAAGACATCCGCGTCACCGTTAGCCACCTTTTCCAATCCTTGTCGCTCATTATCAGTCAACACGGTATTGATAGTCGGGTAAAATTGTTGGATATATTCCACTAGACGATAATCTTTGGGTATAGCCAATAAGCGATCACCGATGTTTTCAAAGCCTTGTAAAAAAGGTTGGGATTTTAATGACACCAAGACGTTTGGAGATTTAAAAAAAATATCGCTAAAAGAGAGATAGGCGTCGCGTTTGGGGGTTTGATTTAAAATGGGGGTTAACTCGCATATACCTTGTTTGAGTAATTCTAAACTCTGTCGCCAAGACGAGGTGGGCACTAACACAAAAGTCAAATCGGTATAGTCGGTTAATAATGCTAAATAATCAGATGAAATACCAGTATGACGGCCATCGACAATGGCTTCATAAGGTAACCAATCGGGATCAACACAATAACGGATGATATTACGGTTTTTTGAATTGATGGCAGACTGACTCTCAACCACCGAAGCACTGGCATGCTTAGCGTTAATCAAATTAATGAATATCAACAGCGTAATCAATAATACGCTAGAGAACTCAAGTCGACTCAATGTTCGCATCATTTTTCAAAATAGTATGCTCCAACAATATGGTCCAACAAATTAGTTGAACCAAAAGTGTATATACTCTTAAGTGTATTACAACATACGAAAGTATGACAAAAAAATACCCGCTAAATAGCGGGTATTTTATTCAATAATCAATCGTAGGTATTACGCTTCGATTGGCAAAATAACAAACAGTAAGTCGCCTTGTGAAACTTGCTGTCCATTGCTATTAAGAATACGTTCAATACGATACTTTTGGTCTTCAGGATATAACACACCTGTTTGACGATTAAAGCCCGCTAACGTTAGTTGAGAGAACATCTTCATTGCTTCCATCAATGCCAATGTTTGTTCAACCGTGACAATGTCACCTTCTTTAACAAAGTCTGCTTCACCTGGTGCTGGAGAGGTATAGAAAATACCTGCACCTTGAGCCAATACTTTCAACTCGTTGCTTTCGCCAACACGTAATGATTCAGTATCAACCTCAATCGCTTCTGCTGCCGCTTCCATTTCAGCAATCAGTGCTGGAATGTCTAACTCAGCCATTAAGCGTGGCAAGTAGTTTGTGTCATACACCCCTTCGTTGAAGGTTGGATCTTTAAGGATAAGCTTCAACAATGGAATGTTAGTCGCAATACCTTTAATCACTACGCTATCTAAGTAGGCATACATTTTAGACACAACGTCGGCACGGTCAGTACCTCGTATAATGATCTGTGCGATCAAGCTGTCATAGTATGGCGATACTTCCTTACCCGCTGCTGCAATCGAAATAATTTCTACATCGTCACGCTGAGGCAATACACATTCAGTGATTTTACCAGGATTAGGAATAAGCTGAAGAATACCGTGGCTATCAAGCGCCGCTTTTTCCGCAGTCACACGCACTTCCATGGCGTAACCTTGGTCTATTGGCTGTAGATTTTCAATTGAACGACCCGCAGCAATATCAAACTGCGCGCTAACAATATCAATACCCGATGTCGCTTCAGTCACCGGATGCTCTACTTGAAGACGTGTGTTCATCTCCATGAAGTACACCTCGTTAGCATCTAAGTTATAAATAAACTCAACGGTACCTGCGCCCATGTAATCGGTCGCTTCACCTAACGCACGAGTGTACTCCATCACGCGCTGCTTGAGCTCTTCAGGCAACATAGTCGAACCAGACTCTTCAATCACTTTCTGGTTATTACGTTGCACTGAACAGTCGCGAATACCCAATACTTTGGTATTACCAAATTTATCACGCAGTAACTGCACTTCAATATGACGTAATGAGGTAACGTATTTTTCTAAATACAAATCACCATTACCAAACGCAGCGGCGGCTTCTGTCGCAGTTTTCTGGAAGAAACCAATCATGTCCTCAGGGCGTTTAACAACCTGAATACCTTTACCACCACCACCTTGGACCGCTTTTAACAGCACAGGATAACCAATTTCAGACGCTACGTTCACGGCTTGTTCTGCGTTTGTCAAAATACCATGACTACCAGGAACAACCGGCACATTTTGCTTTTGAGAAGTATGGATAGCATTAGATTTGTTACCCATGGTCGTCATTGAATGCACGCTAGGACCAACAAAGTTGACCCCATTGTTAACACATAATGCCGCAAACTGTGGGCTTTCTGACAAGAAACCAATACCTGGGTGCAACGCATCAACGTTTTCATACTCAGCGACTTTCAATACTGAGTAAGCATTGAGGTAACTTTCATCTGATGTATTACCACCAATACACACAAGTTTATCAGTATCTTTCAGCATATCTGCTGGAACAGATGTCATGTCTGGATCTGAGGCCACCAACACCACATTAATGTTGTTGTCGTGTGCTTTACGAATCAGTTTAACTGCCGTACAACCACGAGCATGCACTAGTACTTTATGGATAGGCTTCATCAATGCACGAGGATCGTCCTGTACAATAACGTCCTCTAGCTCAATCACTTCAGGCACTAAAGTCGACAACGCTTTGCTAATCACGTCTTCAATCTTAATTGTCGGTAATGGCATCAGTGGATCAATACCCGACAACTGAGTGTCTAAGGTGTCGCTAAATGGATTATGAACTAACCCCGTCATTGCCCCTGGCACTTTAGATAAGTAGTTAGACAATGTGGCTGTAGATGGTAAGTACGCAGGTACCACCATTTGACCAGCAAACGGCATATTGGTGCCAGAAAGATAGTAAGTCTGCACTAAAGGATGGGTTACAAAACTGGCTTGAGCACCACCAGTACAATCACCAAAACCAAACATCAATACCGGTAATTCGTTATCACGAATAAAGCGCGTAATACGATCGTTCACGACCGCCATTGAAAACAATGCCGCTGCACCTTCTTTAGTTTGCATACCACCAGAGCTGATAAAACAAATAACCGGTAATTTACGCTTTGCACATTCAATTAATAGCGAACTGAATTTTTCAGCACTGGCCATATCAAATGCACCCGCTTGGAATGCCGTATTTGAAATGGCAACACCAACACGTAACTTACTGCCATTATTATTAAAGTCAGCCAGACCGGTAATTAAACCACAAGGGCGGATCTTTTTATCAATAGCATCTTCAATCGATAAACGGAAACCAGGGAAGTTAAGCATGTTAGCTGACATTTTGTCGGCATCAATTTCATCAAACTTAGTAAAGAACTGTTTGATAATATTTTCCCAGCCCATCTTGCCTTGTTTTTTCTCTTCGCGAAGAATTTTTTGGATCAGTAAGTCTTGGTAACCCATTGTTAAACGGTTCCAAAAATCCTTACGACGACCAATACGTACAGGGTTAATTGTCCCCGTGTATTTATCGTGTTCATCTTCACTATCAAAGTACTCTGGTAATAGACGCTCGAAGAAATAAGTTAAGATTACAAACAGCGAATCGTTTAACTGCGGGAAACCCACACTCTTCCATTGCTCTACACGAGTAAGCAATTCAGCACGATTCGATTGATCCATAAAGTATTTAAGCCACTTATAGAACTTGCTCTTGTCGTTAGCTTTGTCGCTTGTCGATAATGCGTTATCAATCGATTTGTGGAGTAATTTATCCACTGATTCACGAGATAAACTTTTTGACATCATGGCTTCTTTCGAAATTGACGCCAAGCTGCCTACGACATTGTCATATAGCGCATTGAAGATAAGCACGTTATGACACTGCCAAATAAAATCAGCACGTAATTCATCGTTAACCACAATATCCAATACAGTAAGCTGACTTAGCTCAGGCCATGGAGCTTGCGTTGTAGATTTAGGCAGTGACTCTAAATGCTTAATTAAGCCATTGAAATTGTTAGCGGCGTTACTTTTCCAGCGATGGTATAACGACCAACCAATGTTAAATAACAATGCTTTACGTGCTTTTTTATAGTTCTCTTTTGGTTCACCCAAAATAAAACGTGTAATCACGTTACGTTCGGCAGAAATGTCTTTACGTTTAGCGCTGAATGTACCCCAAAGTTTATTCAGTTCTTCATCGTAAACAAGCTTATCTGGGTTGGTTAACCACGCCTGGAACACGCGTTCCTGTTCTTGCTTAATGCGCGCTAACAAATCACCTTCTGGCACGCTCACTTTTGATAAGCGACCATACTGTTCTTGTGAGATTGAATGAATACGGCTACGCAAGGTCAAATAACGCAAATAACGATATGCACTACCAAAAATATTGTGGTACATCGTTGGGTTATTGGCGACCGATAAGCGGGTATTATTTTCAAGTGTGAGCAGATTAGCCGACGGCGCTAAATAACGCTGTAAACTGCGATCATAATGCTCTTTTAAATCGGTAGATTCGCGCACAAAGTTCATTGCTGCACGTTCAACGGCTTCAATAGAACTGATAATCGCACGACGGAAATTATGCTGACGCTCATCTTTATCTGATGGAGTAAAATCGATAATGCCGTCAATACACCCAGCGGTATATAACTCTTCTGGTGACACGCCTACCGATTTAGCACATTCCTGCCATGACAAGTTGTACTTACGCGCAATGCTCTGTAAACCTTGTGGCTGAATGGTGTTAAAAATACCATCTCGTACAGATAGTAAAATGTTCGCTGCAGCTAATGGAATTGCACCACCTGAATAGCCTGCACCAATCACAATACCGACAGTCGGTACATCAACATTAGCACTTTCAGCAATCGCTTTAGAAATGGTATGCGCTTGATTTTGGCTATTGGCAATTTCGCCAGCATCTGCACCAGGAGTATCAATTAAATATACTATTGGCATCGACAATTCTGCGAAGTGACGGATAGCCTTACATGCTGCAAGATGGTGTTCTGGCATCCATGCACCGTTTGCGGTCGTGCGCTCTTGCGCAATAAAACCGATACGGCGAGTACGAGTACCAAAGTTAAGTTCCACTTCAGCACGGTAAAACGGTCCGATATGACTTTCGGCAATAATCTTGCCTTTTAAGTCAGCGATCATACGCTTCGCGCCTGGGCGGTTTTTATCCAAAGTCGGTTGAATAACTTTATTGACATAACCGTCAACGTCTAAAGATGCCAAACTCTTCAAGTTTGATTGAATGGAATCTTCTGTTAATAATCCTTTCACTTCTTCAGATAAACTCTGCTTGTTATGAGCAGGAAATAATGAAAAGTCTTTAGCCAAGTGTTCAGCTTGTAAGAAAAGTGGGTCAGCCGATAGTGCTTGAGTCTTGTTAGCGGGCTGCTTTTTGCTGGTCATCCTTAGATCCTCTGCTTATATAGCCTCTGAAAAATTTTTTTAGCCCGTAAATATAACTTTGTTAATGGGTAAATTACCATATAAACTAGCTTGGACGCTTTGTTCCATAATTGAGACAGTGAGGTTTGAATGCCCGATTTGAACGGTATGATGCTGTTTGCAGCCGTTGTTAGAGCAAAAGGATTCTCTCAAGCAGCACGAGAGATCGGACAACCTAAATCAACAATTAGTCGTAAAGTTGCTCAATTAGAAGAACAACTCGGGGTACGATTACTGCAACGAGACACCCGAAATTTAAGTCTGACTCAAGTAGGCGCATTATTTTTTCAACATTGTGATTCTATTAGTCATGAAATTGAAGCGGCCAAAGCCACCATAGAAAACACCCATAATGATATTTCTGGTGCGTTACGTATCGCCATTCCGGTATCATTTTCACAAGATGTTATCGGCCATTTATGTTCTAGTTTTATGCGCCTTTATCCCAATATAGAACTCGATATTCAATTTACCGATAACGATGTCGGGCTTGTGGGTGAAGGTTACGATATCGCAATTAAGTATGGTCCACTACAGTCATCAGATCTTGTCGCCAGGTTATTATTTGAACGCCAACCTATTTTGGTTGCAAGCCCTGGTTACATTAAAAAATTCAGCAGCCCTGCAACACCACAAGAATTAACTCAGCATAACGGCATTTTACTCGGCACTACACTGTCGGCACCCATTTGGGCATTAGGTAAAGGTAACCGTAAAATAATGGCGACCTTTAAACGTAAAGTGCGAGTTAATAGCGCCAGTATGGTGAAACGTTTAGCGTTGGATGATTATGGTATTGCCATGCTTTCTAATACTAGTTGCAAGCAAGAACTTGCAACCGGAAGCTTGGTGCCCATTTTACAAGAATGGCCAATGGAACCGTTTAAAGTGTATGGGGTGTATTCAAGTCGCCGTCAACTAGCCAGTAATATAAGTGCTTTTTTAGACTTTTTCACCAAACGATATACCAGCCAAGAATCATTGAATTCGATGATGAGTTAAACTATACACCGGCAAACGTGTCACCATCGGGTCTTTGTTATGCATATGGTCTCGCATCAATACCAGAATCATTAGCTCAAATAACAACCTCAAATGGCCAAATAAGCCATTTAAGGTTATCTCGATTGAGAAACTTATAACGCGAAGCTTTCTGAACAGCACTAAAATCGATAAGGAAATCGCAGACTGATTTGGTAGTCTGGTGAATCTTCTGTTAGTCCAGCACCCATTGATGTCACCATAGACAGATTGGGCGATAAGGCTAACGTAGCACCAATACCTAAACTCGCAGTATTGGTGTCAGTACGAGGGATTTTCTCCCACTCTCCACCTTCTGGTCTTTGTTTGGTCTTACTGTAAAATCGCTGATTAAAGCTCATACTCAAACTCATTCGTTCGGAAACCGCAAAGGCCAATCCCACGCTGTAATCCAGATAATTGCCTAAATCAATTTCACCGGGGCTTAACCCTGGTGCGCCAGATAAGTCATCAAAGCTTTCTTTAAAACTAGCACCGTAATTTAAATTAAAAAACACAATCGCAGGATCAAACGTTTTTGCTAAGCTAAACCCTGTCGATACCCCCCAAACACCTGAACCCGTTGCCATTTCTGTAGGATAGGTTAAATTGCCGGTATCAGATGTTTCAAGCGAGATCCCAAAAGGATCTTTTCCCGTTGGCGCGCGAACTCTGAAGTTCCATACCCAATCGGGCCAATCTACAGATTCAGTATTAATGCGGTAATAAACTGCACCACTGACATCCCCTATTTGACCACCACTAATTTTAGCCGTTTCATATCGTTGACTAGAGTTGCCTTCCCCCACAGAGTCATACTGAGTCCAACGATATAGATACGGCAAACCGAGCTCAAACTGCCAGTTTTCATTTAATGTATAGCGGGTAGTGAGATCCAATCGTGTTGTATTAGTGCGAATACGATCTAGGTTTAAGTTACCCAAAAAAATAGCATCAAGTGCTAAAAAGCCTCTAAGAATGAGATCTTTACGGCTGTAGTAACTATAGGTAAATGAGGGTTCTACGGTAAATTTCCGAGAGAAGACATTATGTGCTTCTTGTAATACATCATCAGTACTTCTTGCTCTGTCTGGCGCTTTTTTTCGTTCTGTTGTGTTGCTGGCGATTGCGCCTTGCTGGCTTGATTGAACATCTTGTCGCTCGGCTGACGATGTTGCAGATGATGGTGCAGATGATGGAGTTGATGGTTGCTTAGTCGTTGAGGCGAGATCTTTCGTGCTGGCTTGTCTGTTTAATGCCTCTTGCTTGAGCACCTGTTGAGCCATCTGATTAATGGTCTGTTGCTGTAATTTAATTTGTTGATTCAACTGAATCAATTTCTGTTTAAGTACTGCGATATCTTGTTCAGATAAGGTTGTTTCTAAGGCTGGTTGAGGATCAGTATCTGCAGCATACGCAGGTACTGCCAATATTCCAGGCAGGATCACTGCGACAGCTGAGGTCCATTTCTTATTCATAAATACATCCTTGGCTTGTACAAAATGAATTAAAATCCTAGTGCGGTTAAATCGCTGATTTGCCTACCAAGTATATTTGACTCAATTGGTCCAACAGGCATACCGTCATACCTTAGTGTAGACTGGTTTATCACTCCATGACTGAGTCCATCAATAAAAATGCTTTGAACTAACTGACCATTGCCATTTTGATAACTAATACCTTGACTGGCTCTGCCTGAAGCCAGTTCGACCTGATAGCCAACTGTATTACCGTTAGCCGAAAACGTGGTGTTGCCATTATTACTCACAAGCGTTGTGCCGACGGCAACATTAATCCCTTGCAGTAGCGGGGTTAATCGCCCTTGAGCCATATCTAATTCATTGACGGCTAAGTTTTTACTCCCAGCGATTTGAATTCGTTGTTGTAATCCTGCTGTTTGACCCAAAGCATCTAACTGAAACCCATTGTTACTACTAATGGCATTGGGATCGCTGATAGTAATATTCACTGAGGGCTGATTGTCGACTTGAGAAAACTCAATTTGCATTCCAACTTGTTGCTGGACACCATTATCTTGAATAAACTGCGTTTGCATCTGCAAGCCAAAGTAATAATCTTGGCCATTATTAGTGTATTTACCTTTCATTGATTCCAATTCAAAGTCTGTCAGCACTTGGCTATGTTGGAATACCGTCAATGAAGGCGAACTGGCCATCACAGGTGCTGCAATCGTCAGTAATAGCATCATGCTTAGTTTCATAACTTCCTCCTTAAAGCATATCTGAATAAGAAAAACCAAACTCAAGTAACTCAGCATCCGTCATAGGTGAGAGCGGATCGAGTGCCTTAAACGTTAGTTTTGCTCTTGGATGTAGTAATGGATTATCACGTCGATACTCTTGCCCAATAACCACAAATACAACCCCATTCCACTTTTGGGTAAACTCATCCATTGTCATGATCCTATTACCTAATGCGGGATCGCCTAAATAGACTTCTCCGCGATCATGTCGACGAAAAACCACAAAGTGGCTATAGCCACCATCATTAAGTAATACAATGGCAGGTATCTTGAGCAACAACATTTCAGCTTCACCGACTTTATATCCCCGCCCCCTTAATCCTTGAGATTGCAGATACCGTTTCATATTAAGCAGTGAAAATCCTTGCTCTTGTACCAATGTCAGATCGGCATGCTCTAACATGCCAATTAACACTTCCTGCTCATTTATATCTTGACGGTCATAGGCATATTTCAACAAGCTAGCTAGACTTGCGGCACCGCATGAAAAGTCGGTTTTTTGCTCTATAACATGCTCAAATTTTCGCTCACGTATACTCTGAATAGATTTAGAATAGGTTCCCATACCCGGCACGACACCCGTTAATGGGATATCTGCTGAGTAACTGTAATAAGTGAGACTAAAGCTGGACATGATCAGCAGTGCAATCATTAAATTAGTTATGTCGCGCATAAGATGAATCAGGGGGTTACCCCCCTGCCTTATTCATAACGTATCATTAGGTCTTTACTCGCCAGAAATGATCTCTGCAGGACCCGTAATGCTTGTTAAAGCAAGGTTATTTGACTGAAGGTTACCCGTACCACTGGCCAAGTTAACCCCAATGTTACCCGATGCATTCTGGAAGGCTGTTCCAGCTAATAATGAAGAGTTATTAGACTTCTGAAGCACAGTTTGAACAAAGAAAGGTAATTGACCACTCACGGTACCATTAAGCGCTAAATCACCTTCTTCATCAAAGGTCATCACTTCAGCACCAGATGGATTTTCTGTATCAAAATCAACATGACCCACTACAGTTCCTGTTCCTGAATTATGTTCTCCGTCACCTTCTAAAATAATTTCTGGATAATAGGCATCATTTAAAGCGGACGTACCTTCATAGGTTCCTCCGGCATCAAGAACAAGATCCACATCGACATATTCCACGCTATCCTGAACAACCCCTATATTCATCGTGCCGTTATGCCCAGTACTTTGCACATTAGACACACTGGCTTCACCTAAACGACCATTGTATGAAGACGCGGCCATATTGTTAGCCTGAATATTGTTGTTACCTGCAGCAACATTGACACCAATATTACCTGAGGCATTCATGAACGACGCACCATTGATGGTTGATGTATTAGTTGAGGCTTCGTTCCACACACCATTAAAACCACCCATTTGAGTACTGAAGATTTCAGCATCACCAGAGCCAAAAGCAAAACCGGCATCAATAGAAGCTAATGCAGCTGAGTTACTTTGCGCATTAAAATCACCTGCCGCTTGGTTAACACCAATATTACCGCTTGAGTTTTCAAACGCATTACCAGATATTTTAGCGTCATTATCGTGATAATAATTTTCAACTAAATTTGCGCTAGTTTCCTGTACATTTTCAACTACAGCCATGCCTAAACCATTAGCCGTGATAGTGCCTTCAATGGTCACTTTACCTTTATATTTAAGCTCTTTAGATACATCTATTTTTTTATCTAATTCAACACTACTGTCTGAATCTGTCATTCCATTTGCATATGCAGAACTACTCATTATTGCTGCAATACTTAGCACTAGAGTGAGTTTTTTCATCTTCCATTCCTCCGATCGATGATTATTAATTCCCGCTTGGTAACTGCAACGAGAACTGGTTAATGGCAACATTATTGTCACCAGAAATTTGATTAATCTGCATCACGCCCTGCGCATCCAAAAAACTGTCTGGAGCGATGTCGGCCTGATAGTGTGATAATTGATAAGATGACGGTGCCAATTGGCTCGACACTTGAGTTAAGGCTTCATCATTCAACCCTTGCCCTATGATGGTTTCTAGGGTCGAGTCCATGGCAATGCTGCCTATGTTAGCTTGTATGTTTTGCTCACCGCTGACTTGATTAATACTGGCTAAGCCTTGAAATTGAGCAAAGGCTTGGCTGTCTATTACTGCAGTAAGTTGCTTATTAAATTCTGATAATGATGGTGGTTGCGGTAATTGGTTGTAATTAATCGTTTGGATAGACGTGCGTTGGCCTAATGCATGGCTGTTAGACTGAATATTAAAATCGCCAGCAGCTTGGTTGATACTTGCCCGACCTGCGCCTTGCATCACATGTGAACCAATCACCGTTGAATCATCAGCGTATGAATGAGCAACCAGCAATAGCGCACTGAGCTGTATTGCTCGCTTCAATGATAATTGCAACAATTTGCAATGTACCTGGCTAATGATTTCCATAAGATGTTCCTTCCATATTTGATAAAAGGATATAGCAACCCTTATGCCAAACATGAAAGTTATTAAATTTCATATAGATAGCGTTTTCTAGATCAAGAGGAATTCTTAAAGTTAAGAATAAAAATAGCTAGGTTATTGATATAAAGCTTAATTCTATTTTTAGGTACAATCTTAATATTAAGACTGAATAAGCAACTAAATAGTGTCTCAATTAAACCAATTACATCAGCGGTAAACGATGTTTGTCCATGAGTCGATAAAAGGTTGCCCTTGAAATATCTAAATAACTTGCTGCAAGCTCAACTTGACCGTCTGCAATCAGAATAGCCTGTTGTAAGGCTTGTTTTTCAGCATTGTCTTTTAAGGTTTTAAGCGATAGCGCAATGTGGCGTTTTTTATCGATATTAGCTAACTCTAGATTTTGTGCACTTATCTGCGGCGTGTCGCACAATACCACCGCTCGGCGAACACGATTAATTAACTCGCGGACATTTCCTGGCCATGGGTAGTTTAATAGTGCATGGCAAGCTGATTGCGATAATGGCTTTGTCACAAGTCCATATTCATTCGAATACACCCGAATAAATCGATTGGCTAAACCGATAATATCATCACGCCTTTCTTTTAACCTTGGGGTAATAATAGTTATGCCATTCAAACGGTAATAAAGGTCTAACCTAAAACGGCCTTGATCAATGGCGCTTTCCAAATCAACATGAGTCGCCGCTAAAATACGCACGTCAGCCGATTGCGGTATGCCGCCGCCCACTGAGTCGTACAACCCCTCCTGTAAAAAACGCAATAAATTGACTTGCAACTCAGCGGGTAAATCACCAATTTCATCTAAAAATAATGTACCACCGTCAGCCAATGCAATTTTGCCTTTCCTGTTACTTGTTGCTCCCGTAAAGGCACCTTTTTCATGACCAAATAAGTCCGATTGAATTAAGCCAGCAGCCATAGCACCACAGTTAACCGTAATAAAAGGTCCATCTTTCCTAGAAGATAATTGATGTAGTTTGGTCGCCACTAGTTCTTTACCAGTGCCAGATTCACCTCGAATGAGCACCGGAATATCTGTCGGTGCAACTCGCTCAACTTGACGAAATAACTGTTGCATGACGTCCGATGGATACACCGATGGATCGGTTTCTTTGCCAGCTAATTCAGGCTGTGGAACATGATGCTGTTGCTTTAATTTAGATAAACCAATGCCATGACCCAAGCATTTCGCTAATCTTTCAGGATCAATAGGGCTAGTACAAAAATCCCAAGCATATTGCGCAATAAAAGTTGTGATCGCTGCAATGTCGAGTTGTGATTTATTGATGAGTACAATGATATGGACCCTAGGGTCTAACTCTCTGACCAGATAATTGATTTCATTTATGATATTTTCTTTTCGAAGATCGATTAAACACAGGGCACAATTGATGGGAATTTTATTTTGATCATACTTATCAATGTAGTGAAGCTGAAAGTCTAATCGAGAAAGTACTTCATTTAGCTCATTACACTGAAAACCTGCCATTAGTAATGGTTCCATGTTGATATCCTTTCGATACAGTGAGCACCAAAGTGCTAACACAAGGTTAGCCTGTGCATCTTATCTATAGATATAACCGGATAATATTACTGAAATATAAACCCTGATCATTGGCTAATCGTTTATATCTTCGGTAATTTAATACATCAATAATGTCGTCACTCATAGCTAGTATCATTATTTGATTCAATATTAATACATAGTCAGAACCACACTTGGTACATTTTTAATCATCTTTTTATCGACTTATCACCCCAGATTAACCGTAACGATGACTAACTTTAGTGTATCTGTTATCTCAGCTACATCTTTCTTATGATCTTAGTATGGTATAGAAGCGCTAATAGTATATAAAAAGCAGCAATTAAATCGCCATATCTGCAACATTTAACGACCTCCAAAGAGGTTAACTTCAATCCATAATTTAAAAACGATTTACTGACACGAGTCTTAAAGTCCTATTAAACCCTCTAAACAACTGTGTTATAACTATAACGTAGACCGCCTCACGGGCAGTAAAGTCGTTAAATGCAACCCAAAGATAGACATCTAGGGTCCTAAAGGAACCATCATGATTAAACACAGTGCTTTTATAATGTTAAGTACATTGGCATTAACCTTATCTACTGCAGTTAATGCTGGGCCGCTCTCAAAAGATGTTGAAGAGATGCGTGTATCAAAAGCGGGGCAAACTATGCCTAATGTGGTTAATCGTTATCAAGCGATCAGTGATACTTTAGAGGTCAAGTTAGCCCAATCTACTGATGAGTTAGCCGTTACCGAAATGGCAGCGCATCAAGGGCATAGGTTATGGCAGCAAGCTGTACGAGATGTACAATCGGGACACAGTGATGATCGCTCCTTGTACTGGAGTCGTTTAAGCATGCGTAACGTCCTAAAGCAAGAAAAAGCCGGATTCAATATGGCCGATTGGCAACGTGATATTTTAGTCAAAGCAGTTGAGAAGTCCTCTCGCGGCTTTAGCGATATTACGTTTTCTCCCGATACACAAATTAATATTTTAGTGACCGGTTTTGACCCCTTTTTCCTTGATAGAAATATTGGCCAAAGCAATCCATCAGGTTTAGCTGCATTAGCACTCGATGGTTATCGTTTTGAGGTTAATGGTAAAAAAGCCCAGATCGAAACCGTAATGATTCCAGTAAGGTTTAGCGATTTCGACAATGGTATTATCGAATCGTTACTCACGCCGTTTTATCGTGAAGACAGTGTCGACATGGTGTTTACCATTAGTATGGGCCATGAAAACTTCGACATTGAACGCTTTCCTGGACGAAATCGCAGCGCAGAAGCTCCAGACAATTTAAATGTATTAACGGGTGCCAGTCAGCGCAATCCTAAAGCGCCATTATTTAACGGTGGTACCTCTGCCGATGGCAAATTAAATGGCCCTGAGTTTGTGCAATTCTCTTTGCCCGTTGAAGCAATGGCGGCAGTGAAAGGGCATTGGAGTGTTAATGACAATAATCAAATTAGCACCTTATCTCGGGGACAATTTAAGGCATCATCACTGGCTGAACTACAAAAAGAAATTTCTGTAGAAGGCTCTGGTGGCGGCTATTTATCCAATGAAATTTCCTATCGCAGTATTTTACTTCGAGATCAATTTAACTTGAATTTACCGGTAGGACACATTCATACTCCACGTATTAAAGGTTACGACTCACAAGTAGAGTCAGACATTGTCGAGCAAATACGCGCCATGATAACTGCAGCGGCGAACACACTGTAATGTCTACCAACTAACTTAACAGGCCGATACTTTACTTGCCTGAACCTTTCATTAATCATTCAGGCAAGTGAAGCAATTCAACATGTTTAAAAGTATTTTTAATCTCACTCAGCGCGCACACCAAGTATTAACGCAAGATATCCACGAAAAGGAGTCTTCGTTATCAGTGGGCTCTCGAACCCACCCATCGCTGAACACTTCCGTTAGTGATCCTTTACAACAGCAGATCTTGGCCAAAGTCGAAATGGACTACCTATTAGCCGAACAACATTTTAAACGTCAATTCCCACGCCCTAGTGTGCATTTCAGCTTACGTGGAAAAAGCGCCGGCACAGCACATTTACAAACCAATAAATTACGCTTTAACCCGGTGTTACTGGCTGAAAATCCGGATATTTTTATTAACGAAGTTGTTCCGCATGAAATTAGCCATTTAGTCTGTTTCCATCTCTTTGGTAAAGTAAGACCTCATGGTAAAGAATGGCAGAGCGTAATGCTGACGACATTTAATATTACTCCCAAGACCACTCACCAACTCAATACTCAGTCTGTCAGTGGCCAACAATTCGAATATTTTTGCGGTTGTGGCAGTATCAACTTAACCATAAGACGTCACAACAGAATTGTCCGAGGCCAAACTCAATATCGCTGTCGCCGCTGCCAACAAACATTAACCCCTTTTAACCCTAAATAACCTTTGCTCGGAATAATAAACGGTATCAATTGCGTCATCGCATCTGATGGCTTAACATCAGCCAAAATGACAGGCTAAGCCTGCGCTGTAATGATGTTTTTGTTAATTTTTAGGGTTTAATTTTGCGCTTATCATCCACACACTCTTGGTTATTTGGGGTGTCGCTTCTGTGCGGCATTTTTTCATCCACACTTATCGCTGCAGAACATCCAAGTAGTTTTGGTAAAGCGAAAAAAGTTGCTAAAAAGATTTACCAACAACACCTACCCCTCAGTACTTTTTATTGCGGCTGCGACATCGCCATAGCAGGCAAATTATGGCAAGCAGATCATGCTAGCTGTGGCTATCAGGTTAGAAAACAAATTATTAGAGCCAACCGTATCGAATGGGAGCATGTGGTTCCCGCTTGGGAATTTGGTCATCAACTGCAATGTTGGCAAGACGACGGCCGTAAAAATTGTGGTAAAAACAACAAGCAATTCAAAAAAATGGAAGCCGATTTACATAATCTCGTTCCTGCTGTTGGTGAGGTCAATGGCGATCGCAGCAACTTTAGGTTTAGTGATTGGGGTGGAAAAGCGAATCAATACGGACAATGTGAAATGATTGTCGACTTTAAAGGCCGCAAAGCACAACCGCCTAAACGAGCAAGAGGTCCTATCGCTCGCACTTACCTCTATATGCAACAAACCTATGGTCTACAAATTAGCAGTAGCCAACAAAAACTGTTTAATGCATGGGACAAAATGCAGCCAGTGACGGCAACTGAGTGCAAGCGTGATACCTTAATCGCTGCTAACCAAGGTAATCATAATGATTTTGTATTCAAACAATGCCAAAATAACGGCTTAGTTCGTTAATTGACGATTAAGCTTCCCTTGAACAATTGGTTAAATAAGGTCAACACTGATGAGAGTCCCACGCATTTTTCAGCCCCTAGACAATTTACAACAAGGGCAAACTCTTCAATTAGATGAGGATGGTGTCGCCCACATTGGCCGAGTATTGCGCATGGGAATGGGTGATCGCATCAGCTTGTTTAACGGTGACGGCAATGATTACTTAACTGAAATTATTGAAACCAGTAAGAAATCGATTGCTGTCACGGTCTTAAGTTGTGAGGCTAACAACAGTGAATCGCCGTTAGACTTACATTTAGGCCAGGTGATTTCACGCGGAGACCGGATGGAGTTTACGGTTCAGAAGTCAGTAGAGTTGGGTGTAACAACCATTACTCCGTTATTTTCTGATCGTTGTGGTGTCAAACTGAGTGGTGAGCGCTTAGACAAAAAACTGCAACAATGGCAAAAAATTGTTATCAGTGCCTGTGAACAATCTGGCCGCAGTATTGTTCCGGTTGTTCGTCCTGCAATGACATTGGCACAATGGTGTGAAGAATCCACCGAAGCCTTAAAACTGAATTTGCACCCGAGAGCCTCACACGGTATTAATGGTTTGCAGTTATCCGGTCAACACCACAAAGTAAGATTATTAATTGGCCCAGAAGGCGGTTTATCTGACGAAGAAATTGCCATGACCGAAACCCAACATTTTACCGATATTTTATTGGGACCAAGGGTACTTCGTACAGAAACGGCGTCATTAACTGCCATTACCGCATTACAAGTTAAATTTGGCGATATTGGTTAAATTAAACCGATATCTTCCCTGCACATTATTAAAGGATACACACATGATTAAGCTCGGTATTGTTATGGACCCGATTAGCGACATAAACATCAAAAAAGATTCGAGCTTTGCGATGTTATTGGACGCACAAGCACGCGGCTACCAATTGTTTTATATGGAAATGCATGACCTTGCGATGGTCAACGGCAAAGCCATGGCCACGATGCGTGAATTGTCGGTTAAGCAAGATGCTGATCAATGGTTTACCTTAGGCGAGTCAGTTGATACTCCCTTAGCCGAACTTGATGTGATATTAATGCGTAAAGATCCACCATTTGATACCGAATTCATCTACGCGACTTATATGCTCGAACGTGCGGAAGAAGAAGGCGTATTGATTGTTAACAAGCCACAAAGCTTACGTGATGCCAATGAAAAACTGTTTACGGCATGGTTTTCTGAATTTACCCCAGACACTATTGTTACCCGCGATGCTAAACGCATCAGAGCATTCCACCAGCTAAAACAAGACATCATTTTAAAACCGCTAGATGGTATGGGCGGTACGTCTATTTTTAGAGTGAAAAAAGATGACCCTAACGTTGGCGTGATTATCGAAACATTAACCAGTTATGGTCAACAATACGCGATGGCGCAAGCCTTTATTCCAGAAATCACTCAAGGTGATAAGCGTATTTTAGTGGTGGACGGTGAACCGGTACCTTATGCATTAGCCCGTATCCCGATGAAAGGTGAAACCCGTGGCAACTTAGCTGCTGGCGGTAGTGGTGTAGCCCAACCATTATCGGAAAGTGATTGGAAAATTGCTCGTGCTATTGGTCCAGAATTGAAAAAGCGTGGCCTTATTTTTGTCGGCTTAGACGTTATTGGCGACAAGTTAACTGAAATCAATGTGACTAGTCCAACCTGCATTAAAGAAATTGAAGCAGCGTTCGATGTTAATATTACCGGCATGCTTATGGATGCCATCGAAGCCCGTATTAGTCAGCAAAAATAGGATTAATCATGCATTTTTTATCTACCTACCAACGGATAATCGGTAGATTATTATTGGTATCTAGCTTGATCATAACGGGTGCAATGGCTGATGAAGTCGTTATGTCACCTGTAGTCGCTAATACAGCAAGCAATAATGTGCCAACCGTCGGTCCATCAAGACCCAAAAATATTATCATTATGATTGGAGATGGTATGGGACCGGCTTACACCACAGCTTATCGTTACTATAAAGATAATCCTGAAACGGAAGAGATTGAACAAACGGTTTTTGATCGCTTACTCGTTGGTATGGCAAGCACTTACCCAGCTTCTATCAGTGGTTATGTCACCGACTCTGCCGCATCTGCCACTGCATTATCAACTGGAGTTAAAAGTTATAATGGTGCCATTGCCGTTGATACCGAAAAACGCCCACTCACAACCTTAATGGAAAAAGCCAAAGCATTAGGCTTATCTACTGGCGTAGCGGTTACCTCCCAAGTAAACCATGCTACACCGGCAGCATTTTTGGCTCATAACGAAAGCCGTAGTAATTACATAGACATTGCAGAAGCTTATTTAGCATCTGATGCTGATGTGATTCTTGGTGGTGGCCAGCAATATTTCACCCCAACATTACTTGAGCAGTTTAGCGCGAAAGGCTACCAACACATCACTGAATTCTCTGAGCTAGAATCAGTGACTACGCCAAAAGTATTGGGGCTGTTTGCTGATGTACAATTGCCTTGGGTGATTAATGATAAACAAGCGCATAAACTCAGCCATATGACCCAAAAGGCATTAGATTTACTATCACAAAATGAACAAGGTTTTGTGTTATTGGTAGAAGGCAGCTTAATTGACTGGGCAGGTCACAGTAACGATATTGCTACCGCGATGGGTGAAATGGATGAATTTGCATCCGCTATCGAAGTGGTTGAACAATTTGTTCGCCAAAGTAAAGACACCCTTATGGTTGTGACAGCAGATCATAATACCGGTGGATTATCAGTTGGTGCACATGACAAATACGAATGGCACCCTGAAGTACTGCATAAGGTTCAAGCCAGCCCTGATGTCATTGCTACCCGTGCCATTGCCGAAGATAACTGGCAACCTTTAACGGCGACGCTACTTGGTTTTACACCAAATGAAGCGCAATACAGTCAATTACAAAGCGCACGCATGCAAGGTAATGAGCCATTATCAATCGCACTGCGTAAACTCATTGATATTAAATCGAATACCGGTTGGACAAGTGGCGGTCATACCGCGATGGATGTTCAAGTCTTTGCAGAAGGCCCAGGTGCGAGATTATTTAGCGGTCATCAAGACAATATTGATATTGCGATTAAGATGTTTAGCTTACTACCGCAATCGGTGCAAACACCTTAATCACTGACTGACTGACGACTATGTCTAACACAATCCCCGTTATCGAAGTGGGGGTTGTGTTAATATCAGCGTGTTTATCTTATCACTAGCATTATGAGCAACCGACGTGTTAACAAATCCTTCTCAAGCGTTAATTAGAAACAGCAAATACTTTCAGCAACACAATGTGTTAGTGCTCAATTATGAAGCTGATACCTTTGCACATCAATGTCTTGAGTTTGCCGATAATGTCACCGCCCTAGCGCTAGACTTTAATCATCACCTCACATTATCCTCTTGCGCTAATGAAAAATTACAATGTTATTTTGGCCATCAACTGCCTGAGTCATTAGCTGATGCAAAATTTGATAGCGTCATTATTTACTTTCCAAAAGCTAAACCGTTAATGGGTTATTTACTGCAACTGGCTGCACAACATTTAAATATCGATGGCCAATTGATGATTGTGGGTGAAAATAAAGGTGGAGTTAAATCAATTGATAAACTCACACCTGATTATTACTCAACCCCAATCAAGCAAGATAATGCCCGCCATTGTCTAGTGTATGTCAGTTATTTAACCCAAGCAGCACCAACGCTATCCATAAGCGATTGGGTAAGCCAATATTCACTAGAAACCCCACAGGGAACACTGCAAATTTGTAATACTGTCGGTGTTTTCAGCGAGAAACGTCTCGATCAGGGTACCGAATTACTGCTGTCACATTTACCGGATAACTTACGCGGCAGAGTACTCGATTTTGGTTGTGGTGCAGGGGTCATTACAGCTGCATTGCTAAAAGCCAATCCAGAGTTAACCATTGAGTGCATTGATATCAATGCAATGGCGTTACTCTCATGTGAATTAACCCTAGCAGCCAATAGTATGCAGGCAAAGGTCTATCCTTCAGATGGGTTTAATCAAATCTCAGGCAAGTTCGATGGTATTATCTCCAACCCGCCATTTCATGATGGGTTAACCAGCACGACTGATATTGCCACGCAATTTGTCCAACAAAGTGCTATTAGGCTGACATCACAAGGTGTATGGCAGATTGTCGCTAATCGCCATTTGCCTTATTCAGAGACGATAGCGACGCATTTTGGCAAAGTGAATGTGGTAGCGGAAAACAATAAGTATAAATTGTATTTCCATCAACACTCATACCAATAATACTCCGCACCTCAAACCGCTTCACTTATAAGCGACAAAGCAAGCTTACTGCTGGAAATGCAGATTAATATCAGCTAAATTGGCTTAAAGGCAAAATAACGCACATTTTGTAATTCATTTCGTTGGTATTCTATTTGCCTGTTATGACCTGATATAAAAATAAAAACAAAGGATGTTATGTTAGAGCCCTCAATCGTCGCACTAAGTGCTGATAAAAATAAAGTGGAATTACGTATAATTCCCAATACTCACGGCCCAGTGTCAGCAGAGGATATTAACGCCTTACTCACACAGTCGGCTTTTGCTATGCTGTTTCCTATTGCCCCTGCAATTGCTAAAGCGGTAGCGGAAGTTAATGCTCTATGCGGTCAAAACGCCGGAACTCACGAACTCTTTTTTGCCATTGCCGAACGTAAAGACGGTATCGTTAATATCAGTGTCAGTGACGATAAAATGCAAGCCAGTATGAAAATCACTTCAGCTTGGGGCGGCAAAGATATTACCCTGCCAGATGTACTTAATACCCTTAAAACTCAAAAAATTAAAATGGGATTGAGTAAACCTAAAATCATGGCATTAATGCAGCGTTTGTCGATATTGCCACCAGGAGAAACCTGTGAAGGCGTCATAGCTTGCGGTAAAGCAGCCGTTAACGGCGACAATGCGATATTATCCCGAAAAGTCGCCTTAGCTCGTGAGCGCTTATTACAACCACAAGAACGCGAAGACGGCTCGGTCGACATGCGTAATTTAGGCGCACTAATTACCGTTAAGCCCAATGATTTACTGATGGTTAAAAACCCTTCAACCATCGGCACCCCTGGTTTTAATGTTCACGGCAATGTACTGCAACAAATTCCTGGTAAAGATAAACCAATGGAACCAGGAACAGGCACCAGCTTACACCCTAAAGATCAACATAAACTCATCGCCACAGTGTCTGGTCAGCCAGTTGAAAATCGCAGCGGTATGCAAGTTGACGATATGCTGCAAATTAAAGATGTAGACGTTCGCTATGGCCACGTTAATTTTAAAGGCAGTGTTTTAATCACTGGCGATGTGCACGAAGGTATGGAAGTAAAAGCTAGCGGTGACGTAACGGTAATGGGCTTTGTTGAGTCCGCGTCTATTGAAGCTCAAGGTGATGTCATTGTCAGTAAAGGTGTTATTGGCCGTTTAATTAAAGAGCACGATCTCAGCACTAAAATAAAAGCTACCGGACAAATTTGTGCCCAGTTTGTCCAGTATTCCCATTTAGAAGCCCTAGGCAATATTCTAGTCACCAAGCAGTTACTTCACAGTCACTCAACCTCAGGTGACACTATTACCGTCAGTGATGCCCAAGCAAGACGAGGTGACTTAATCGGCGGCATTGCTACTGCGGCAAAAGGCATTAGAGCCATTGCATTTGGTGCTACCGCCGGCACTAAAACGGAATTGTTTTGTGCCATGCATCATGGTGAATTAAAGCAAGAACTTAAAGAGTTAGATGACAGTATTAAAGGCATGGTTGTTGCGGGCTTAGAAATAGAAGCAAGATTACGTAAATTACCGCCCAAAACGGAATGGCAAAGCGATGCCGGCATGATTGAGCAAGTCAAAATGATGCTCGAGCAAAAAAATCAAATGGCAGAAGAACGTATGAAAGAAGAACTAGAATACACTCAACATCTTAACGAAGTTGAAGGCTACTATAATAATTACGTCATCAAAGCTGAAAAACACATTTTCACCAACGTCGAAATTCATATAGGTGCGGCATTCAATCGCAGCCAACGTGAACATGGGCCGTGTATTGTAAAAAACGTCAATCAAGAAGTATCATTCGATTACAGTAATCGATAACAATCAGTTGGTAAGACAATAAAAAGTGGACAAACAGATAACTATGCAACAGATACATTGGCCGGCCATACTCCAGTTTGATCAAGATGATGAGCTAATGTATCTGGTTAACTATCAAGATTGGTTGGGCTTTATTTGCGCCAACCAATTTACCGTCCACGCTGAAGATAAACTCATCGACAATGCCGGCCATGTGTATAGCATCCAGAAACATCCGCCACAGGATCCCAGCGTGGCTGAACTGCCTGTACTGGTTAAGCTAAGTCAGGATATGAGCGTGTTACAGTTACTGCCACTGGTACGCCAGTATGGTCAGTTTCAAGGACATTGCTGCAGTGCAAAAATTGTCTTTACCACCATAGAGCAAGGTATTGCGACCGTGGCTGAATTAGAACATCTGTATTAACAACGTATTCAGACTGAAGATTAACAGCACATAACACCTCCTTTTTAGCATTACTAATCTTCAATTTACCAACAACAGACTCATGTTACTTACCTTAATCACTCAATCATAAATCTAAGCTAATGATTAACGAATATAATGGTAAAACCCATTGAGCAACACACACAGCTCTGGCAAAATGCCTCTATGCTCACTGTCCATAAACCCTGAGAATCCTTAATGGAATTACTAAATATTGAATGTCTAGGTAAACGTCTGCGACTAGAAGGCTCGATTGCGGGCTGGCAGCAACTTTATTGGGACAATCAACTGGTATCACAAAAGTCTGCAAGCGCTAGCGACCAAGCCTTTCATATTCATTCATTTGAACTGACCACTCAAACGTCGGTACCGACTGAAACAAATATCAACCACGACGAACCCGTTAAACCCAATATTGGTTCACTACCGGTACGATTAGAAATCGATGTTAACTGGCAACCGTTTCAACTGGATTATTGTTTATTAATAGATGATGAATCCATAACCCAAGGTCAACGAACCGTTGAAGATATTGAGCGTCAAACACCTGAAATTGCAGCAGTAAAAAACCAAAAGCTCAGTGTTGTTGGACTGGCATCATTAGGTTTTAAGCTACTAAAAAGTGCCAAGGTGGTTAAAGTCCTTTTTGCGGGAGCCAGTGTTGCGGCCTATTCATGGTTATTTTCATTTGAATTTGCCTTAGCCCTCATCGGCTGCTTAGTGTTTCATGAATATGGCCATATTCGAGCGATGAAACATTTCGGCATGAAAACCAAAGGGATCTATTTAATCCCTTTTGTGGGCGGCTTAGCGCTAAGTGATGAACGTATCAACACCCGCTGGCAAGATGTGTATATTTCGATTATGGGCCCGACTTTTGGACTCATTTTATCGATTATCTCACTTGGACTTTATTGGCTAACAGGCAACATATTCTTTGCCGGATTAGCAACATTCAATGCGCTGCTAAATTTGTTTAATTTACTGCCCATTTTACCTCTCGATGGCGGTCATATTTTAAAAAGCATCAGCTTTTCAATGAATAGTGTTGTCGGTCTAGTGGCTTGTATTGCTGGTGCCGCTATCGGTGTGTTCATTAGCTATAGCTTAGGGCTCGCCTTGCTGGGCTTTTTGTTACTGATCGGCAGTGTAGAAATTGTATTTGAATGGCGCGGTCGCCATCAAAGTCATTTATTGCCGTTAGATCGTTACGGGCAAATTTTCTCTACCGTATGGTATTTACTCACGGTAGCAAGTTTAGTGGGCATTATTTGGTATTTTGCTGCTTCTGGTAACGAAATGTTAGCGATTCCGCTACAGATTTTAGGCAGTTAATTGCAATTTACGCATCGACAAAAACGCCTGCAATTGCAGGCGTTTTTGTTTTACTTAGCCAAAGCAGTTAATCAACTAGGCTGTAATGGAAACACATTAGTCATCACCTTATACAACTCTGTGCCTTGGAGTACCGACGCAGAAGCAAAATGCAAAATAGGCACACAATCCATGGGTAAACTAATGGCTTGGTAAGCCTGTTCAGTACCATACAAATCTATGCGTAAAATGTTCGCTAAAGATTTGCCTGCGGTTAATGGTTCACCGACACTGGCACAATATTCAATTAAGCCAGCTTTAGGTGCATGAAACTTCTTATAATCCTTCAAGTAACACCCAAACCTTTCCATACTGGCTGGATAAACTTTTTCAGCAATCACGCCACGGTGACTTAAATAAGCCAGTATGCCTTTGGCATCCTCTAACGCGTCAGCTAAATCAATCCGTTCTTGGCTTGCAAGCTCTAAGGTAAATGCTGACACAGGTACCGAAAATTCACGGCCTTGACTGGCTGCATACTCGGTTAACTGCCACCAAGGACAAAAGGTAGCTTCATCCATCGCGCCACCAAAACTATTGGGGATAACCAAGGTATACGGGATCGAGAAAAATCTTGCCGCATCAATATCATACTCAGGGCAGTACAAGTGTTTGCACGACTTAGGGCCGGTATGCAAATCAAGCACTATGTCTGCTTGATGTGCCATAGCCTGTAAATTTACTGCTAACCGATGACCTGTTGAAATCCCAAAAGAATGAGTTAGGCGCGCCAGGCAAGTTTCTACCAACATTGAACGATAGGCGCAAAACAGCTCACTATTGGTTAAACGTTGGTGCTCGGCATACCAAGTTTGAATATCGACTTGATGATCAAAGTACTCGCGGTTCCAATTAACCCCTGTAATGGGATCAAAACGCCCTAGAGTAAACTCACCACTCTTTTGATTAATCCCTAAAGGATTGGCTAAGGGGGCAAGCGTAATATCACCTAAAACCTGGTAACTTTCCAATAAGGTCATCAGTTGATAAATCACCGCATTACCTTGCACTTCAGCACCATGAACATTGGCCTGAATATACACGCTAGGCGCAACACTCTCGCGACCAATGAATGAATATACTGGAACGGTCAATGCGTGTCCTGTCGCCAGTTCTCCAACTTGAACTGACGATTGTATTGCTTTAGTCATATGATTACTCAAACAGGTTTTGGTGCAAAGCATTAACCACTTGCGCCGCTTCCAACTCTGCTACCAACACACATAAATTATGTGGGCTTGCGCCTTGGCAAATCATCCGAACATTATGGTTTTCAAGCACTTTAAACACCCTACTACAAATGCCAGCCGTTGATGCTATGCGATTACCGATGATGGCGATTAACGCTAAATCTTCCTCGACTCTTACACGACAATGTTGCGATAACTCTTGTAATAACGACTCACTGAGTAAGCCCTGGCCACTTGAATCTGAACCCGTTTTATCTAGGGTTAACGATACGTTAACCTCCGAGGTCGTGATTAAATCGACGGATATTTTGTGTCGCGCCAAGGTCGCGAACGTTTCTGCCAAAAAGCCCTGAGCATGTAACATTTGCAAGCTATGCAAGTTAAGTAAAGTTTGATCGCGGCGTAACGCCACCGCTCTAAACACTGGGGTATCTTCAACTTGATGACGGATCCAAGTTCCGCCCATTTCAGGCGCTTTACTTGAACCTACAAACACCTGAATTTTTTGTCTTACTGCCGGTAAGATGGTGGCGGGATGCAATACTTTAGCGCCAAAGGTCGCCATCTCAGCCGCTTCATTAAAGCTAATTTCAGCAATCGGGCGGGCATTGGGGGCAAGGCGTGGGTCAGTGGTATAAATACCGGCCACATCGGTCCAAATCTCAACCGCTGTAGCACGAAGCGCTTCGGCAAGTAATGCCGCCGAATAGTCACTACCACCACGGCCTAATGTTGTTGTTCGTCCCTCTTCATCCGCACCAATAAAGCCTTGGGTAACGATGACGTAACGCGCAAGTAATGGCTGTAAAAAGTCACCTGCTAACATTGAAATAGCTTCAATTTGTGGCTCTGCGCGACCAAAGTGACTGTCGGTACGTAATACTTGGCGCACATCAAAATGATTTGAAGCAGTGCCCTTTTCCCGAATAACCGCAGAAAATAAAATCGATGAACATTGCTCTCCCGTCGACAGTAACTCGTCCATAACCGCTTTGCTGCGATTCAGCTCTAACGATTCACTGAGTACTGACATCCGGCTGAGTATTTTATCAATACTGGCTGCCACGTCTTGCGGACGACCGAGTTCATCTAATATCGCATATTGAATTTGAGCAATTTGCTTAAGCAATACCAAGCGACGCTCGTCATTCACATTAGCTTGAGTTAACTCAACTAATAAATTGGTCACTCCGCTGGAGGCGCTTACTACCACAAGGCGAGTAGCTTGATTAGCCAACACAATATCTGCACAACGGCTCATAGAGGCGTAATCAGCAACTGAGGTGCCGCCAAATTTGGCAACGACTAATTCTGGGGTATCTATTTCAGACTGAACAAAGCTCATACTGATGCCTCCGCTGTTTGCGAAAGACTCAAAAATAAGATGTGATTTACTAACATGATATACGCTCCGAACACACTACGTTCGAAGAGCCTGGTGCTAAGATAACGCACCCTTATAGAAGGGAAACAGCAATCATCACCAGAAGCTCTCCACCAAAAAAATAGGTGACAATCGTTAGGATTCAGCCTAATCGACCGATATCAATGTTTGCCAAACAAACTGATACCTCGGCGCTAATCTCCATCATAAGTGGTCATCGGATTGGCATCCTCTCACTTACTACCTAGTTAACGCTCCTCTTCTGTTCCTCCCGAAGGAGGGAGTTGAAAATAGCAAAAAACACCCTATCAAGTCAATCAGCAAACACAGTAAAAATACACTGTTTTGATAAAAAATATCGCTGTAGTGAAATATTATGCGGCTGCGACTTCAGAGCAATGATTGTTCTCTATTACGAAAAAATGCCCATAAATATCCAAAAAACATAATTAACCGCAAATTACCGAGACAATCTAGTAAGTATTGTCTCAAAATAATGTGTTAATTATTTTATCGCAGCTGTGCAGTTTTAATTACGTCATTATTTACCCAGTTATACGAACCTATCTCTGGCAACTCACTCACCATCCTTAATCGGTGATTAAAAATTCCCATATCAACTTCAGGTTTGATGCTATCAAGGCATGCAATCAAAGATAGCAAACCTTGATTAACGTAGTAAATTGCATGTTGATTAAATTCTCGACCAAGCTCAACAGCTTGTTCTTTATCAATAAAAATAGCCCAGCTCTTTTCCATATGCGACAAATCAGGTGCTGCACCGATTAACGCACGATAGGGACGATTATATTGTTGAATTTTAAATTGAAGCTGACGATCGAGTAAGCGATTTTGACTAGGAGAGAGTCTTGAACCACGGGGGTTATGGGCAGTAACAATAGCAAATGGGAAATCATGAGAAAGGCGTTGAGTAAACAAAAAATGAGTACTTTGATACTCATTCCACAATGTATCTATAACATTTTCCATAATAAATTTTCGTCAATTAAGCCAGAATTAGTCTAGCAGATAGGTTTGATTTCTAAAAGGTTTACGATCTAAATCAGCAGTACTATATTAGAAAACCATTAATTATTATCATCTTAGCAAGGTTAATCTTTCATATACTCGAGTGTTATATTAATTTTTTAACATTTAATTTGTTAACAAATGCCTAAAACGAGTACAATAACCATTACGCACTATTAAATCACTGTAGCAAAGTTAGCTACATACACCTCAAAAACTCAGCAAATGTTGTTGTGAGTGTGATGATTTTTTGATGTAAAGTTTACAGTCGTACTAAATTTGTTCTACATTTGATAAAACATTAATACGATTAAATAAGTTTGCAATAGAAGGAACTATCTTTCTAAATGGCATTCATAGTAAGTAAGCTTAAGTGCAACAAATTTTACACCATCATGAATAAGTGCAAACGCGTGCCTTGGCGTAGTGGTAATTAATCGACGTAAGCAGACTCAGTAACCAGTATTAAGTATTAAGTGTTACATAATAGAGTTTATAGAGAGTGTTTAATTCAGGGTAGACATAGATAAACACCAAAAAATATCGGAATCTTAGCGCATTAGCTAAAGCGCTATTGCAATCTATTAGCACACAGTTCGCAAACAGTGGCTAGAATCGAATTTTATAAAATCAGGTAAATATCATGCAAAATCCGCACATTTTAATTGTTGAAGATGAAGCTGTAACTCGTAATACATTACGCAGTATTTTTGAAGCTGAAGGTTATGTTGTCACTGAAGCTAACGACGGCGCAGAAATGCATAAAGCCATGCAAGACAATAAGATTAATCTTGTTGTTATGGATATTAATTTACCAGGCAAAAACGGCTTATTATTAGCTCGTGAGCTACGTGAAATTAATAACATCGGTCTTATTTTCTTGACTGGCCGTGATAACGAAGTTGATAAGATTCTAGGTCTTGAAATTGGTGCAGATGATTACATCACTAAACCATTCAACCCTCGCGAATTAACGATCCGTGCTCGTAACCTATTAACTCGCGTTAATAATGCTGCCGCAGAAACTGAAGAAAAAGGTTCTGTTGAGTATTACCGTTTTAACGGTTGGAGCTTAGAAATCAATAGCCGTTCTTTGGTTAACCCACAAGGTGAAGCTTATAAGCTACCACGCAGCGAGTTCCGTGCGATGCTTCACTTTGTTGAAAACCCAGGTAAGATTTTAACTCGTGCTGACTTGTTGTTAAAAATGACTGGCCGTGAATTAAAGCCTCATGACCGCACCGTTGATGTGACAATACGTCGCATCCGTAAGCACTTTGAAAGCTTGCCTGATACACCAGAAATCATCGCGACTATTCACGGTGAAGGCTATCGTTTTTGTGGTGACTTAGAAGCGTAATCTTTTAAGGTTAACCGCAATAAAAAACCAGGTGAATCACCTGGTTTTTTTATATCTGCTTTTTCGTTAATCCTTTAACACAATAGTGATTACTTCAGCTGTTGATCTAAAAATGCCGCTAATGATTTATATAAATGATTACGCACTTTCTCGCCACGCATTGAATGCTTAGACCCTGGGTAATCCATCATTTGGAATAACTTACCCTCATCTTGCAACGCTTTATATACTCTAGTGCTGTTTTCAAACAGAACGTTATCATCAGCCATACCGTGATACATCAATAAGCCCGATTGATAATTTTTGACATAAGGTAAAATGCTGCTGGCGTCGTAACCTTTTTTATTGGTTCGCGGGTTCCCCATATAACGCTCAGTATAATGAGTGTCGTACAAACGCCAATCCGTTACTGGCGCACCCGATATTGCCGCTTTAAAATAACCCGGCGCCTTAAACTGACTCATCAACGCCATATAACCACCATAACTGTGACCATAAATAGCAACATTGTCACCATCAATAAACGGCAAGCTACGTAAATAATCAACGCCAACTTTTTGATCGTTTACTTCAGCATCACCCATGTTTTGATAAATGACATGTTCAAATTGCGTGCCTCGGTGCGCTGAGCCACGATTATCTAATTGAAATACCGCATAGCCTTGCTGCAGTAAATATTGAGTAAAATAATCTGCCTCGCTCCAGCTGTTGACTACTAACTGAGCATGCGGTCCACCATATACGCGCACCACAACCGGATACTGTTTAGCGGCATCAAAAGGCACCGGTTTAAACAGTCTGTATTGTAATGCTTGACCATCTTCAGCTGTTAATTGACCAAAATCAGGCATTTGCCATAAACCAGCATAATCATAAAGCGGATGATTTTTATCAATGTCATTTTGCTCAACCCAAGCTAACTGCTTGCCAGAATCATTGTGTAAACTTATCTGCGGCGGCTGCTGTAAACTACTAAAGTAATCTAAATAAACGGGCTTTTTATCCGCAAATACAGCTTCATGCATACCCGATGCTTGGCTAATTCGCTCAATGGAGTCCATGCCTTTATTAAGATTAACTCGATACAAATGACGTTCAACAACACTGTCTTTACGACCGCTAAAATATACCCAACCCGTTGCTTCATCGACATACTCAAGCGCATCAACAGCCCAATCACCTTGGGTTAATTGCTTAAGTTGTTTGCCCTGTAAGTCAAATAAATACAGATGATTAAATCCATCACGCTCAGAGCCCCAAATAAAAGCCGCTTGTTGCTTTAGGAAGTGTAAATCATTGTTTAAATTTACCCATGCTTTGCTGCGCTCTTCAATCACCGTTTTAGCTTGTGTCGGCTGAGAGATTGCAGCAATGCGTAAATCCAGCGTTTGTTGATCGCGGCTTTGCCATTGGAACGACACATGCTGGCTGTCGGGTAGCCAATCTACGCGAGGTAAATACATGTCTTTTTGTTTGCCCAAATCAATCCAGCTAATAGTGCGATCTTTTAAGGTCACGACACCCAGTGCGATCTCAACATTGGCTTTACCTGCATAAGGGTAACGCTGCTCGGTTAATTTAATCCCCTCGGCGTAAATTTCATTACGAGTCACTAACTCCACACCCGTTTCATCAATACGAGTAAAGGCGATAGCAGACTCATCGGGCGCCCACCAATAGCCTGTCATACGGTCCATTTCTTCTTGGGCAACAAACTCTGCCATGGCATTTTTAATTGGCCCTTTACCATCTGTGGTGAGTGCCGTTACTTTTTGGCTATCCAATGACAATACAAATAAGTTTTGATCGCGCACAAACGACACAAAGTGACCTTTTGGAGACAAACGCGCATCGGTTGCAAAACCGTCACCGGTTGCAAGCTCAGCCACCTTATTGCTGGCAACGTCATATAAATACAACTTACCCGCAGCAGGGATTAAAATATGTTGGCTGTCTTCAGACCAGAAATACTCCATGATCCCTTGACCATAAATTCGTTGGCGCTCTCGGCGAGCTTTTTCTTCATCAGACAGTTCTCCTGCCTCTAATTGATCAGCATTAATCAGTACACTGCGCTTACCAGTCGCGATATCCATTTGCCATAAATCATACAAATGCTGATTATCAGCACGGCTTGATAAATAAGTTACACGTTTTCCGTTAGGCGATAATGCCAACCCGCGGGGGCTAGAACCCGCTAAGGCTGGTGACGCATGAATACGTTCAATGGTCAGTGGTGTAGTGCTACCGTTGATTGCAGTCAGTGTTGCGGTGGTTGATGAGTTCATGATGCTGCCTTTAGCGGTTGCTGAAAAAACCGGGCTAGTAAAAAGGAGTGGCACGGCAGACACTGCCGCTAAAGCATGATGCTTCCATGTTATTGTCATTATTAATCCTTGGGGCAATTCAATCCGCCCACATTTTGCCTCAATTTACAGTAAAACCAAAACCCCAGATAACAATCGCTGAAATTAGCGCCATTGTGGGGTATGATTTGCACATAACTGATAAGAATTAACAACATCGACCTTAACCTCGCAAAATCTCATAGGAAAAATCATGCAGACTTTGGCACAAACCCTTAGCGCACAAGCCGTAAACGCGTCTTTAACACAACTACTATTAACCTTAGCTGACACCTCAAAAGCCATTAGTGGTGCGGTTCGTCACGGTGCATTAGCGGGTGTTTTGGGTGCAACAGAGCAAGAAAACATTCAAGGCGAAACCCAGAAAAAACTGGATGTGATCACCAATGACATGCTTAAAGATGCCCTTAAAACCGATGGCAATGTACGTGGTTTAGCGTCTGAAGAAGAAGATTATGTGGTTGAGGTGAACGCTAAAGGTGAATACTTAGTGTGTTTTGATCCACTCGATGGCTCATCAAATATCGATATCAACTCATTAGTGGGCACTATTTTTTCGGTATTACCAGCACCTACCGGAGAGTTAAACGAACAAAGCTTTTTACAAGCTGGCCGCAAACAAGTTGCTGCGGGTTATGTGTTGTATGGCCCATCAACCATGATGGCGCTCACCACTGGTCAAGGCACTCAGTTTTATACTCTTGCTCCAGACAGCCAAGAGTTTCTTCTGACCGACAATAACGTGCAAATAACCCCGGACACCGCCGAGTTTGCCATTAATATGTCAAACCAGCGTTTTTGGGAAGCACCAATGCAAACCTATATTGCCGATTTATTACTCGGAGAAATAGGACCACGAGAGCAATCATTTAACATGCGTTGGATTGCTGCAATGGTAGGTGACGTGCATCGTGTATTGTGTCGTGGTGGGATTTTCTCTTACCCGACAGACAATAAAAACCCAGCCAAACCGTTTAAGTTACGCTTAATGTATGAAGCCAACCCAATGGCATTACTAGTTGAGCAAGCTGGCGGTAAAGCATCAACAGGTTATGAAACTATTTTGGACATTCAGCCAACCGAAATCCATCAGCGCGTTGCGGTAATTTTAGGTAGCACAAACGAAGTTGATACTTGCTTGAGCTATCACGGTATTGATTACAGCGAAGAGCCATCAATTGATTAATTGATTATGCTGTAAAAAAACCGCCTTTTGGCGGTTTTTTCATTTATGCGCTGCAGTTGAGCTCATTGATGATCTAACTGACGCGAATAAACACAGTTAACCAAAATACAAATTTGAATCATTAGGCACCAGTAAAGAATCATTTCTTTACAATAACTTAAATACCCACTAAGTTATTTTCAGGATATTAATTAAGGACTATAACGATGCCGCCCGCCAAACCATCGAATAAAAAAATATATATTGCGGCTATTTTACTCTTACTGCTTATTAGCATGAGTGCTTATGCTTATCTGATGTCCACTAAAGCCCCTGCAATAGAAATTGGCACTATTTTAGTACTTCCGGTGCAACTCGCGACAGACAACACAGACTCGCAATGGAATCGCTATGCCGCAATGGATGTGCTTATCCATCAGCTAAATGTCGGTGTTAGTTACCCATTACTGCAAACCGAAGATATTATAAATATCATCTCGCTTATCGCTAATGACCACTTGAGCCAAGCTGCCGATATTAAGCAATTAATGGCCATCTCCGGTGCGGGATTAGTGATTGAATCCAACATTACCGGCGCCAATAATCAATATCAATTAGCGTTTACATTACATCAGCAGCATCATACAGAAGCAGGAGTCGTTAACGCTTCAAGCATCGAGCAAGTATTATCAGCTGCAGCAAAGATGATTACTCAGCGGCTCAATCCACAACACAGTTTACAAAATAATTTACAACATAATCAACAAGATAACAAGACAGAAACTCAATACCATTCACGTCTTAGTTCCCCCCTGTTGTTCAATGCAATGACACAACTACAACTTGGCGACATTAGAGCTGCTGAGCAGCACTTATCCAAGCTCATAAAATCCACACCCGATAACTTAGTTGCCATGCGTCTGCTAGCCAGCATCCAATTGCAGCAACATCAATATCAACAGCTTAATACCACATTGATAGCAGCAATCGATCTAGCTACACATCAGCAAGATGAGCGAGAGCTAGCCAGACTAAGATTGTTATTAGCGCAAAGCTATACCGAAACCGACAGGATAGAACAAGCATTAGGTGTACTTACCATTGCCAAAACCAATGCTGCTAAAGTGAAAGACTGGCTAACATTGGGTTATATTTCACAGCTTGCAGGCATGATAAACCAACGCATAAGTCGCAATGATGAAGCCAGAGAGCAGTTTAAAAAAGCCATTGAATATCATCAAATGATGAACTATCCCATCGGGCAAACACAGGCGCTGAATGAATTGGCTGAACTTGAGGTGATTGAGTTTAACTACCCACAAGCTTATCGCTATATTAATCGCTCTTATGAACAGGTCGCTCATCGCGGTTTAGATGATTTAGAAAAAACGACATTCAAGCTGATGACTAAGATAGAAAATAAAATGCAGCATAGATAGCATCTACTATATTCGACACAACAGATTCGTCAATTTAAAGCCTTAAGCATATGACCTTAAACATAAGGCCTTAGACATAAGATCTTAGACATGAGGCCTTAAAAAAAACACCTTAGACATAAAAATGGCCTGCTATGCAGGCCATTTTATTCATACTGCTAAACGGATCTTACACTTCCTCAGCGGTATTTTTTGCAGCCTCAAGCTGATGCGCTTGTTCAGTTTGATCAACAATGGTTAATACCGCAGTATCACCGACCACATTACATGAGGTTAACACCATATCAATAATACGGTCTAATGCAGCAACAATCACAAATGCTTCTGCTGGTAAGCCTAATTGGTAAATCAATACCCCAATCATCACCATTCCACCACCAGGAACACCACCAGCACCCACCGAAAGTAAAAATACGCTAAATAATAACGATGGAATTTGATCATTACTGATTGGCATACCAAAGGCGTTCGCAACGAAGAAAATCGCAATAGTAATATAAATCGACACCCCGCCCATGTTCATGGTTGCACCCAGTGGCACACCAAAACCAGCCACCGCTTTGCTCACACCTAGCTTGTCAGTAAGGGTACGCATGGTTACCGGAATAGTGGCGTTTGAGCTAGCAGTAGACAATGAAAAGAGAATTTGTTCTTGAGTTTTTTCTCTGAAAGTCTTCGCTGAAATAGGAGTGAACAGGCTGACCGAATATGGATATACGATAAAAATCCAAATCAATAACAGAGCCAAAATAAGCACTAAATATTCAACAACACTGACAAAAATTTCAGGTTCTAAGGTTGCGCCTAATTTAAACATTAAGGCGAATACACCGTATGGCGCTAAACTCATTACCACTGAAATTAAGCGCATCATTATTTTATTGGCGGTTTGAAATCCTTTAACTGCTCCCTCAACCGATTGCCCCATTGATTTAATGACACCGCCCATTAATAGCGCCATAAAAATCACTTGCAACATATTGCCAGAGGTAAAAGCTGAAAACGGATTGTTTGGTACTATACTCACAATTAACGACATTAAATCAGGCAGTTCTGTCGCGGTAATATCCAGTGAACCGTTGCTCGACATATCCACGCCTTTACCGGGCTCAAATATCATTGCGACGGTAAAAGCAGCTAAAATCGCGACCATGGTATTAATGATATAAAACCCAAAGGTTTTACCCCCTAAACGACCAAAGCTTTTTAAATCTTGTAACTCACACACACCACACACAATACTCACAAACACCAGTGGAACTACTAGCATCATAATCATATTGACGAACATGGTGCCAATACCACTTGCTAGGCTAACTAACGTGCCACCAAAAAAAGCATTATCGGCCAGTAAAAACTGCACCATGCTACCAAGCAGAACCCCAAAAAATAGACCGATAAAGATCCGTGCTGAAAGTGATTTTGTCATCTATAAATTTCCCTTCGAAATGGCAACTTCTGTTGCTAATTATTGTTATACCAATCCTGGTGCTTATTCTTTTCGAGCGCTGAAATACTGAGACATAGCGCAATATATTTCAATCACCTTATGAACAAAAGTGATGACTTAATCGTCGCTTAACAAGCATGCAATATAAAAGCTAAAAATAACAATAGATTATAGACTTAGTTAATCACTAACGATGGTATAACCAGTAATAGATTTAGGACGGAAACGGCTAAAATCTGTGCGTATAGCCATAAAAATCAAGCAGACAGCGAGAGTAACAATCAATTTGAAGGTTTTACTTGGCGGTTGAGTGAGCTCAACTCTGTTTAATAAATGGGGTTAGCTGGCTCAATCAGTGTAGTGTTTTTTTTATTCTGCACAGTGGTTTTATTATGAAGAGTGGTTTTATTCTGAACAGTGGATATTAAGCAACGTCAGTGACATCGATTTAGCTAACATGTGCTGCTGTTTAATGCTCACGCAATGTTGTCCGAGCCATTGCACTAACGCTAACCATTGCGGATTATATATTACTGATGAAGCGGAAAATTGAGAATCTGATTTATCGCCAGAATGTGCATCTCGATACAAATTATTAAGATAAGCCCATTGCTTGTGTTGTTTATGAAAATCATCCGTCGAATTTATCTGGGCTAACGCTAATAACTTATCTGGCGACGCTAGTGCAAGTTGCGGCACTATTATGCTGCAGCAAGACTCAAGGGTATTGGCAATCATTAACCCGGCAGGATCAAGGTCAGTAAAGCCAATGACATTGATATTGAGTGATTCAAGTAAGTGTAAAAAACGCTTTCGGCCTGCTGGCGAATAGTCATGACTACCACGGTATAACACCATGCAGTTATTGATTATTGCCTGTAACTCTGGGGTAAATAAGTTGGCAAAAAAGTGATCAAAACTGTCGAGGTTTTCAACCACGATGAGGTTCGTTAGATTGAGTCGTTGGCAAAGCGCGATTGCACTGTCGACCTTTAACCGCAGTGAACAATTATGTACAGATAATAAATCGACCACTGCGTCTGGCGCTAAATCAGTCACTTGGTCTTGAGATAAGTTAGGTGCCAGCTTAATTAATACATAGTCAGCTTCAGGGCTAATATTAGCGTATTTCTCATTAGCACTGAGTTGTGACATCTGCTGGCGGGGCACATCAAAATCAAGGGCCAGAATATCTAAACCCGAATCAATTTGGGCCATGTTACGCAGTAAAACATAATCGTTGGCGGTCAAATACAGGTATTTGTCAGTACCATCGGTCTCACCTATTTGCCACAATTGATACAATTTTTTCCAATCGGCAGTGAACTTCACCCGCGGCAAGCGCTGCTTTGCCGCGTGTTCCATTAGCTGTAACTGTCTTTTGCTTAGGCTAGCCATAACTCAACATCGTTAATGATAAAGTTACCGCTATAAACCGGATCGGGTTTTCCTATCGGTTCAAGCTCAAAATAATTTTTATGCTCATCGGCTAGGCCTTCATAACCGCCAATGACTTGATAAAGCCAACTTTCAGCATCCCATGTTAATTGCTTCTCTTGCAAATAGCTTAATGCCGATTGACGTAAACCGGAATCAATAACTTCACAAAAATATTCATCCACGGCTATTTTAAGTGGGTTTTCAGGGATATCGAAATCCTCACTGTCACCCATTTCAAAGGTCACATTATGCTCACGCAATGCCGCTGGTAATGAGTCGCGACTAATGGCTTTAACTTGTGCCACTAACCCCATCAGTTCTAGTTCGTGATGAGGGTTAGACACATCAACACTTGCAGGGGCTATAAGCGCCTCAGCACAATTAAATAATACCGGTACTGCTTTATGCACTACATGGTTTTCAGGTTGATAATCAGGATGCATGCTGGTGTGCAGTAACCAACCTTTTAGTAATCGGGTGCGCCCTTGTATTTGCCTAAATCGCCCAAGTAACTCATATAATCTCGCTTGGACAATACTCAACTCTTGGGTACATTGACTTAAGGTTTCTTGCAAACTGGTCATCAACAAACGGCGCAGTTCACGAATATCGCCAGCAATTTCACCTAACTCGCTAAATTGAAACATCTCTAAGCCGTTTAGCAGCTCTGATACCTGGCTTTGGGCTAACTCGTTTTCGCGAATTTTGGCACTTATAGTCCCAACATAACCAAATTCGTTGTTAATTCGGCTCCATAACACCCGAATTGAATAACGTAAACTGTCGGTAAAGCTATACACATGTTCATTTAAATCGGCTAAATAGGCTTCTGCAGCACTAAAATCCACATCACGGCGCGCCTCTTTATAATGATCGGCTAAGGTTTTTATTGTCGCTAGCGCGGAGCCGACGTTGGCATCAATCTGTCGATTACGTTCGTCGCTTAATGCTTCTTCCAATAATGCCCGCACCGAACGCTTTAAGCGCAGTTCTTGATCCGGTTCTGGTCGCCATAAAATGCCACTTTTTTTCAGCTTTTCGATAACGCCAGCATCATGAGCAGTGTCGTTAATCGATCCTGCCAAATATGCATCCATGACAACATCGGCATGACGCCCAAGTTGTTTGAGCAGCTTTACCCCGGCTTGGTGTAAGTTACTGCTCATATCAAGTCCCTTTGGGTCGCGGTTTCTGCCTGAGCCTCAAGACTTAAGCCTTCGGTCTCATCAATAAAGCGGATCACTTCGTATAGATAATCTAACTTACCCGTGGCGATATAAATCTGTTTTTCGCTATTGGGTTTGGTTAAATAACCCAGTTCCACTAAACGCTTAAACACCAACTTAATTTGGCCGTCAACGTTAGTACTGCTTGAACCGAATAATCGGTAATGGCTCAACTTAGTGAGTTGCTCTCTAAAGGCTGGCGTATCTTCAATACGCGCTTGTAAATCGGTTAAGCGTATCGGCGCGCCTTCGCTCAGCGGGGCATCTTGGCCACTGGCTTCTTGCACTAATACCAGCCATTCCACTAATGGAATAAGGCCTGAGCAAATATCTTTAAATTGCGATGAAATAACTTTGCGCTCAACTTCGCCGAGCTGCAAATAACCACAAAAAAAGACTTCACCCTCACCAGCACTGGCAATGGTGCGATTAATTTGGTTAAGGTAGGTTTCAACTCTGTCGCGAGTGCTGTTGTTTTTTAATGCACGCCAACCGTCTTCATTGGTCACTCGGCAAATAAACTCACCACGCAACAATTGCTCTATTAATGCGCCAGTACCTACTAAGATAGTTTCAGTCGATTCAGACATTAGATGTGCTCCTTAGCAGTTTCAGCGCGAGTCATTTCCGCCGTAGGCATTTCGGTTTTAGTATTACGTTGCGATAAACGGGCCGCTAACGGATTGGCTTTAGGTTTAACGACCTGCAGCTTTTTAGTTTGCTTATTAATGATGTAACGGTTAGCAAATAGACTTAGCACTTCAGATTCAGGATTTGGGAAAGCCCCTAATACACTGATATTGTTGTTCTCACAGGCATCGAAGATTTTCTTCACGTTAGTGTGATGTAGCGTACCTAACTCATCAATTGGCCAATGGATAGTGACATTGGCTTTGCCGCGCAATAAACGGGTGAAGGCCAATAAGAACTTACATAAAATAAGGTACGCCATACCATGACTTGAAGACTCGTTTAACTGACGGTCGGTACGAATAATTAAGTCGCTGTTACCTTCTTTTAAACGCAGTTCTATTTCTAACAGTTTCGCAATACCGCCGGTTAATGCTGCGCGGCCAATAATGTCTAATGCTCGGCGCATTGAGTTAGTGTAATGCTCGTCCGGTAGTTGGCTGAAACCATCTGCTTTCCACGCTTTAAAGGCTTTAACAAACACTTCAAGTTCAGGCCAAAACTCAAGTTCGCTAATACGTGAACGAATTCGCACTGCCGACTCTGATACTCCTTCGAGGAATAGCTCTTCACCCACTTCACGGGTAATACGCGCACTTTGACTGGCAATACGGCGGTCAATATCGGTTAATACATCATAGAATGCGGTTAAGTCGATACCAAAAATACGCCCTTGTTCGCGAATCGCCATTAACGATTGCGGCACCATCACATTGAGTAACTGCTCAAGCTGTGGGACTAACTTGCGATAGTCGAGTAGACGAATACCTTTGTCGTTAACAAAGCTAGACTCATCACGGGCCCGCTCCCAAAATTCGGCCAAACTTGAACCAGATTTACTGGCAATGACCGAGTCAAAGTGTTCAACATATTGTTTAACAGAACCCATTAAGTAGTCACGCTTTAGCAATAAATCTTCGCCTTGGCGCAAACGCTCGCCAATACTGCCCATCGCTTCATCGTTATTAGCTGGCAATTTGAGCTCAGCTAACTTGCGCATCACGGCACGCAGCTTTGTGAGGTTTTCAGACGCCTCTACTTGGGCGGCATCACAGGCTTTACGTTCGGTTTCTAAGCTGTCTCTTCGGTGTTTTATTTCTGCCGTTTTCGCTTTTAGCAGTTGCTCCAATTCCAGCGTAGCGCGCTTAACATCAGTTAATTGCGTTTGCACTTTAGGCTTTCGAACAAGCCAGGTATGTTGATACCAATCATCAAAACGCAGCACTTCACTGCGGCGTTGTTCTGCATTACTGATACAGGCTTCAAGATCGCGGATCTGTTTTTTAAGCGCCAAAATGGTGCCTTCATCAACACCACGTGACTTAAGCTCATTTTTGTACCAGGTTTCACCTGCTTTTTGCTCGGTTTTTGCATTTGCACGGCGTTGTTCGATATTGGCTTTAATCTGGCCTAATTGATTATCAATGGCGCCGACCACTTCTTGCCAATAGGCATTTTTTTCCATGCGCGCTTCAAGCGCCTGCTCTTTTTGCTCGCTTAACCAACCAAGGTGCTGATTGCTAAGTAGCTTAAGTTCATTATCAAGTTGTACTAATCGCTTGCTCGAATCGGCTTTACGATCTGCCACAGCTTGATTGATTTTTTGTTGTTCGTTACGCTTCTCGTCAAACAGACGGCGTAAGTCTTCACGGCTATTTTTGTACGCTGTACGGGCAAAGGTCAGTTCGCGGGTGATGCTATCGAGCGCCGTATTCATAGCAACTAGTTGATCTTCCGCTTCGGCATGTATTTCTTGCGCACTTTTTAGTGCTTCTTCTGCTTTAGCTAAACGAATACGTAAATCTTGCTCTGTGGCAGCATACTCTGGAACATCAATGGCTTTAAGATCGAGGTTAACCCCAAATAATGCTTCACTGCTGTCTTTGGTTAGGCTTGGGTGTAGATCGCTGCGATGTAACAACTCTGGCGCGATAACTTTACCAAAGGTGTGCTCCCAACCGTGGGCTTCTTTACGCAAAAACTCCAACAAGGTATGCGACTGTGGGAACAACATATGGTGCAGTTCTTCTTTGGCATTTTCTCGGTCACTAACGCGAATACTGGATATACGCAGCGCTTCGTTAGCTTGGTCGCGCTTGGCCCGTTGTTTACGCTCTTCTGTGGTTAAACGATCGACCTTTTGATTACAGGTTTCTTGCTCTTCATCAGCTAGGCTTATGCGTTCATCGAAAATCGCTAAACGCATTTTTTCATCTTCGGTGTAAGTCACACCATCAACTTGATGCTTAAGCTCGGCAGCGGTTAATTTAAGTTGATATTCTTGTTCGCTAAATTTAGCTTTACCTGCATCGGTTTGCTCGCGCCATTGCAGCTCTAGTTTAGCAATGTCGTCATTGGCAAGCTCACGTTGCTTATCACGCGCTTCACGTTGGGTGTCTTGCTCAAGATGTAGCGTTTCAAGTTCGCGATGTAATTGCTCAGCAATTTTGCTACGGCGGGCATTAAAGGCGGCTTCAATATCTTGGTGTTTTTCGGTTTGTAATTTATGACGCTCGTTAAGGTTTTCAACATCACTGCGCCAATTAGGCAAATTATCTAAATCAGCTTTGGCTTGTTCAATGTCGGCATCTAAAAAGGCAGCATGCTGGTCTTCAATGGCATTGAGTTCATCTTCAAACTTGCCAGCGTCACCTTTAGCGGCAGATAATTCCTGGTTTAACTCATCACGAACATCTTTCCACTCATCATCTAATAAGCGCAACTTGAGGTTTAGTTCTTTACCATGAGTTTGGTTACGATCTTGGCGCTCAGCTTCTAAGGTTTCGTCGGCGCGATAACCGCGCGATAAACTGGCTAAGCGTAACTCGGCGCTTAATAGCTGATTAAATTCTTGTTCGAGCTTTTCGTATTCGGGGCGGATTTGTTCAAAACCTTGCACCAGCTGACTTTCACGGATCCACGTTTCTACTCGTTGTGGATTCAGTCTAGACGTCGGTGGGTTTACCCCATCTTCTTCTAAAATGGCCGCGATCATTGATTTAACCGTTTCCATTTTGCCCTCTTTCGAGTGCACGGCTTTAGCGAGTTTTTCGATATGACGCAAGCTATGTTCGCCGTCACACAACGAGAACTGACGCGCGTAAGTCCGCAGCTCATTGCGGTTACTGCCGGTATTTAATAAGCTACGATCGTTCTGGATTATCGCTCGAAACTCGCGAGTGTTTAACAAGTTTGTATGGGCTACGCCATCACGTTTTACTTCACGGCCCAACTCTGCCATTGAATGACAAATGATGGTGTCGCCATTACGCGACTTAATATAATGCTCTAACTCAAAAGCACGGCCAATAAAGCGGTAATTTACCCCTTTACCGTCACCCGCCGAGGCTAAAACCGCTTGATAAAGTAAACCATCATCTTTTTGATATTCATAGATAATGTAGCTTGAGTCATGGGGTAAATACCAACGTTCGAAACTGTCACGCGTTGACGGCACCACACGGCTAGGGTACTCGCCATAAAATACCGGCACTAACCGTTGTAAGGTTGTTTTACCAGAGGCATTGGTACCACAAATATTAGTGTGACCATTTAATAACAGTTCGACCACACCGGGTAGGTGGGTATTAATTAACACGATTCTAATCAAGCTTGGCATGATAATCCTTTTCCAAACAGCTCACATTGTAGTGACAAAGAAGCAAAATACGGATGAAAAAATAACGTCTATTTATTCAATTTAAATAAAGTAAAACAAACGCAGGCTGGAGGCAATTTTCCCCCACAAAAATTGGCTTTATAATACGCTAAATAATTCAAAAATGGCGGCTAACAATGCAGCAAACAGCCAGAAACTGTTTATGTGCAACATATGTCGTCAGGCAGAGAGGATAAACACTGCGGAGCAGAAGGCTTTTTGGTGCGGGATAAAATAAAAAACGCACAGATTTCTCTGTGCGTTTTTTTATCGTGTACCACTCACATTTGGATCTGAATTGTCAGCAATATTACAATTTAAACTGTGAGGTCGCGTGGTTAAGCTCATTAGCAAAACCGTCTAACCCTTCTGAAATACCCTGCACTTCGGCAAGAATCCCCAGTGTTTGTTCAAACGATGCATTCATTTCAATCACATTATTCGCCACATGTGCAGCAACCAAAGATTGTTGTTCAGTCGCTGAAGCAATATGAGTATTCATACTATTAATACTGACAATTTTAGATTGAATTGAGCTTAAGACTTCACCGGTGTCTTTAGCATAACGCTCGTTTTCTGATGACTTAGTAATCGCCACATCCATGGTGCTCACCGATGATTCAGCTGCGATTTTAAGCTTTTCTAATACGCCACGGATTTCTTTAGTCGCGTCTGCCGTTTTAGACGCCAGTGCGCGAACTTCATCAGCAACAACAGCAAAACCACGTCCATGCTCACCCGCTCTAGCGGCTTCAATGGCGGCATTTAACGCCAATAAGTTTGTTTGATCTGCAATAGAGGTAATCACGTTCAAAATTGAGCCGACACTTTCAGTGTCTTTAGCTAACTCATGAATTGAGTTCGATGCCAGCTCAATACCGGAGTTGAGTTCTTGTGAAATTCTCACTGTACGTTGTACTACAGCTAAGCCCTCTGTCGCTTCTCGCTCAGCAACTTGTGCCGCTTCTGCCGCTTGCTGGGCACTATGTGAAATGTCATTCACCGAGTGGCGCATTTCTTCCATCGACATATGCACGGCTTTAGCATCGTGGCTTTGTTGCTTGGTTGCCTTAGTCGCAACAGCCATACGTTCTTTTAACGATGACGCACTGTCTAATAATGGACTGGTAACACTGACGACTTGTTGTATAGAGTCCGCCAATAAACGTAAAAAACGGTTAAAATTGCTTGATACTTGTCCTAGTTCATCAGTACCTGCAACCGTCAATTGATGACGCAAGTTACCTTTACCATCTGCTAACTCACCCAATGAACTTGCCACATCACCAGCAGAACCACTGATGGAACGAGCAATCGAAATAGTAGCAAGCGCCATAAACACCAATAATGCGATACCGATGCTAAATGAAAGATATAAACTTTGTTCTGAACGGTCGCCAGCCTCTTTAATGGTAGAGCTAAACTCATCCACTTTGTCGGCTTTATAAACAGTAATTCCGTTGGTCAGTTTATCGAAAATTTTAGCTTTTTTCTGACTGATTTGTCCCACATCTGCCATATCGATCGTACCATCAAGCATGCCTCTTGCCAGTGACAGTGTCATGGTATTGTATTCATTGAGGTTGTTAGATAATTGCGATAAAGCGGCAGTCTCTTGCTGATCGGTAGTTGATAAGTCGGTTAAATTCTCGTTAAGTGAAACAAACGTTTTATTGGCGTTTTCGAGCAAATCTTCATCTGCAAACGATACCGCTTGGGTATATAACTCATCTAAGCGTTGTACATAAATGACGTTTTGGTTTGCAAGTTCAACCCGGTTTGCCACCTTGGTTTCCATGAAAGACAAGGTGTCGCGATTTTTATTAATCGCAACGGTGCTAATACCAAGGTTAACGGCAAAAATAATAACCGATAAAACAAAAATCAATCCAACCTTTTTGAAGATTGACATGTTACTAAACCAATTCATATTCCGCCCCCAAGCGATAATCAAATGAAGATAAAACAAATGTAGAGCTTATCAATACAACTACAGAGATATTGCTATTGAGAACCGTGATACCGAATCTCAATCCTTGAGGCTATTATTGTGTTGCGACGGATACCGTTTAACATCAACCCTTAGTCAATTCACTACAGCTGATAGTATTTTATTGTTACAAAAATACTATCTAACGAGATAAAGCTCATGTGTAAATGACTATCTATTTTTATATTTACGTAAAGGTGTACGTAAAGGCTATCGACCTAAGTTCAATATACTTGAAAATTTTCTAATATATCAATTTCTTTATCCGTTATTGATAAATAACCAATCCATACAATGTAAGGTTGTAAATGAAAATACAAAAAAATAGCCTGCAAAATGCAGGCTATTTTTATTCGGTGGTTGATATAAAACCACGTATAACAAATCTTACAATCTGCTATGCAGCTTTTACATCCTCTTCTTCTGAATGTCTGATGAGATAATCAAATGCACCCAGTGATGCTGTTGCGCCGCTGCCCATAGCAATAATGATTTGCTTAAACGGGGTATTGGTTACATCACCTGCGGCGAATACACCAGGGATAGATGTTTGGCCACGCTCATCGACTATAATTTCGCCGCGAGGGGTCATCTCAACCACACCTTTTAGCCATTCAGTATTAGGAACTAAACCAATTTGAACAAAGATACCGGCTAAGACAACGGTATTACTTTCACCAGTCGCACGATCAGTGTAGATCAAACTGGTTACACGGGTACCATCACCTTTGACTTCAGTGGTCATCGCTTGGGTAATAATGGTGATGTTACCCATTGATTTAGCTTTGCGCTGTAGCACTTCATCGGCACGTAACTTACTGTCAAACTCAAGTACGGTGACGTGTTCAACGATGTTAGCAAGGTCAATAGCCGCTTCAATACCAGAGTTACCGCCACCAATAACCGCAACACGCTTACCTTTAAATAATGGGCCGTCACAGTGTGGGCAATACGCTACGCCTTTATTACGGTACTCTTGTTCACCAGGAACGTTCATTTCTCTCCAACGTGCACCAGTTGCCAAAATTATCGTTTTACTGCTTAGGGTTGCGCCACTTTCTAAGGTCACATCAAGCAGGCCATTTTTAGCTAAACTCAACGCTCGTTGGTTTTGCATAATGTCGACGTCATAATCCTTAACGTGGGCTTCAAGGTTAGCAACTAGTTTAGGGCCTTCGGTTTTAGACACTGAAATAAAGTTCTCAATACCTACGGTTTCGGCAACTTGGCCGCCAAATTTCTCCGCTACGATACCGGTGTTTAACCCTTTACGAGCAGAATAAATTGCCGCTGCAGCACCTGCTGGGCCGCCACCAATCACTAACATATCAAAAACTGATTTTTGGTTTAACTGCTCAGCTTGTCTGCCTGCAGCATTTTTATCTAACTTATTCAGTACTTCAACAACGCTAATAGCACCTACAGAGAAGGCTTCGCCGTTTAAAAATACTGATGGCACTGACATGATATTGCGAGCGCTCACTTCCTGTTGGAAAAGCGCACCGTCAATCATCACGTTAGTAATATTTGGGTTAATTGCCGCCATCATATTCAGTGCTTGGATCACTTCAGGACAGGTCTGGCAACTTAACGAAATATAGGTTTCAAAATGGAATTCACCTGGCAATTGGCGGATTTGTTCAATGATATCCGCATCCAACTTAATCGGATGTCCGCCGCTGTGTAATAGCGCTAACACCAGTGAGGTAAATTCATGACCCATTGGCAATCCAGCAAAGGTAATGTTGGTTGCAGCTTGTGGGTTAATCACACTCATACTTGGTGTACGCTGACCTTGTTGATACGTGACTGAAACTAAGTCTGATGAGTCAATAATGTCTTGGGCTAGGCTGGTTAATTCTTTGCCTTTGTTTGAGTCATCTGCAGATACGACAAGTTCAACTGGGCGCTTGAGGTTTTGCAGATAGGTTTTCAGTTGATTTTTTACATTCGCATCTAACATAACAACTCCTAAAAAATGGGTAATAATCGATAATTTTAAAAGTGCTAGTCAGTGCCGGGGGGAACACCGACTAGCTGGAGATGATATTACTAACCTAAGGGTAAACTTAGTGGTTAGATTTTACCCACTAGGTCAATTGAAGGAGCCAATGTTTCTTCACCTGGCTGCCATTTAGCTGGACATACTTCGCCATCGTGAGTTGCAACATATTGTGCAGCTTGAATTTTACGAACTAGTTCAGAAGCGCTACGGCCAATACCTAGGTCATGAATTTCAGCGACTTTAACTTGGCCTTCAGGGTTGATAACGAAACTACCACGAAGTGCTAAACCATCTTCTTCAATCATTACACCAAAGTTGCGAGTGATAACACCAGTTGGGTCACCAATCATTGGGTAAGTAATTTTGCCGATTGTGTCTGAACTTGAATGCCAAGCTTTGTGGGTAAAGTGAGTGTCAGTTGATACTGAGTAAACTTCAACGCCCATTGCTTGTAACTTTTCATAATGGTCAGCCATGTCGCCCAATTCAGTTGGACATACAAAAGTAAAGTCAGCTGGGTAGAAAAATACTACTGCCCACTTGCCTAATAAATCTTGCTCGGTAACTTCAACGAAAGCACCATTGTGGAATGCAGTTGCTTTGAAAGGTTTGATAGTGCTATTGATGATAGATTGTGTCATGTCATGCTCCATTTAGATTTACATTAAACCCGATACCAATATGGTTTCGGTGATGGCAAACAAACTGTGCTCGTCATCTGATGTAGTCATAATAGCGATCGATACCAATTAAGTATAACGGATAAAAACTATCACCTTAATCGGTTTTTCATATTGAACTATCTGGTTAGATAAATCCAAAAGCGTAAAAAACAAATACCGACATAGGTCGGTATTTGCTTAATGATACTTACAGGCGGAAATTATTCCCAAGGACCAAATCTTGTCAGTACGCGACTGACATTAATTTCAAGTTTTTGTGAAAGCGTTTGGAGCTCCTGCTTATTATTAGCAGCAGAAAAACAATTCGCTTTATTAGTGGCAAACACCACCCAATTTCCGCCGCCAGTTAAACATGCAAAGACTTGGTTAAAATGTGCATGAAGTGTGTCACGTAACTGTAAATCACGGCTGTGTTCTTTCCAGCAATTTAACACTAAAAAACCATCGGTTTTGAGCAGCTGTTTTGTTTGTTCAATAAATTGAGTAGACAGTTGTTGTTTATCTACGCCTTTGTCACTGTAGATATCGGCAAAAATGACATCCACTTTTTTGTGCTCTGCTTGGGCTAAAAACTCATACGCATCTTGATGTAATACAGTGAGCTTTTTACTCAAGGGTAATTGAAAAAAGCGCTTAGCGACTTCAATAACTTGTTGGCGCAATTCAACGGCGGTAATCTTAATTGCCGCATCAAAATGCCTCAGAGAATGCACTAATGCCCCGCCTCCTAAGCCTAAAATAATGACACTTTTCGGTTGCGAAAATAACAACACAGCCAACATGGCTTGAACATAGGTATGTTGCGGTACATGTGGTTGGTTCTTATCCATTTTACTTTGTTCATCATTATCACCAAATGACAAAACCCGATAATCGCCATCGTCGAGTACACAAAAATCACCAAATCTATCACCGTCGACGTGCAATACTTTATAATCGGACATACTTCACTCAGTGAGGAGTCTTGCTTAATATACGACAGCAAGATTTTTCTACTTTAAAACTCTATTATACCCCAGAATGCTGGCCGAAGTTCGCGTCAAATAGCGTATGTAACACAATGTTTTATTATCATTACGAGATAGGGAATTGACATGTTTAACCATTTATTGATGATCTTTATTTATTTGGCGGTGTTCTTTTTTGCCCAACGTCAGGTTAATAAATGGATCCATTTGCAAGCTGAAAAGAAACAAGTCAGTGAGGTTCGTAGCCGTTTAATTACCCGTTTGATTTCTTATTTGTTGTTTTTTGTGACGATATCCGTCATGGCGGTGTCATTAGGGTTAGGCTATCAAGAGGTGTCGCTATTTGTGTCTTCAGCCTTTGCGGTATTAGGCGTGGCGCTATTTGCTCAATGGTCGATATTGAGCAACATCACTGCTGGTGTATTAATCTTTTTTGCATTTCCGTATCGTATTGGCGATCGAATAAAAATTGTTGATAAAGAAGAAGATATGAGTGGCATTATTGTTGAAATCAGTTTGTTTCACGTATTGATCAAACGAGATATCGGCGATGTAATGACTTACCCTAATAGCTTAATGCTACAAAAAGCGGTGATTAAATTACCCGAACCACGAACATCAAGCGCGCTTTCAACAAGCAACAAAACTAAAGCGAAGATTAATGCAAACCGAGCGCGGTGGTTAAAGTAATCCCCAGGCAGCCACTTGATGGTTTATACCCAAACGACCTCGAAATACAAGATTGTGCATGCCCAGAAGTGACAGAGTTCAAGGGTCTAGGAATAGCGCGCCTACGGGCTGTTTCAGACACGATAGCAAGAGATAACAAGCGATAACAAGCGAACGCTGCGCTCAAGGATGGGACCGCTTCGCTGCTAAGATTTTATAGGATCTAGCCGCGAAGCGTCCTAGCAGCGCAGCGATCTAGGCTCTTGCTATAAGATTTTATAGGATCTAGCCGCGAAGCGACCTAGCAGCGCAGCGATCTAGGCTCTTGCTATAGATTTTATAGGATCTAGCCGCGAAGCGACCTAGAACCTAGAACCTAGAAATAGTGATCTTAAACAGAGCATCACCATTCTGTTCAATCACTGCCTTGTTCCGTTATCCTACGGGAGCTCTGAAGCGAGCATGTTGGAGTGGCTTGGGTATATGTGTACTTAAGCTCAACGCAGACATGCAATAAGACTAGTTTAATACTCGATGAAAAAATGCCACCGCTTGTAAATACATTTGCAATGCTAAAGCGGCATCGTAACGCTCGCCTTCATCACGCATAAAAGCGTGTTGTGCATTGACTTCAAGCCAAGTAAAGTTTGCATTTACCTGTTCAAGCTTTTGATAAATAAGCTTACGACCTTCTTTAGTGACATGCGGATCTTGCTTACCAAACACCATCACTAACTCGCCTTTTATATCACCAGTACGGGTTAATGAATCATTGCCTTCTTGGCAAGGTAATGTGTTTGAATGAATGTCGGTTGGGTATAAACAAAAAGCACCGCTGATGTCTGGATTAAGTGCGGTGCGGTAAGCTAAGTGACCACCGATACAAACACCCATAGCGCCGACTTTATCACTGCAAAATGACTGTGCCCGTGCAAAGTCAACTAACGCACAAGTGTCACTGTCATGATGTTCCAAAGGCTTGGCCCACTTGTCTGCATTACCTTTATCTTTACCGACTTCATCATAAGCCAACACGGTTCCGATAGGATTTAGCTCATGAAACACTTCTGGTACTAATACAACAAAACCATGGCCGGCTAAGATTGCCGCTGAGCGAGCAATAGGCGCGGTTTGCTGAAATATTTCTGAGTAGAAAATAATGGTCGCAAATTGGCCTTTAGTGTCTGGACGATAAAGCGTGGTACGCATTAAGCCCGTAGCCGTTTTAATGTCGTGAATTTCAGTTATTGTAATCATAATGTTCCATTTATTTTGCACTACGCCTAAGATTTATCAAGCTGGGCAGAGTGTGATTATAGTCTATGTACTCGTAAATATTCCGGTTAACCCGTACGAATTAAAATAGTTCATTATTACAGGTTTGCCCTGTGGTCAACTGAGTCACATTCGTTAATGTTGTTGAGGCTATCGCATTTAATGCCTCTTCAGTTAAAAAGGCTTGGTGACCGGTAAAAATCACATTATGACAAGCAGACAAACGACGGAAGATATCATCTTGAATAATCTCATTTGATTTATCTTCGAAAAATAATCCTTTTTCATTTTCATATACATCAAGCCCTAACGAGCCAATTTGGCCATCTTTTAACGCTTCCATCGCATCAAAAGCGTCTAATAGTCCGCCGCGGCTGGTGTTAATCACCATCACACCTTGCTTCATTTGGCTAAAACTGACCTTGTTGAGTAAATGATGGTTATCTTTGGTCAACGGACAATGCAAACTAATGATATCGCATTGAGGATACAGGCTTTCTAATGAGACATATTCGACGCCAAGATCAATTACCGCTTGGTTTGGATAAGGATCGTGGGCGATCACTTTACAGCCAAAACCTAATAAAATTTTAATGGTGGCCAAACCAATTTTACCCGTACCAATCACCCCAACGGTTTTGCCAAACATGTTAAATCCGACTAAACCCGACAACGCAAAATTGGCATCACGAGTGCGTTGATAAGCTTTATGAATTTTACGATTTAAGGTCAACATTAAGGCCACTGAATGCTCGGCGACTGACTCAGGTGAATATGCTGGTACGTTAACGACTCTCATCCCTAATCGCTCGGCAGCAATCAGATCGACATTATTAAAGCCTGCACAACGCATGGCGATTATTTTTGTACCGCCTTTTGCCAACTCAACTAACACTTCTTCACATAAAGAGTCGTTGACGAACGCGCACACGACTTCATAGCCTTCTGCTAATTTTACGTTTTGCATGCAAAGTCGGTAATCAAAGAATTCAATATCAACCTTAAAGGTTTCGTTAATACTATTGAAATGGCGAATGTCGTAAGGCTTTGCGCTAAAAAATCCAATTCTCATAAGGCTCCAAATGCGTTAATGGCGCTATCGCGATCGTTTACTACTATTGAATGCAATAGTCACGCTCAAAACAGAGGCTAATTGTATGTGAATTAACAGTTATTGTCGTCAATATCACACGGGATAAAGATGAAATTGTGATCCAGACTCTCCCTTGTTAATAGCAACTACAACAATAATCACTCTGCAGTATAGTTTGCTTGTAACGCCCACAAAAAACATCCTTTTAGCGTTATAAACCTCATCCATTTCTTTCCCATATCAACACGGATTTAGCCAAGTTCTCTGGAGCCACATTCGTGACGCCTTGATACAGCCGGAAACTAAACATAGCGAATGTCGATTTCATTTGTTCATCAACATATTCTCATTTCACTCTACTTCAAATAATCTAGAGTAGAGACGCTCTTAAGAGATACCTAGTAAGCTAGAACACATGATAAAGAACATCTACTTAAGGCATTCATTAATTAAATTGAATAATCATATTGAAAATAAAAAAAACTGCTGTACCCATCACTGTTTTAACGGGGTAAAATTGCTAATGTTACCGCAATGTTAACCTAGCAACGACACTATGAATCAGAAAAAGAATTTGCCAGTATCAAACCGCCGATTTTGGATTGAACGGATAAGCAAAACTGCACTCAGAGCACTGCACATTATTGGTGTAGTGGGCAGTGGTGGTGGCATTATCTTTAATCTTGAGTTATCTCTGTGGTTTAACTATTGGCTTATTGCAATCGTATCCGGTGTATTACTAATGAGTTGGGAGATCATTAGAGATTGGCGCTGGCTAATACAACTCAAAGGAGTGTTAACCTTACTAAAAGTCATCCTACTAGGATTTTTTATTCAAATAAGTCAGTGTCATTCTGAATTAGTCATCTTTATTATTTTATTATCTGTTATTGTATCTCATGGACCCGCTGGATTACGCCATTACTCGATAGTTCATCGAAAAGTGATCCAGAGCAAAAAAGAAATAAAAGGTTAATACACCACAACAGAGATGACTCTAAGGACACGGGATGTTCCCTTACCCAGACCAATATCGCATTGCTATGCCGCCATTGACTACCGCTTTTATGGTGGCTTGGGCGTTGATGAGTCACGCCATTTTCACCGATGCTAGCCCATTTTCACTTTATCCATTATTAGTACTCTTTCCAACTGTCATTGGTGCGCACCTTTTTTTAATTTGGCAAGCAAAAGGTATGAGTCGTCTTGATCAATGCTTTTATGCATTGGTACATATCCCACTTGCGTTTGTAGTGTGGACATTCACCATCATGCACGTCAACGGCAATGCATTCTCTTAAATCGTCGTTTTTAGTCTTTCAGCAATACCATTCTATACTTGCACATCATAAGCCCTAGCGGTATCTTTGCCGCGAATTGACTCACGAGAGCAACTATGGCTGATTTCATTTACAACCCACCCACCACTCCTTGGCTAGATATTGTGTATCAAGACAAGGATATTCTGGTCGCAAACAAGCCCTCTGGACTACTATCGGTTCCAGGAAGAGAGGCTATTTATCATGACAGTATTTATTCTCGGGTTTTAGCTGAACATCCAAATGCGCAAATTGTACACCGATTAGACATGGCTACCTCAGGGGTTATTGTCGTCGCACTACGACGCAGTGCTGAACGAGAATTAAAACGTCAATTTCGTGATAGAGAAACAGCCAAAACCTATTTTGCTCGAGTGGCTGGTCATATGAAAACCAGTATCACTAAAGTCGATTTACCGCTAATTTGTGATTGGCCTAATAGACCCAAACAAAAAGTAGACCACACTGTTGGAAAACCTTCGGTGACGTTAGTTGAAGTCGTGAGCTATGGTGCTAAGTCAACATTAGTCAAACTCACTCCTATTACTGGACGCTCGCATCAGCTTCGAGTCCATATGATGGCATTAGGACACCCTATCCTTGGTGATGGATTTTATGCCGATGCTTTAGCAAAAAGCTTATCACCTAGGTTACTCCTTCATGCCGCGGCATTATCGATAACTCACCCCTACTCTCAACAAGTAATGCATTTTGAGTCTCCCGTCACGTTCATGACCCCAACGGAGGATCAATAACAAAATTAAACATTGTTAATAACCATGCTAATTTTAGTAGCTATTATGCAATGAAAGTCGTAGATTTATGACCAATTAATGGTTTATTAGGCTTTATACCGTGGATAGCTCATTTCAACGTGATGAATTAGACAATCATATACTTACCGCACTTATGCAAGACGCCAGAACACCTTTTGCGGAACTGGCGAAACGTTTTAACGTCAGTGCTGGGACGATCCATGTTCGCGTTGAAAAAATGAAACAAGCTGGCATTATTACTGGCGCACAAATTACCGTAAATCCCAAAGCGCTCGGTTACGATGTTTGCTGTTTTATCGGCATCAATTTAAAGAGTGCTGGTGATTATCCGGCTGCGATTGCCAAGCTAAATGAACTAGAAGAAGTGGTAGAAGCCTATTACACCACCGGCAATTACTCGGTATTTGTAAAGGTAATGTGCCAATCTATCGATGGATTGCAGCATGTGCTAATTAACCGTATTCAATCTATTGATGAAATCCAGTCTACTGAAACACTTATCAGCCTACAAAATCCCATCGTAAGATCGGTAAAGCCCTAGGCCATGGAGGGCTAAGTAGCCCTCAAGCCCTGCATTAACTCCAAAATTGTCAACTCCCACTCGTAAATAACACAACTTCAATCACAAACCTGCACATACTTATTAACAATTGATTGCCGTTTTTTTAAGTTACAGTGTTACTTTTGTTAAACCTTTGTGCTACAAATGCTACTGATGTGCCATAGAGTGCAGCAAAAAACTGAAAATATTATAAACACCATCACTTAATATACATCGTGTTACAGCGATATCCCCCTCAAATTGAGTGGTGTCTAAAAACAAGGAAGAAGTTGTGAAGACAAAATTAGCCCTAGCCATTTCGGCAGCACTAATATCAAGTGCTACTTATGCAAATACTCAATATAGCTCTAACCATGCAGGCATTGAACTGCTTTCTACTGACCATAACAAAAAACCTGCGGTTAAAATTAACGATGTCAAAGCTCCTCAGCGTTATATTATTGAACTAGAATCACCTGCTATTGCAAAATATCAAGGTGGTATTTCAACTTATGCTTCTACCGCGATTAAAGATAAAAATAGCAAATTAGACATTCAATCAGCTCCAGTTAAAAGCTATGTGTCTCATCTGCAGGCCGAGCAAGCTGCATTTACAAAAGCCCTTTCAAAGGTTGCTTCAAATGCTAAAGTTGAGCGTCAATTTACAACATTATTTAACGGTGTCACTATTGTTGGTCAAGGGTTAACTGTTGAACAAATAATGGCTATTCCAGGGGTTATCTCTGTATACCCTGAAGCTATGTACAGCACTAACATGGATGCTTCACATGAAATAATCAACAGTGAAGCTATGTGGAATGCTGTTGAGGGCATGGAAAATGCTGGTAAAGGTATTCGTGTTGCCATTATTGATGGTGGTATTCGTCCTGAAAACCCAATGTTCTCAGGCGAAGGTTTTGAAGCGCCAACAGGGATGATGCCAACCGATGACTACTGTTCAACTGTGGACAGTTCATTTTGTAACGACAAATTAATTGTTGCACGTTGGTCACAGCCTACATTCCCTGTATGTGCAGATGAATACATGAGCCCATTAGGGTTTGGTGGTCATGGTACTCACGTTGCCGGTACTGCTGTAGGCAACAAGGTAGAAACAACATTCCAAGGTGTTGATGTTACATTATCAGGCGTTGCTCCAGCCGCATATTTAATGGCTTATAAAGCGCTGTATTCTACAGAAGATTGTTCTGGTGGCAGCGGTTCTAACATCATGCTGATGGAAGCATTAGAGCATGCTGTTAATGACGGTGCAGACGTAATCAATAACTCATGGGGTGGTGGAGCCGGTGCAGATCCAGCAAGCAGCCCATATAAAACAATGTTTGAAGCTGCTGAAGCTGCTGGTGTTGTTGTAGTAAGTGCTGCGGGTAACGATGGTAACGCAGCTAAATCAGTAGGTTGTCCTGGTTGTATTGAATCTGGTATCACTGTAGCTAACAGTACTACTGGCCGTTATTTTGCTAACAGCTTCAATGTTGGTGGTGATGATTTATTAGCGATTCCAGGATCTGATACCATTATTGAGATGGATATTACTGCTCCAGTTATTTCAGCACTCAATATTGATGCCGAAAACTTTGAAGGTTGTGATCCATTCGCTGCAGATTCATTTAAAGATGGTATCGCACTAATTTCACGTGGTACTTGTAACTTTAGCGATAAAGTGACCAACGCTGAAGCTGCCGGCGCAACTGCCGTTGTTGTTTATAACAACCGTGCTGGTGCTCCAATATCTATGTCAGTTCCAGGCATTACATTCCCTTCTGCTATGATCTCACAAGATGATGCCATGGCAATTATTGATTCAATGGGTGATACAGCGACTCAAGGTACTATTGGTTCTGAAATTAAACGTATTGTCGCAAGCAACCTAGCAGATACAATTAATCAGTCTAGCTCTCGTGGCCCAAATGGTAATGAAAATATTCTTAAGCCTGATCTAGCAGCTCCAGGAACAGATATTTTATCAGCTTTCTCACCAGATGACGGTGGAGAAAACTTTAACATGATTACTGGTACCAGTATGGCCAGCCCACATGTGGCGGGTGCTGCTGCTTTATTAAGCCAGTTACATCCAGATTGGTCATCAATTGACATTAAAACAGCATTAACGTCCACATCTACAATTGATGGTATTTTAGATTATGATGCATCAACTCCGGCTACTCCTTTTGATATGGGTGCGGGTCGCATGGATTTAGATGCTGCAGCAAAAGCAGTATTAACATTTGATAAGCCTTCAATTGCAGCAGACTCTTGTGTCGGTATCTGTACCTTTACTCGTACGGTTTACAACAAGAGTGATGAAAAATCATCTTGGGCGCTTTCTGCAAGTTCTGGTACTGCTGGTCTAATGATTTCACCATCAACACTTGAACTTGAAGCGGGTGCATCAGCAACCTTCACTGTCACTGTTGATTCAACATTTAGTGAATATGGTGATTGGATATTCGGTAATGTGATGATTAGCAGCACTGAAGGAAAGCAAAATGCTCATCTTCCATTGGCTGTACTCGCTAAAGAGTCAAGTGATTCATCATTAATATCAGCTTTTACAACTGACACTGATATTTCTGTTGCTGATCCTTTCACAATAAAATCTGTTGTGAATAACACTATGTTTGAAAACACGGTAACTCTGACGGCTACGGCTCCTAAAGGCACTAAGCTTACATCAAAAGATGATGTATCTGTGGTCCTGAACGGCGCCTCGCAAAATGGTCTATCTGTTGATGAAAACACTGGCGTAGTCACTTGGGTTGGTTCAATGGATTTACCTGAAATGGTCACGACTAGTGGCACAGGTACATATCCTAATATTACCGCTCTTGGCTTAAGTCAAACACCTGCTTGTTTAGACGGTTGTGATGAAACTACATTTGTATTTACAGTTCCAGCTTATAAGTACAATGGACAAACTTATACAGAAATCACTATTTCGGATAACGGCATAGTCATTCCTGGTAATAGTTCAACTGCAGGCACTTATGCTAATAAAGAACTACCTGATAGCTCAAATCCAAATAATATCCTTGCACCATTCTGGTCAGATTTTGATTTAAGTGATGGTACAGTTGGCGATACTGGTGGTGGAGCAATCTCTCTTGGTGTAGTGAGCACTGGAACAGCTTCATTCTTAGTTGTTGAATGGAATGATGCGCAACTTTGGGGCGATCCTTCAGGTGATCAGTATAGCTTTAGCGTGTGGTTAAAAACTGGCGATACTGAAGAAGTCACATTCAATTATTACGATATTCCTGGTATGCCAGCTAACGTAACGATTGGCGCTGAAAACATCAGTGGTAGTATAGGTACAACTCATTACTTTAACGGTGCAGGCACATCTGTTACTAATGATGACTGGGTTGAAGTAAGATCAACAACTGCAGGTAGTGTTGAACTTGCTTATAAAGCAATGGTTACTGAGTTTAGCTTCGGCCAAACTGACACCCCTTCACTTGATGAAGATACTTCTATGGAAGGTAATGTATTAGATAATGATACTAAGCCAGACCAAAAAGTAGCTCGTACTCAAGTAACGGGTGATGGCATGACGGCTAAGGCTCAACGCTTAATCGATGTGTCTCCTGCTGGAAAATTAGACACTGTTGTTCTTGTTGATAAAGTGACTAATGGCGAACTGACGTTAGCAGCAGATGGTGCATTTACTTATACACCAACAGCTGACTTCACTGGCACGGATACATTCTCTTATACATCAACTGATGAAGAAGGGAATTTGAGCACGCCTACACAAGTCGTTATTACTGTTAATAACGTTAATGATGCTCCAACGGTTGCGCCTTCAGGAATGAATAGCGCTGGTGGATTTGTAGTAACAGCAAAAGCAAACGGTAAAGACATCGATGGTGATGCTTTAACTTATAATTGGGTTCAAACTGGTGGTAAGAGTGTTAGCTTTACCAACGGTGGTCCATCAATTCTGTTTACTGCTCCAGTAGGTGATGACACCTTCACTTTCACAGTAACTGCATCTGACGGTGAGCTGACAAGTGCACCAGGTACAGCAACCATTAATGTTACCGAGGAAGTAGAGCAATCTTCTGGTGGTTCTATGGGTTGGTTAACTGCACTATTACTACCATTAGCTGCATTACGTCGTCGTAAGCACTCATAATAGTAATCATTAATTTGGCATAGCCTAAATGATGTAAAAAAAACCAGCTGTTATCAGCTGGTTTTTTTATTGGGTAAAAATATCAAACTAGATAATCTTAGTTATTCATCTTCATCCGATTCATCAGCATGAGCAGAAGCTTCAAACTGCTCTACATTCGCCAATTGTCCAAACCAGAAGTCTGAGCTCACCATCTTAAACTGACGAGATAAACCTTCACTTGATACTAATTCTAGCTTCCACAATATCCCTAAGGCTTCTGGAAATTGTGTCCCGGTAATTTGGTCTTCATATAATCGATGCAATAGTGCATCAGGAGATAACCCAGATGCTAGAAGACGTACCATCGAGGCATGTAATGACGCATCAAAAATAGTTAACTCTGCAGCGTCAGTTGCTGTGACATTAACCATAAACTCAACACCGGTAGGCTCCGCAAAGACACCATTAAATGCTTCTCTCAATAAAGCATAAGCGCTAAAAAAACCTTCATGGAGCAAGCAATCAGAATATTCTTCCCACATTCTGTCACCGATCATGTCATTACTTAACTGATCAATTTTACCTTCAGTTAATTCACTGAATAAATGCGTCAAGATGATTTTAGCTGCTTCATTGGCCTCTAAATCATTTAGAGACATCATGCACATTTCTCTAAGTTCAGTAGCCTCCATTCCTTCTAGGCCATCATCTAAGCCCATAATAGCCATCAACTGAAGGTAGTCTTCATTTGACCAAGCATTAGGGATCTTATTGATTTTACGAAAAGAACCAATTTGAACATTAAATTGTGCTTGCATGGAAACTCCTTCTTATAAGCGTCAAAAAGTGACGAAGATAGGTCAAACTAATACCCAACATGTGCAATCGCAATACTGTATAAGAGCAAAAACAAAAAATGTCATACCGATAGACCACTAAATAAACATAACAATTTGATTTATAATGCTTTATTAAAAATAAAATATATTAACAATTATATTAAACTTTGTTTATATGATATTAATTTAGCTTATAAATGAATCAACTCACATTTTTAAGCCATTTTATCTTAAACAGAAATGGAATGAGATAATGCGAAGAAACCCTATAATGATTCATCATTATAGTTCAAATTGAGTTAAAGACAGAAAAGGAGAAGTCACCCTGACAAGTGAACTTTAAACAGTTAAAAGTGGCGTAAAGAATAGTATTGAGTCAGCATAAAAACTCTCACAGCCAAAATATCCTTGCTAAAGAAACAGTAAAGAACGATAAGCCTATTTCAACCTCAAAGCCGCTAATCATCAAGTCATTTGTACTAATCAAATGTATTCGAGAATGTCTATCAAAGATACTTGAATACGTTCTGTTGTGGAGAATGGCAATACAGATACAAACAAAAATCTAACGGCTTGCCGATTCACAGATGAGACTTAGTGCTGTTGATCCAAAGCAGCTTAATTTGTATCTGTTATCTTTGAATTTAAAGCATTAAAAAGCCCTGTTCAATTAAGAACAGGGCTCTAAATAATGGTACCTGAGGTCGGACTCGAACCGACACGCCGCGAAGCAGGGGATTTTGAATAGATAGTGTGTAAAATGGCTATTAATTATCAGCTAGTTACGTTATAAATATCTTACTTTGCAAATTCTTTGCAAAACCACTTCAGAATCAGACTATGAGCAAACAGGTTGAAAGACACGATATTTCAGACGAACTATACGTCTACCTACAAGACAATAGCAAGCGTTGGTATGCCCGCATCAAAGTAGCTGGTAAGTGGCATTCTAAAGCGACTAAGCAGAAAGAAAAAGAGAAAGCCATCGGCATGGCCTATCGGCTTCAAATGGAATACCAATTCATGGCTGACCGTAATATTCTGGTCAGCACAAAACGCTTTCGCGATGTAGCTGAAAAAGCAATTATCAACATGCAAGAGGCTCTGGATAATGAAACTGGGGCACTTAACTATAAGACTTATATTCAGGTATTGCGTAAGTACCATATCCCTTTTTTCGACCGTATTTACATTACCTCAATTGATAGTGAAAAGCTGCGTGAGTTTGATAAATGGCGTATTGAACAATTCCAGCGTGTCCCTGCCAAATCAACGCTGCTGAATCACAACGCCGCCATGCAGTTGGTATTTAAAGAAGCAGTAGATCATAAATGGATGTTAGCAGCTCAAGTCCCTCCCCTATCGACCAAAGGTGCGGGATCGCAACGTCGAGCACATTTCTCTCATGAGGAATATGAAAGAGCCTTCGATGCGGTATTAGCACTTGAGCAAAACAGTATTAGGGAGAAAACCCGCCAAATTCGTGAACTGCTTCTCGATTATATGGAATTTGCCGTTAATACGGGTATTCGACCTGGTACGGAGATGGAAAGCCTCACGTGGGGTGACATCAATATCGATACCAATGAACACAACATTATCTTCTATATCACGGTGAGAAAAGGCAAAACGGTCAAGCATACAGGTATCCGAGAAGTCGTATGCCGTGATGAAATATTCTCCAGCGTTCAATCATTACGAGAACGATTTCCTAATAGAAAACCTGCAGACAAGCTATTTAAGCTAGCGGATGGAACTTCGAGCAAAGAACTCGGTAAGGCGTTTGAAAAAGCGATATCGGAAATTGGTTTGAAGTCGTCACCACATGGTGTCAGAACGTTGTACTCCCTGCGTCATACTTACATCACATGGCAACTAATGTCTGGTAACGTCAGCATGGAAGTATTAGCTAAACAGTGTGGAACCAGCATTGCCATGATTGAACAACACTACAGCCATGTTACCCCGAAGATGTACAGTAAAGAGCTATCGGGTGTTGACCTAGGTAAAGAAAAAACCAAAGTAAAAGACAAAAAAGCATCTGGCAGTAAACAAAATGAAGCTAGGCTAACAGAGCTGTTTAAAGAGTGGAAAATCAGCTATAAAATTCGAGGCTGCATTTAAAATTTAAGTGATGCTCGGCTGGGAAGTAATTCACAGGGTTCACAGTCGAGTACATTTGCAATTTTATATAACATTTCTACTGTGATATTTACTTCAGCTCTTTCTATACGCCCAATATAGCTTCGATCAATATCAGCACACAATGCCAACTCATCTTGAGAAAGACCTTTTTGCTTTCTCATTTTTCTCATCGCATGACCAAACTCAACCGCTAACATTTTCATAGTGTTCCCTTTTTTTCAAGGCAACCACTATGAGAATTTGCTTACGAACTAACCACGGATTATAATCCGCATTTAATGCGCATAGTCCTCATTTAATCTTTGAGCTAAATTGGGTGTTGTGTCATTTACCGCAGACCTAACTGCTCAATCTGTATCATAAGGAAATGAAATGAACTCGTTCAAACTTGTATTTAAAGGCGAGATTACTGAAGGCAAAGATCCCCACAAGCTAGGCCAAGCATTAGCTAAATTTTTAAAGTTTCCTGAAGAAAAAGCACATGTATTATTCTCGGGTAACCCTATATGCATCAAGAATGCCTTGAGCGAAAGTGAAGCTAACGCACTAAAAGCTAAGCTAAACGCTGTGGGTATCATTACCTACATCAAGCCCGTAGCAACTCAAGCCGCAACGGCAGCACCTTTAGCTACACCTGTAGCGCCACAACAAGTAGCTAAGTCATCGACTGAAGCTAAGCCTGCTACAGCCACAAAACCGACAGTGAAATCCTATGATGATTTAAGTAAAGGCTGGCAGAAGGTGTTTGCTGAATTTGACCTTAGACAAGCTGACAAGTTGGGCTATTTTGCTTCAGCAAAAAGTCCTGCACATACCTCAAGACCTAAAAAGGAGCAAATAAAGGGGCAGAATGTCGTTAACATGAATGCACTCGCATTCGTGTTTGGCTCGGGGTACTACTTCGCTAAGGGCATGTGGAAGAAAGGTATTTACCTGTTTCTCATGCTAATGCTGCTGAACCTGATAATCCTAGCGGTTGCATCACTCATTACTGACAAGAACCTGAGCAAGCTTCCTTTTATCATCAATTCTCTTGTCTTCGGTCTTACGGCTAATTATGACTATTACCGCTATTACAAGCTCGGTGAAACCACATGGCCTTGGATGTCAAAATGGATGACGGGCTGGTTAGGTATCGCAGGCTCGACGATTATAGTCATCCTTATTGTCACGGCCATCACTTACGTTCGCATGGCAGATGTGCTGAATGTACTCGCCGTAAAAGAGGGGTACCTTGATGACTACAAGCAAACCAATATAGGTCAGGCGTTTGATAAATGGACGCCTTGCGCCAGTACGTCTTGGACAGAGCAAGAAAGTGGCAATGGCATCACCACAGTTGTGTATACCTGCAATATGAAGTTGAAACACTTTAAGCTAGTGGGTCAAAAAGCCGCTGAAGCGGTAACTGGAAAAGTAGATGAAGCCTTCATCCCTCAGATCACACGCGCATCATTGACGATTCAGTTTCTCATCAATCTGGACGATACCTTTGAAGTCAATACAGCAAGATGGCAACTGTCATTGGGAGAAGGCAAAGAGTACACCCCGTATATCACCGCCAACAATGCCCTAGATGACATCTACAGCAACTCTCTCAGCAAGGCTATCGGCGAAATATTCACACCAGAAAACATCCTAATCAATCAAGTAACGAAGTAATCATCACGACCAACAGCCTGCTTTAATCAGGACAACATAACAGGGAATACCAATGAATAAGTGCATTCACGCAAGCATCACACTCGCTATGACATCGATAAAGACACCGCCATCAAAGGCAAACACACTGCTTTTAAGCATACTTGCAACAACTTTACTTGCTGGCTGTGGCGGCTCGGAAGGTGACAGTAACGATGATGCAGGGCAAGTCATCCCAACCGTCTACAGCATCTCTGCTACAGCCACTCAAGGAGGGAGCATTTCACCCGCACTCAATACGGTTGAATCAGGTTATACAACAAGTTTTACTGTGACACCTGATACTGGTTACGTGGTAAATGACATTAGCGGTTGTGGTGGTTCGTTGGCCCAAAACACTTATCGAACAGGTGCCATTAACACACAGTGTACAGTAGCCGTTTCTTTTAAACTAAGTACCTTTAAAATCACAACTCAAGCTGCGACTGGCGGCCAAGTAAGCCCAGAAAGTATTGATGTAAGCTATAACACCAACGCAAGTTTTAACATTTCACCCGATATCGGTTATAAAATTCAATCAGTCACGGGGTGTAATGGCACACTTAATAACACAGAGTATACGACTGGCACTATTGCATCAGATTGCCAAATCAATGCTACCTTCACTACCATAGGTGATGGGAGCATTTCAGAGCGCTATACCGATAACGGCAATGGCACGATTACCGATAAACAAACCAATTTAATGTGGATACGCTGTAGCCTAGGTCAGACTTGGCAGGATGGAGCATGTAAAGGCAGTCCTAGTACATTTAGCTGGCTCTACGCAAATACCCTTTCATACTCAGATGGTAATCACTCTGATTGGCGCTTACCCACTAAAGAAGAGCTAAGCTCACTCGTTTTTTGTTCATCGGGTAAGCCGATTTATTGGAAGACAAATGACGAACTGTGTACCGGTAATTTTGAGAGTCCTACTATAGCGCAAACTGCATTTCCACAAACACCCTCAGGACCATTTTGGACATCAACGGCACAAGATAACGCTTCAATGGGAAATAAATGGCTTATCTATTTCGACCAAGGCTATGGTCGCTGGAACGGGCCAATCCTAAATTTATACGTCAGGCTTGTAAGAGATAATTAGCACTACTTTTAAAAGTGAGACACAAATCCAACATTAGTTGGATTTGTGTCATGTAACAGTGATTTTATTGTCCAATTGTGCTTATCATAGCACACAGATATAAACGCAAATGAATATAGAAGAAGGCTTTCAAGGATGAATCAACACCATAAATATAATGACATACCTTTACCAATGCGCCCTATCGACCCAACACCTCTGGATATGATCATTTATCAGTATGAACTGAAAGCACGCAATTTTCACAATACCAAAAATAAAGCGACTCCTGCCTCAGAAAGCGCTGAACAGAAAACACAGCGTATTGCCAAAAGAGACAGAGATTGGAAGCACCTTAGACTCGAACGTAGAACAATTGCAGCTCATATAATGATGCAAGAGAATTTGACCACTTACAGAGAAGAGAATAAATCAAAAAATGTTCGAGAGTTACTTGCTGAAAGACATCACCCTACACAAAAGCTTGCTAGAAATTTAAGAGCTATCGGAGAGCCCCAACCAACACCAATTCATGAAGCTCACCACATCATTCCAGGTGAAGGGAGACACCGAAAACAATTAGTGATCAGCAGCCGCTTAAACCTACATGCATATGGTATCGGAATTAATGACCCACTTAATGGCATATGGCTGAGAAATTTCGCAAGAAACAACGCTGATGACTGGGCGACACCCGAGTCACCACCACACAGACCTATTCACACTTATAATTATGAAACATGGATTTCATCAATGTTTTCAAATGACAATCTACCTGAGGCTGTTTTTGTATCTAGACTCCAGTCGGTGAAAAGAAAGCTAAAAGATGGTAGTTTCCCACCAAATATCCTTGAGAAAAAGTCGGTCTAATCTAATGAATAACACAATGAATATTTACCGATTGAAACCAATAGAGAACAGTATTGAAGTACCCGATTTCAGCTTGCTTGATTTGGCTGAGACTATTGGTGATGAAGACTTATCTCTGATTAGACGTCAGCCCAGAACAAATGAGAGCTTGGCTGGTAAATGGCGGCAAACTCAGTGCAACTTAGCATCTGCTTATAAGAACGGCAAACCTGTACCAGATGTCTCGTATTGGGGTACTTATCTAATCATGTCTATGACGGCCTATGAATTATTTAAAACTCAGCTTGAAAATGAAGGGGAATTCTTACCAATCAAAGTTGAAAGTGCTCAAATGTATATTTTTGTTCCATTAATATTTGGTAAAGAGGATTTGAGTCGTACCGTCAAACATTTCGAGGATGGCTATGAATGTGGTCTTGAGCAGCTCTCTTTTGATGCTCATTGTGTCGCAGAAACGTCTATTTTTAAGTCCTTGCTATATGGTACTCATGCTTTATTTGCTACGGAAAAATTTAAGCTGAAATTTGATCAAGCAAGCTTTACTGGGCTTGTGTTTGATACTGACTTAGTTAGTGTTTTTTGAGCGGATATCACTGCTTCTTGCCTAAGCACACTTTACTGGCACAATGCTAATGGCCTACTTACCTAATAAAGAGAATTACACAGGTTGCCGCTACACATCGACCTTGAATAGTATAAGAATCATTTTCACCATGAGCTCCATCGTTATTGCCACGTATTGCATGTTTCGGAGTAATCCTATCACTCATTCCGCGATAATCCGGTCATTTTAGGCCTAACTCCGGAATCCATGATCGGTTTATCGCGGATTCATTCTTTTTTATCTTTTAAATCAATTAGTCGCTACCATTATTGGCATCAAATAATACTACTGGAAGCGACAATGCCAAAAAAGAGAATAGTTATGACTAAAATCAACGAGGTTTTACGCCTCAAATTCGACTGCCAACTCTCCAATCGCAACATCGCTACCTGTGTCAAAATCGGCTTCTCTACCGTCTCTGAAATTCTCAGTCGCTTTAAGCTCAGCGAGCTAGGTTGGCCACTTCCCGATGGCACATCAGATCAGCCCTCGCTATTTAATGTTTTTAAATGATAGGATAAGGCATAAAATTCAGGAGCTTAAAATGGCACTATATAAACGCGAGTTTGGTGAAGACTTTAACTTGGGCTTTAACCTAGCAGACTTCCCTTGGCTAACGGATAAGAGCTGGCATAATGATATGAGCCCTAGCTTCTACTTTAAAGTAGGTATTCAGCATCTGGTACTATGGGTGGACTTCGAGGCTCCTGATGATCGCGAACAAGAAGAAGAGCGGTATCTTGTGATGACAGCTATCAACGAAGGCACAGATAACGAACCAGAAATTAACACTGGTGAAGATAGTGAAGTCGTGTTTACAACTGAAAGCCCAGCTGAGCTAACTGCGTACCTAAACAAATTAACCTCAGCACACTAACCATAAGGAGAGTTTCATGGATAAGGACTCACGCACAGCCCTACCTTTTGAAGAAGAATATCAAGGCTTTGAAATCTATGTTGAAGAAAATCCTGATCATTATAATGAAGGCTATGTCTGGTCAGTCAGCAAAAATGATGAATGCCTCGATGAAGGTATAGAATTTGACATTCAAATGGCTATTGATGCCGCCCGTAAGGCAATGACAGCCTTTGAAAACGGAGCAAACTAATCAACTAGGGTTTATTGCTGATCATCTCAACATGTAACCTACGGACAAACTCCTATGAAGCCACATCTAGCAAATCAAGGGTGATATTGCGAACAAAACGCTCAACGTCTGAAATGGTAATTGCGATCAATACCTGACTTACAGGCCAATTTTTGTTGGCTTCGCCCAACCTCATTGCTTAGTTACCTTATTGTCTGCTCACTAACAACCTTAATCTAGGTCACTCGTTCATAAAGTGATCATATAACAAAGTGTCATATTCCTATCTGATACACACCAAGTCACAGTGCAGACTTGCGACCGCACGAAAAATATCGCTACGCCCAGCTCTAACGAATATAGAAAAACGTTAGTAACCTTATCCGCCACTAATGTAAGATACGCTGGAAAATCATCGATTCCCAAGTTAAAATTACTGTATGAAAACACAGTATCAAAATCTTATATCTGGCATAAACATTGAAGACCCCATATATGCAATCAAAATCAAAAAGATATGACACCTTGGGTGTCAAGCCGCTCTCTTTTGATCCAAACGGTCAAAATTTGTCAAAACCCAGATGTGTGGACTTTTTCGCTGGCAGTGGGCTTGTGGCCGAAGCGATGAAAGAAGATTTCGACACTGTTTGGGCTAATGATATATGCCCAAAGAAGCAAAATGTATTTGCAGCAAACCATCCCCAACAGATTTTTCATCTTGGATCTATCGAAAATATAAAGGGAACAGTTCTCCCAAATCACGAGCTATCTTGGGCAAGCTTTCCATGCCAAGATTTATCCTTAGCTGGAAATATGAAGGGAATTGAAAGTGACCGAAGCGGAATGGTATGGCAATGGTTAAGAATACTTGATGAGATGAGTTATCGTCCATCGATCGTAGTGGCTGAAAATGTTGTTGGCTTAGTTTCATCAAAGTCCGGCGAACACTACTTATCATTACATAAAGCTTTAAATGAACGTGGATATGCTGTTGGTGCGGTAATGTTGGATGCTGAAAAATGGGTACCACAATCTCGTCCAAGAGTATTTGTAATTGGAGTTAATAAAAACATAAATTATTTAGATTTAACAACTAATGAACCAAACTGGGCTCACTCGAAAGCTATTATTAATGTTGCATCAAAAGCTAAGGACTGGGTGTGGTGGAACTTACCTATACCTGAAAAGCGAGGTTCTGGCTTGAATTCTATTATAGATTTTGATTTGCCCTTCGAAGATGACGAAAAAGTAAAATATCATCTGAGCATGATACCGGAAAATCATATGTCTAGGCTTAAGGATGCCATCAGAAACGGGTCAAATGTTTTTCCTGGATACAAAAGAATCCGCAATGGAAAGCAAGTTCTAGAAATTAGGTTTGATAATATTGCAGGCTGCTTGCGAACACCCTCTGGAGGAAGCAGTCGCCAACACGTAGTCATTTATAAAAAAGGAGTTTTAGGTACAAGATTATTATCAATAAGAGAAACGGCAAGACTAATGGGTGCCAGTGACGATTATCAAGTCCCGGGCACCTATAATCAAGGCTATAAGGCAATGGGTGACGCTGTAGCAGTTCCAGTTGTGAACTTTTTAAGTAAGCATTTACTGTCTCCGCTAGCTAAAAGATTAATAATCTAGATGACATCTAATTTGCCTTTCCTGTGAAAGTGGCAGTTCATATTGAATGATTTAAAGTTTTTCTTCTAAACCTCAGATATTTAGGCTTTAATAGATGAATTAATGTAATTTGGGAGATTTACAAAGTGATTGATTACGGAACAGGAAAGAGCACATTTGAAACAGAAGAGCTTCGCAAAGCCCTTTCAAATTTTTTAGATAGCGAATTTGAAGGACAAAAAATAGGAAATTATAGATATGGAGTTTATGCTTTTTTTGACTATGAAAGGGAACCTATTTATGTGGGGCAAACATCTGAAAGCCTAAGAACGCGAATCCGCAGGCATTTAACAAATAGACGAACGGATGCTGTAGCGATGTCAGTCCTTGACCCTATGGAAGTCTATGAGATAAAAATTTGGCCAATATTAGAGTCAAACGTCCAAAATATAAAATCAGTACTAGATGCAATGGAACGTAAAGTACACGATATGGCAATACTAGAATCGAAATTTAATGCCATTCTCAATGAAAAAGAACCTCCAATGGCTACTGTAAGCGTTGACTTGCCAGAATCGTTTAGTGGCATAATTGTTACACCTGAGGTTTTTGCAATGAGAAGCCACCCAGATTTCCGAATAGCTCGAAGAGCTGCCACAATTGCAAAACTATCTCATATAATTAGCGAAAGAAAAGTTAACAATGGCCTACGAAACACTCTTTTGACACAAGTAATAAGGTTGCAATGGCTATCTAAGACAAGAATCGAGGCTATTACTCAAAGAGCAGTTAACAGTATAGAAGAGCAAGAACTATGAAAATTAACTTCACCTTCAAAACTTGTACTAAAAACAATCGAAAAGCGTAGATATTGATATTTTATTAACTCATTATGACTTTTTACTTGCCAACAAAACACAATCAAGTTAAGATTCGCCCGCTTCCAAAAGATGGGTCGTTAGCTCAGTCGGTAGAGCAGTTGGCTTTTAACCAATTGGTCGAAGGTTCGAATCCTTCACGACCCACCATCTTAAAACACAATAGTGAAGATATAGTATTGATGATACTAAATTTATATCCCACTAGATTTGAAAACAAGTTATCATTTATATAAAGAAAATATATAAAAATGTATGGTCAATTTAAAAACCATCTCTTCGTTAAATTTATAGTATTTTTTATTGATAGCCATTCATAGTAAAAATATTAACCAGATATTCATACCCAGTGCAATCGGATACGGAACTATTGTTCTTAACGCCTCATCTATTGAATATTTAAAATTTATCAGACAATATAATCTTCCTTTTTAAATAGTGGTCCAATAATGCATAGGATCTTGGTTCCCCCACATTAGTTTTGTCAGGATACAATGTGAATTTTGTTTCCGATAAAGCTTCTCGATAAATAATGGCATTTCAGCTAAGTACTTCTGCTCACAAAATTTAAACACTTTTCCAGTACAAGTACCTTGGTTGGGTAATAATGTTACATATGTATCCCCCCCATTACCTTCTTTGGTATTTTCATACACGAATGAATCGTAACCTCGACTAATAGCCCAATCCTTTAGCTTAAAGGTCAAGTCTTGCCATACTAACTCAGTATTTGATTTAAAACGAAAATCCTCACCTACTGCAATTGACCTATTCTTTCGCTCTTTCAATTTGTTTAAAAAAAATCTATTTGTCTCTCGCTTCCTTTTGATCACATTGATGTTTAACATCGATTCTCTGATATAGAACTCTACATGATCTATATATATCAAACCCTCAAACGGTTCGAACAGCTTATACAATTCATTTAACTCTGTGAGTGAAATATCTTTTTTATCAATGACTTCAGGCCCTGCACTTCCAATAGGGTCATCCTCCCATAAGTCAACTAACCGCATTGAACGGCCAGTTTTGACTTGATACTCATAGATGTAAAATTGTTTTGCAAATTCACTAAACAATTTTGTAAAATCCGGAATTGATATTCTATCAACTAAAATATTATTTGTATTAATGACATTTACTTGATTTCCTAGGATCATATATACATTCTGATGTGCAAACATACCATCAATTCTATCAGCCGAAACATCTGGACTGGAACCAAAGTGGCTTAGAATGAATTTCTCATTACTAATTTTCTCTTTACTTACGTTATAAAAATACATCATTCCCTCGAAGCCATAGCGTAAATAAATTAAGTAAACATTAGATAATATCAAATTACGTACGAAGTGATAGTACCTAAAGTTGCATGGTATTAAATAGCTAAGATAGCTAAGATAGCTAAGATAGCTAAGATAGCTAAGATAGCTAAGATAGCTATTCACTCAAACTAGCACATTGAAAAAGTAAATTTACATAGTACTTTCTATAGACCACATAATACTGATTAGATAAAGCAATTGCACTTTAATAGTTGTTAACGTGCACTTTTAGCATGTTTTAGCGCTTAAACTGAGCATTCTGCGTGTTCTTGTGCTGATTCAAAATAAGACTAAGCTTATGCACACAAAACTGCATAAACAGTCATATTTTGCTTCATTTGTAACTAACTTAGCTTGATATAGATGAATCTGAAAATTCGACTTCTTATCACTATAGCTTTGTCATAATCGAATAACAGTGCTCTAACACGTTAGTGGACAAAAGCGAGCTAGATTTCTAGTTTTAATTCGTGAGTTTCAGATTAAAATTTTTATGGATTAACATCTAAAGCTGGTGCGCCGTAGATGTCATCTGGATTTTTTGTTAGTTTTTTTACCTAGACGTCTAGATTTAAGGTTGTCTCGTACAGTCTTAAGCATTTCTCGCCTAGATTCTGTTACCCATGATTCTTGAGATGAGTCATATTTGAGAAAATAATCTGTGAGGCCACCCTTTATTAATGTGAATTGATCTCTATAATTATCAAATTCATCAGGAATATCACTCCTATATGGGTCATAAACTACAATGGTTCGAGACTCGCATTCCAGCCATTGTTTTAGCGCATCATTGATATGCTCATCTCCGAAGCTGTAACCTATAACTGTTAGCTGATCTATGAGGTTGAGTTGTTGCTTGAAAAATTGTAATAGTGATACAGGAATTATTTGATCGAATAGACCTTTGAACTTATGAGCACCAGACAGTAATGACCGTCTTAAAAATTGAAGTTCCCCTGAACGGTCATGAACACACAACTCATTTGTAGTTCTAACACCATCTCTTTGAAGTATCTCGAGATTTCTATCTTCTACCTTTCTTATCTCAGCATAGTTTGAACCGACGAAACTAGTCTCACCATATGACTTTAAGAAGAGATTTTGATCTTCAGCAGCAAATACATCTAATGAACCATGTAGTTTAATGAGGTTTATACCACACTCATTAGGTTTGAAAAAATCTAGGTCTCCATTTTCCAACTCAAATGATGTAACTGCTTTAAATTTAGCGATATGATTGTAATTAGTTTCTCTTTTATAAAATCCATCTTTATACGGAATTTTGTAAAAATCTAGAATTTCTTCAAAAACTATATCGTGATTTAGGGAGAAGATATTTAAAACCCTTTCTTGATTTATTAAAGATTTTATTCCGTAATAGTCTTTTATTTTCTCAGATAAAAATTTAAGTGTGTTAGATTGCTCTTCCAATAGCAACAACTGTATACATTCTATTAGTTGAACAATTACTCCGTGTATTCTTTGGTTATTAGCTCGAGCTTCAATGTGTTTTTTTTCGAGCAAACCGACAATTTGCTCATAATGGAGATCTTCATTGCTCAAGATTTCAATAAAAAATGACTTTAATTCATCATCCGTTTCAAAGTTAAAGAGCTTAGAGTCAAGTCGTTTAAGAATATTTTCTCTAAGAGTCTGAGTAAATTCCCATACTAAAGGCATTCCTACTTCATACGAAGCTCCTGCTCCTATAAACACACCTCTCATCATCTGACGTTTACTCCGATTTATCTTAAAACTTAACGCCCGCGTCACGGGCCGATATAACAGTCGGACTTTTGTAACAGCAATAAGGGTGAAAGTTGCCGAAGGTCATGTGTACGCGCTTGTATACGCCCAGCATGGGCATGAACTAAGGAGGCGAAAGTCCTCTTCTGGAAGGTCACCGTTTAAATAACAATATGTTATTTAATATTAAATACTAGCGAATGGCAAGGGCTTATCCGCGAGGATTGGTCTGAAGGAAGCCGCTAGCAAATTTGCGAGTTGATGAACAAGAACTTCATATGAGGCGTGGGCTAGAGGTGAGTTGGCACAAGACGAAATCACCAAAAGATGGGACATATATAACTTCTCGGCTGAAAGTAGCTACACCACATTAGTTTTTCTATAGATAAAGCTTTATTCGCACTATTTCCCTTTTGAACTGCGAAACACACTTTGGGGCATAAATGAGTCAATCCCTTAGCCCGTTTCTGGACAAAAACTTGTCAACTACACTGCTAATTTAGCTCAAATTAGTTAATAGAATAATGGCAAAACCTATAATTGATTGTCCAGTAAATGTCATCCACTACACTCCGCGCAAACTAGCCAAGACTGGCGATATTGTTGCTTCTTCTATTTGGCTAAACACATCATGTTTGTGTTTAGTATGAAAAAAATACTTTTCTTTAAAGTCATCAAATGACCATGCTGGCTGCATATTACCTCCAAATTCTTACGCTTGGCATAAGGTGCTCTATGCCACACTCACCAAGACAGTTGAACTCCAAACCAAAACCGCCGAGAGTAAAGCGTTACCTTAATGCCTTTGTTATCTCTCTTTTTCTTTAGATGAAAATTCAAGTTCTTCGTACAAGCTTTGTAAGCATTTATCGATGTTAAGCATTGCAGCCTCATACATAGGAATTGTACTTTTCACTAGTTCCAAATCATCCTGATTCCCACAAATTGCAAGCTCCATACTACACATCATTGAACAGTTACTATGTAACTCAATAAGTATCGCCATCAAGTATTAGTGAAATATCAAAGCATACTCACTAATAAAGAATGTAACTTTCGGTTATTTTTAAGATTGAAAGAGGAGTGACGCCCTTCTTTCAAGTCATAAATAACCACCTAAGTTTCGTCTTACCTAGTAACGGCTACTAGATTGGATGCTGTAGCAAGCTATTGATACAAATGGAAGCATGTTTACCACCGTATACACCTACCCTTTTGGGATAGACTAGAAATGCAGGCTATTATAGCCTCCCAACTTACTAGACCGTCACTAGGCATTTAAGCATAACTCCAGTTTTTGTTAGATTTATTGCTTTAACCGCACAATGGGAAGCGCGCGATCTGCCCCGTCACCCGAATATTTTGAGAACATAACCTTTTCACCAATAATAGGTTTTTTCCCATACATACTATCAATATGATAAAAAACATCACTTTGATCTGGAACGGTAATAAACCCCCATTTTCTATAATTAATATCTTTTATGGTGCCAATATAACGTTGGCTGACTTGGTAACAAAGAAAACTACATTTATCAACTAATTGATCAGCTGTAGGCCGCTCACTTACATTAACTATTAAGCAGGATTTAATGAGGGATATTAACTCTGTTGATAGATAACTGAACTGTGGGTTAGATGTTAAAAATGCAGGAAAAGGATCATATTTACCCTCAACTATATGCCTAACAGCACGAAGTCCAGAACCAAAAGGTTTTTGCCCTGTTAATAGTTCATACATCATTGCACCTAATGACCAAACATCAGCCTTTAAACCAACTTCTCTTGGAGTTTCAATTGCTTCTGGTGCCATATAAGGTAATGCACCAACCGCAGTAGCAGATGTACTATTCGTAATATCTCCGCCCTCTACGGCTTCAACGATTTCTTCTTCTGCCATCTTAGCTATACCAAAATCGGTAATTTTTAAAGCTGTTAATTGATAACTTCCACTAACCATAATATTAGTGGGTTTTAAATCTCTATGTATAACTCCAGCATGATGTGATGCTGCCAACCCTTTAGATAAATGATGAAAAATTCGAGCAACTAAAAATGGGTCTAAATAGTCAAGATTCTGCAAAATTGCTTTAGATAAATCTAAGCCATCAACTAATTCTTCAACTAAATATGGCCGATCATTCTGCTCTAAATAATCCAATGTTTTCGCGATATTAGGGTGATTTACTTTAGCAGAGACAATTGCACTTCGATGAAAACGTTTTTCCGCAGTTGAGTCTTTAGGAGTTTTCAACGCTACATATCGGTCAAGTATTACATCATGAGCTTTATACACAAATTGCATCCCGCCTTCGCCAACGAAGTCAGTAATATGGTATCTTGAAGCTATCCAATCTCCTGCATTATGTGGTCCATTCATAGTGCAACCTCCGGATTAGAAACATCAAATGTAATAAAACTTCGCTCGCTATAATGACGATGTCTCGCGCCTATACCAACAACACAAGCTCCAGGTATTTTTATATCCTCTGTTACATATCGATTATTCACGTACACTTCACCCAACACATTTTTTAATAGAAAATCAAAGCCATCGTAGTAAAGTTCAAAGGAACCAATTTTACCTAGCCCTAACTTAGCTGTTCGAGCCTTAAAATTAAGGATATGGGGAACACCATTTATTACGGCAAGAGCTTGATGTTTATCAAAAAGAAGATATTTACTTATCTCATCCCTAACATCTTTCATTGTTGGTCTATTGGCTGGCTCTGTAGATAAACACTTTTCAAAAAGTATAATCAATTGTGGGTAATCGTTAAGTAATTCGCAATTAAAAGCATTATCGGGTAAGGGTAAGGGTGGAATTTTAGCTTTCAATTCTTTGGGTAAATCTTGCGTTGCTAAATATAGTGCTGTTGCACCAAAAGCATATACATCAATAGCGGATGTAAATGAGACCTCATCAATTTTAAACTGTTCTGGAGCTGAAAAGCCTATAGTGCCTTTAAACCCAACAGTTCTGGCTTCTCTACCTATATTGCGCGCCAAACCAAAATCAAAAATCTTCAGAATACCTTCAGCATCCAATTTCATATTGTTAGGCTTGATATCTCTATGAATCAGCCCTGCAGAATGAATATCTGTAATACCTGAGGCCACCTGCCATAATATTTTCAATAAATCTAAAGAATTTAGACTTTTAAAATTGATATCAAATAAATCACACCCGTCGATATATTCCATAACTATAGCGAATGAGACATCTATATTTTCAATAATATCAAAAGCCTGTACTACATGCTTTGAACGTAATTTCATTAATGCCGATATTTCGTCTTTAAGCCTATCTAATTCAGTTAAATCTTTAATCGTTTTTATAGCTATTTTTCGCTGTAAGTGGGTGTCATGGCAAAAAAACACATCACTAAAACCACCGCTACCACTGCTACCATCAGGAATATATCGAGGAGGAAGAACAGGTATTGAACTGCTAGTCATTAAAATCAATCCTTAATTGAGGCTTTTTCTTTGGAGAATTATCTTTCTCTGCCTTTTTACTTTTCCGTTTTTGTTTTACTGAAGCTTTAACAAGTACATCCTCAGGCGTACTATTATCACTAACTAAATCAACGTCAATATCAGATTCATTCAATTCTTCATTAGTTACTAAAGAAGGAGGGTCAACTTGCTGACTCTTTTCTATACCTATAAACTGTACATCACCATATGGATCCCAGAGTTGCACTGTTCCCGTCTTAACATTGTCAGATGAAGATGAAATTGAAGAAATATCAGACAAAGTTATAACAGTAGAATTATCGTGCCCACCACACCATTTTGCTACATGAATGAATCGCTTTGACAATTCTAAGGAAGACGCATTTTGAACTAACATTGACTTCAATGTATTATCATTCAAGTAATGGACACCATCACTTGTGATAATCATTTTTGCTATTGTATTAGGTGATGGCATATCGAGTAAGTGAGGTTCAATATCTCTTCCTATACCAACAAATTGTAATAGTTTATTACTTAACTGCGATGATGGCTCTTGTTGGTTTAATTGACCCGCGATGGTGTCATCAACAGACACCTGATGCATGTCATGGTTGTCACTTACATAAATACGGCTATCACCGACGTTTATTGCCTCAAAATGCCCATCACTATCCATGATAAAAGCAGATAAAGTTGCACCACCTTTACCACTATACTCTTGAAAAACATCTCCATTAGCCAATTCGACCGCTTTAACTAAACGTTCTTTTACGGGTATTTTTCTATTTCTAATGCAACTAGATATAAAAGAAGCAACAGCCAGAGATGCACACCCCCCCCCTTCAACCATTCCGCCCATACCATCACATAAAACACCGACTAGAAAAAATTTATTCGTAGAAACTTGAGCTCTTAATATAACAGCTCTATCCTGATTTTCTTTTCGAACATTCCCAATATCAGAACCAATAGCAACAGGTAAACCTATGACATCTCTTACGCCAACCGCCGGTACCCTTCTGGAAAGCCAGTCTCTTATTTGTAGCTTAATTGCATCTTGTTCCATCAGTTAATATCAACCATGCTGTGTAAAGTCAGTTTTATCGTCTTAATATACAGTATGAGACTACACTTTAAAATTGATACTACAAGTAGTTAAATCAATTAAGACAATGATTTTTAACTCACTAAAACATAGATAACAATCGAACATCATGGCCGAGACATAACTATAATCAATTTGATTTCTCTCCATGTCCAAATCAACGGCCTTACGGTCAAAGGTTCTAAATTTTCTACTTTATTAACGTACGACAAAAGAAAAAGGCTACGATAATCCGTAGTCTTTGTTGTATTTATAAGTTCAATCGCCGTTCTAATTCATCTAAATTTGCTGTGGTCAAATAACGGTTCATATTCAAACTCAGAAAAGTGCTGTAGCAGTAAACGTAGGAGCTTTGGGGCATAAGCGAGCTAGCCGCTCATCTAAACGCCTACAAACCAACTGATTGACAACGGCTCTCGACCACTGTATTTGCATTCCCCTGAAGGTTTTCAATACGTTTTGACCGCTTACACTCCCACTTAGAAACTGGATCTTGTTTGTCCCAAACTTTCATTAATTGACTTTGTTGTTTACTCATTTTGTACTTAGGATATGTCTGTTCCATATACATGTGTGTTCGAGCTATAACGCCACGAGCAGCTATCGGTGGTTGTGCCTTACGATCATCGATACGCATATCACAACTACCAAAGTCAGACACCGCTGAGGGCAGCATAGTAAAGTTGTAGTTGCTGCGTAGTGCGTTTACTGCACCGATGGCAGGGAAAAGATTGTGCATATCGGCTTGCATATATCGATACTCTGTATTCATCTTCTCAGCACACTTACGTCCCTTAAACGACTTACCTTTGTTATCGACACAACTCTTGTGACCATCACGCCACTCACTGAAGGCTCTGCCAAAGTTCTCCGCCGGAACTACATGTTCCCACTCAACCCGTTTTGCCCGTTTAATGTATTTAGAAGTAACAAAACCTGTAGGTGCTTCGATGTTCTTTTTAGCGTCAAATTTAGCACCACAGTAGATGGTTACGCGGTGATCTTGATAGACCTCCCGCTCGAGCATCTTTTTTGCTTTGTTGAATGAATCATTAGATGTATTTCCTGCTGCAATGGCTGTAGAGCTGAGAGCCAGTAGAAAGAGTGGTAGACCAATTTTGAGGAGGTTCATTGAGAACTTCAAGCTAAGGAACAGTGACTAGATAATGCCTGATTTATCTAGTCAGACCAAGCATATGAGTAATACTAACAGTGAAAACATTAATCAAAGCAAAAACCTAGTTAGCACTTAATGCTGGGTACACTTAGCCACTTGTGCTCTATTCCTTGTCGTATTGCATTTAAGTGGTTGAATTAGAGGTTATGGATTTCATGCCGACCTTAAGCAAATGATATTTGTATATTTATCAATTCTGTTTTAAATTACGTTCAAGTTTTTATATGTAATGGAGTACATAAAACATGAATAAGTTAAAGGAATACCCACGCCCATCTAGACCATCAAACCCTTCATCTCTTGAAATGGCTGTTTACAATTTTGAGTTGTTAGCTAAAAAATATTTCGATAAGAAAGCGACTTCGAATCCAAGTGAAGCTTTACTTGAACAACTAAATAATGATTTTCGCCACCTTCAAAGAGAAAAGGATCGCATTAGTTCCATATCAATAGCTCAGGCTGCTTTAGCTGAATACAGAGATCAAGCTAGTAAAGCGACAATAGAAAAATTGACTAATGAAGAGCATCACCCTACAGATAAACTAGCTCAATTTTTAAGGGCTATTGGTGAACCTAAGCCAACGGTTAATCATGAAGCTCATCATATAATTCCTGGTGTCGGTAGGTTTAATCAATTTGCAATTTTAAGTGCTAGATTGAATTTCCATTTAGTAGGGTTTGGTATCAATGACCCAATTAATGGCACATGGTTAATAAACTTTATGAAAAACAAAAGTATAAACTGGGCAACTGAGAGTGCGCCAGTACACCGAAAGCTTCATCGCTATAACTACGAATCTTGGATAGGTATAAATCTTGGCGGGCAGAGAGTACCAAATAAAGAACAGTTTTCTAGAAGGTTAAGTAGTATGAAAACTCATATAAAAACAGGCACGTTACCAAGTACTATATTTGATGCCAAAGATGAACAGTGGAAAGGACTATGAGCGCATACTATTTGAAAAAGCCTAATGGCTCATATGATTTAGTTGATTTAAATACTGTAACAATGACTAATCAAATAGTAAGTAATACTGACCTCACCTTCGAGGTCGTGGTAAGAAAACTAATGGCATTACCCTATGATAATTCCAATATAGCGGACTTGTGGGATGGTGAGTTTGACTGCAATTTTATTCCACAAGCACGAAAGCAAAATTTTGACATAAATGTACTTGGAAATTTTCTATTATTGACTCAATCAGCATATCTATTTCTCGGCGATAAAATCCATCCCTATGGTGAATTTGTAAAGGTCAATGCTGATGGAGAGTCTTTAATGTTATTTAATCCTCAAGTTTTTGCGAATGAAGATCCAACTTTATGTGAAATGAACTATATAGATGGCTTTGAAGACGGTCTTAAGTCATTAGCTTTTTTGAATGAAGATATTCAAAATAAGCTACTTTTTAAGTCAAAATTACAAGGCGGCTATTCTATATATTGCAATGAGGCTTTTAAGAGATTATTTATTAATTCAGAGCTTGAAGGCTTAAACTTTGATAGCGATTTATTAAATCCGTTCTAGTATTTGTTTGTTTTATATAATGACTAACAGTATTGAGCAAAGTTCTTTCGGGTAAAACCTCGTTAACACTTAATGCTGGGTACACTGAGCCATTTGGTTGTGTATTGAGGCGTTAGCAGGTCACGGCGCATTGACCACTTGTGCTCTATGCCTTGAGCTGCTAGAAACATCGTATCACTGCCATAGCGTTGGTTAATGTCATCTAGCGTATGCATCAAAGCTGGATTAGCTTTAGGAGGGTTAAACAAATCGAATTGGTTATGCTTTTCGCTGGCTAAATCGATAAGCCCTATACCGATTTTGTAATAATGTATGCCTTCACGAAAAAGCTTTGGGGCGGCTTCACTCATAGCTTTGGTTAGCTCAACAGTGCAGTTAGTTGGACATGGGAAATGCACAATAGCTTTGTAGCTTACTGGTCGTTCATCATGGGGTGAATTACTGGCAAAAATCAGCATAGTCTTACAGTTTGAGCCTTGCTTACGTGCTTTACTCGATGCGATAGCAACATGCTTACTCAATGCTTGCTGTAACGACTCAAAATCAGTGATGCGCTCACCTACGCTTCTAGTCGAAAATATCTGCTTTTTATCTGCCCTCACCTCATCCCATACTTTACAGGCTTGGCCGTTAAGCTCACGAACGGTACGTTCTATTTCAATACTAAATTGCTTTCTTGCCAGTGTCGGCGGCATAGACGCGAGTTGAAACGCTGTACGGATATTCATTAGCTCAAGCTTCTTACTTATTCGACGTCCTATGCCCCAAACATCCCCTACAGCAAGCTGCTTTAAAATAGCTATACGCTCTTGCTCATTACTAATGAAACAAACCCCTTTATAGCCCTCAATCTTCTTAGCTGCATGGTTGGCGATTTTAGCAAGAGTAAGTGTTTCACCAATACCCACACAGACTGCTAGCCGCGCTTCTTTCCACACAGCACGGCGGATTAACTGGCCTTGCGTAAGGAGGCATTTGATAGCTGGATAACAGTTCTTAAAAGAGAGGAAGCTTTCATCAATAGAGTAAACATGTTGCTCAGGGGCAAAGCGGCCAATGATGTCCATCATTTTGCTAGATAAGTCAGCATAGAGTTCATAATTTGAGGAACAGACAATAACTCCACGTTGAGCGCATAAGGCTTTAACTTGAAAGTAAGGTAGAAACTTCCCAATGCCAGCTTCTTTAGCTTGACGATTAGCAGCAACAATCATCCCATCGTTGTTACTTAGCACAATAACTGGCTTACCGCGCCAATCTGGACGAAACACTTGTTCGGCACTGCAATAGAAGCTATTAGCGTCAACTAGAGCAAACATCTAATTACCACACAACAGAGGGCTTTGACGGTGGCAACGAATAGAACGTGTGACTACGCCTTCAATACTAAAATCATCGTATTCATGAATAATGACAGGTTGGTATTGCTGATTAGAAGAAAGGAGAACACGCCGCTTGGTATCTAGAATCTTACAGACAAACTCGCCATTAAAATTGGCAACGATGACATCGCCGTTTCGAGCAGTCTCATGACGATCAACAATGATCATATCACCATCAAAGATGCCGACGTCTTGCATCGACTCGCCTTGAGCAATACCTATAAAGGTTGAGCTTGGATGCTCAATCAGTAAATCATCCAAGCTCATGCCTAGCTGACTGTATTCAGCTGCTGGACTTTCAAAACCTGTAATGCCTGCTCTTGCAGGTATAGGGATAACGCGCATAGCTAACACCACTGTATATAATTACAGTTATTTTAGCAGTAAAAATTAAAGGTACAAGTATAAAGAATTTATCCCTCTAAAATGGCAGATTTAACATCATTAGAATCGTAACAGATCAAAATTCTAGTGAGTTTGGTAAAGCTATATAATAATTAACAACTAAGATTCTATAACCTGAGTAAATTCATCTGGTAAGTTAAGAAAGATGCTCTTACTCTGTCTCTTTGAAGTCTTTTCGTCAAGTTCATATATTTTTGATCCGGTTGCACAAACAAGTATAGTCAATGCTATTTTTGATCGAGTAAAAGCAACGTAGGTATTACGCAATTCTTCTTTATATGTAGAAAGTTTCTTTTTACTAAAAAGGGGATCAAATACATAGCAATTCTCAGCCTCCAGACTTTTAGAAGAATGATAAGTTAATATTGGTATAGAGTAATTTTCTGAGACTTGTATTACATATTTTTTCGAAACCTCATATCCTGCATCGATCATTGCTGTTTTTATAATCTCAATTTGTTCATTATAGCGGCACAAGATTAGTTGTTGAGCATAAAGCTCACTCGAATTCTTTATGTTCTTGATTAGCCATGCAACAGCATCATTTAACTCATCGCAGTACTTAACTTGAGCAAGCTCGTCACTTACCTCATTATCTTTAGATACGCTTACAGAGCCGATAAATGTCTTATTAATCTGAAATCTCAGTGCATTTGATAACTTAACAAGGGACTTTGTAGTCCTATAGTTTCGCGTCAGTTGAAACTTACTACCTTTAAATAGTTGTCCAAATTTAGCAAGATACTGACTATCAGCACCACGAAAGCCGAAGATAGATTGGGCAGGGTCACCTACACAAAAAAGTTTAACCTTATGAATATACATTGTTTTGATGATATCCCATTGAACTAGATTTGTGTCTTGAATCTCGTCAATTATCATGTGTTCATATCGACTAGTTGTTTTTTCAAGGAAGTCAGGCTTGCTCAAGCCTTCTCTCATTTGAACAAGCATGTCATTGTAATCACGATACTTTCCTTTTTTATATTCATCATAAATCTTAAAAATTGCTTCAATATCTGAAGTATAATCAACCAAGTAAGGATCAATTTTCTTGATAGAAAGGATAATGTCGGGATTATTAAAATTCGCCATATGATTGAATAGTGCGATACAACGCTTCACAGTAATGGATTTATTATCTCTTTCGGCAGATTTATTATACTTTTTGATACATGACTGAATGGCATTACGAGCTTGCTCATCTATAAGCGCTGGGAGCATATTCTCTTCGTTAAGAAGGGTGTTACACCAACCACTAAAAGTACTGACAATCATGCCATCTGAATACAGCTTTTGCTCTTTAAGTCGGTATGTAAACTCATGAGCTGCAATTTTAGTAAAAGCAAGCACACAGATAGAACTTGGGTTAACACCTTGAGCAAGTAAATGTCTCACGCGGTCTACTATCAGCCGTGTTTTACCAGCACCAGGGCAACCTTCAACATAAATAGCCGACTTTTTAGATCTAATGATTTTTTCTACTGAATCGCAATCTAATTGCTGTTTCTCGATAATCGGCTTTAATATCTCACGAGCACTTTTAACTGCTTGTTGGTAATTACCTTTAGGCTTGCTATCAAGAACTTTATTAGGGCTTAAAATTGCACCTAATAGAGCCCCCTGTGTCAGGATTGTTGTCACCCCTTAAAATCATCCAATAATTAAATAGAGGGGGCGGTCAATGAGAGCTCA